>JBAWFF010000042.1:0-17928 GCA_049591635.1 Acetobacteraceae bacterium
GCGCCGATCTGCCGACGATCGGCGCCGGCACGGTGCTCGCCGCCGCCGGCGCCGGGCTGCGGGGGATTGCCTTCGAGGCCCAAGGCGTGATGCTGGCCGATCGCGCAGCCGCCGTGGCCGCCGCGGATGCGGCCGGACTGTTTCTGCTGGGCCTCGACCCCGACGGCCTCGACCCCTCTGGCTTCGACATGAAAGGGAACACCGCATGAGCCGATTTCTCCACACGATGCTTCGCGTGGGCGATCTTCAGCGCAGCGTCGATTTCTATACCAAGCTCCTCGGCATGAAGGAGCTGCGCCGCCGCGACGTCCCGGACGGCAAGTACACGCTCGCCTTCGTCGGCTATGGCGACGAGGACAGCACGGCGGTCGTCGAGCTGACCTACAATTACGGAACCGAGCGCTACGAGCAGGGCACCGCGTTCGGCCACCTCGCGATCGGCGTGCCGGATGTGGCGGGCACCTGCGAGAAGGTCCGCAAGGGCGGCGGCAAGGTGACGCGCGAGGCGGGGCCGGTGAAATTCGGCACCACGGTCATCGCCTTCGTCGAGGACCCGGACGGCTACAAGATCGAACTCGTGCAGCGCGCCTAGAAGCGTCTTGGCTGGGGGACCTGGATTCGAACCAAGGCTGCCCGGGTCAGAGCCGGGAGTTCTACCGCTAAACTATCCCCCACGCGGGACAGCCGTCCCTAGCATGGCCGGCGACCCGCGGCCAAGCCTCGCACGGAGGGCCGCATGATCGCCTTCGCCCGCGCCCCCGCCACGCTGCCGGACGGCGAGCGGGTCTATGCGGTCGGCGACGTGCACGGCTGCCTCGAGCGGCTGCGCGCGATGCATGGCGCCATCGCCGAGGACATCGCCCGCCGGCCCGCCGCCTCGGTCACTCTGGTCCATATCGGCGACTACGTCGATCGTGGGCCGGACAGCGCCGGGGTGCTCGACCGGCTCGCCGCCGCGCCGCCCCCGCCGGGCGTCGGCACCGTGGTGAACCTCCTGGGCAACCACGAGGCGATGATGCTCGACGCCGTCACGCTCCGCACACCCGCCGCGGCACGCCTTTGGCTCGCCAATGGTGGGGAGGCGACGCTGCGGAGCTTCGGCCTGGGCGACACCGACGACCCCGCCGCCTGGGCCGCCTGCCTGCCGGCCGACCGCGTCGGCTTCCTCCGGGCGCTTGCCGTGACCCACCGCGCCGGGGGCTATGTGTTCGTCCACGCCGGCCTGCGCCCGGGACTCCTCATCGCCCAGCAGGCCCGCGAGGACCTGCTGTGGATCCGCGAGCCGTTCCTGTCCACCGACACCGCGTTCGAGGCCGTGGTCGTGCATGGCCACACGCCCGTCCCCGCCCCGGTTCTCCGCCCCAACCGGATCGGCATCGACACCGGGGCGGTCATGGGCGGTGCTCTCACCGGCGTCGTTCTCGAAGCCGACCGAGTTGGCTTTATCAGCGCCTGACGTGCACGCGTCGCTTGAATATGGGGCCTCGCTGTTGCTAGGGCGTTCGGAATGACCAGTGTCACCCCGCCGTCCGGCTTCCCGATCGACCTCGCCGACGCCGTCCGCCGGCTCGCCAATGCCAGCGCGCTGGTCATCGGCGACGTCATGCTCGACCGCTACGTCTATGGCGCGGTCTCCCGGGTCAGCCCCGAGGCGCCGGTCGCGATCCTGCGCGAGGAACGCGAGGTCGCGGTCCCGGGCGGGGCCGGCAACGTGGTCCGCAACATGACCGCCCTCGGCGCCGCCGTCGCCTTCATCTCGGTCGTCGGCGACGACCAGGCGGGCTCGGACCTCACCGGACTGATCGGCGGGCAGCCCAACGTCGAGCCGTGGCTGCTGGTCGAGGGCGGGCGCACGACCACGGTCAAGACCCGCTACATCGCCGCCGGCCAGCAGCTGCTGCGCGCCGACCGCGAGCAGACGGAGGCGATCGACGGCCGCCTGGCCGAGCGCATCATGCGGATCGCGCGTGACGCGATGGCCGCGACCAGCGTCACCGTCCTGTCGGACTACCGCAAGGGGCTGCTCGCCCCCGGGCTGCCCGCGCAACTCGTCGCCGCGGCCCGCGCCGCGGGTCGGCGGATCATCGTCGATCCCAAGGGACCGGACTACGCCCCCTATGCCGGCGCCGACGTCATCACCCCGAACCGCAAGGAGCTGGCCGAGGCGACCGGGATGCCGACCGACACCGAGGCGGCGATCGTCGCCGCCGCCGCCGCCTTGCGCGAGCGCCACGGCTTCGGCGCCGTCCTGGTGACCCGCGCCGAGGACGGGATGACGCTGGTGGCGCCCGATTGCGTCCTCCACTTGCCGGCCGAGGCGGCGGAGGTCTACGACGTCTCCGGCGCCGGCGACACGGTCGCCGCCACGCTCGCCTGCGGGCTCGCCGCCGGGCTCGATCTGCCGGTCGCCGCCCGGCTCGCCAACATCGCCGCCGGCATCGTCGTCGGCAAGGTCGGAACCGCGGTCGCCCGCCCGGCCGACATGCTGACCGCCCTCGGCCCGCAACAGGGCGCGCTCCGCAAGGTCGTCACGATGGAGGAGGCAAGCGAGCAGGTGGCCCGGTGGCGCCAGCGGGGCTGGCGGATCGGCTTTACCAACGGCTGCTTTGACATCGTCCACCCTGGCCACGTCCACCTGCTGGAGCAGGCCCGCGCCGGGTGCGACCGCCTGATCGTCGGCCTGAACAGCGACGCCAGCATCCGCCGCTTGAAGGGGGCGACGCGGCCGGTGCAGCCGGAGGCGGCCCGGGCCGCCGTCCTGGCCAGCCTCGCGACCGTCGACCTGGTCTGCATCTTCGATGACGACACCCCCGAGGCCCTGATCCGCGAGTTGCGGCCCGATCTGCTGGTCAAGGGCGCCGACTACCGGGAGGACGAGGTGGTCGGCGCCGACCTGGTCCAGGGTTGGGGCGGCAAGGTGATGCTGGCGGAGATCATGCCGGGGGAGTCCACGTCGGCGACCCTCGCGCGCATCAGGTCGTGACCCCGGAAATGTGGTCACACCGGCCGCGCCGCGCCCGGATTTGTGCTCATATTGGCATTCGCAGGTGCAGCATTTGTAGACATAATGCCCTTCGCAGGTGCAGCAATTGGGGACATCTTTCGCAGTTGCGAACAGGATTTGTAGACACGACGCGCCCCCCTCCCGTCCGCGCCGGGATACTAACAAACGAAAGGGACCAGGAATGACCCAGGCACTCGCCGGCATCCGCGTCATCGACATGACGCACAACCAAGCGGGTCCCGCCTGCGCGCAAATCCTCGGGTTCCTCGGCGCCGACGTGATCAAGCTGGAGGACCCCAAGGGCGGCGACGTCGCCCGCGTCAACCTGCGCGACAAGCCCGACAGCGACAGCCTGTTCTTCCTGATCCTCAACGCCATCAAGCGCAGCCTGACGCTCAATCTGAAGACCGAGGAAGGCAAGGCGCTGTTCCGCGAGGTCATCGGCCAATCGGACGTGCTGCTGGAGAATTTCGGCCCCGGCGCGCTGGACCGGCTCGGTCTCGGTTATGCGGCGCTGGCCAAGATCAATCCGCGGCTGGTCTACGCCACGATCAAGGGTTTTGGCACCTACGGTCCCTATAGCGGCTACAAGAGTTTCGAGCCGATCGCCCAGGCGATGGGCGGCGCGATGGCGGTGACCGGCTTTCCGGAGAACCCGCCGACCTATGTCTTTCCCGCGATCGGCGATTCCGGCACCGGGATGCACATGGCGATCGGCATCCTGGCCGCGCTCCAGCAGCGCCACGCTACCGGCAAGGGCCAGCACGTCGAGGTCTCCATGCAGGATGCCGTGGTCAATCTGATCCGCGTCAGCCTGCGCGACCATCAGCGCTACGGCCATCCGCCGCCGCGCGTCGGCAACCAGTTGGGGCGGACGGTTCCGGGCACGACGTTCCCCTGCGCGCCGGGTGGTCCGAACGACTACGTCTACATCTTCGCCCAGCCGCAGATGTGGAAACCGCTGGTCACCGCGATGGGTCTGCCCGCCCTCGGCGACGATCCCCGCTTCGCTACCGCCGACGCGCGGTGGGAAAACCGCGCGTCCCTGGAAGCGATCGTGACCGATTGGACGAAGCAGCGGAGCAAGCACGAGGTGATGCGGATCCTCGGCGAGGCGGGCGTGCCGAGCGGAGCGTGCCAGGACACGGGGGAGGTGCTGGCCGACCCGCATCTGCGGGAGCGCGGGATGATCGTCGATGTCGATTACCCGACGCGGGGGACGTACCAGACGGTCGGCTGCCCGATAAAGCTGTCCGACTCGCCGGTGGAAGTGACCCGGCCGCCATTGCTCGGCGAGCATTCGGCCGATGTGCTGGCGGAGCTGTGCGGGCTGGACGCCGACAGCGTGGCCCGGCTGCGCGGGAGCGGGGTTGTCTAGGGCTGGCTGCGCAGGTGAACCGGTGGGCGGGAGGCCAATTTGCTTCGGGTGAAGGGCCGCCACGCGCGGACTCGTCCGCCCCCGAAGTCGCTTCGGCTTCGCCGTCTACGCCCACGAGCAGACAACGAAGCGAGCTTGGTCCCCTGGAGTCAGGTAGAGCCAACCCTATTCCACTCCACTTGCCTGTGCCGCCAATGACCGTCAATGCCCTGAACGAAGCTTGGCCGGACGAGCTTGGCCCGCAGTAGATTGAACTGCTCGTCATCTCGGCGGACGATCAGGCCCTCCAGGGCGACCGCTCCGAACCGGCTGGTGCTCTCGGTGACAAGCGCAGTGAGCGCGGTAAGACTTGTCTGGCCGTGGAACAAGGACGGCGCCACGGGCAGGCCAAGCCGCTCTGCGAACGCGTTCCGGCGGGTGGTGCACCAGAACCGTCCCACCATCTGGTCATAGACATCGAACGCGACGAACCAATCGGGGAGGTTACCGTAGAGAACGGTGTGACGCGCGGCCAGCCATTCGCCGAATAGGATTTGACTCGGCTTGAGGAATGAGCGGACGGCGTGGCCGTGCTGTCCCGTCCAAGCGTTCAGCCTTGCGAACTGCCTAGTATAGGGCGAACGAAGGTATTGCCCCCGGTTCTGGAACTGGAGCTGCCCATCATCACGGAGCGAGATTCCTAGGTTGGCCCCGTCCAACTTCTCCTCGACGGCAACGCTTCCTGCTAGAAGCGCGCCCGCTTCCGCCGACGAGAGCACCTTGTCGTCCCTGGGCGGTGTCGCGCCAAGCCAGGCGAGGTGCGGCGTGTGCGGATAACGGAAGAAGCTGCTCATTCGCTGGCCTTATTGGCCCGAAATCGAGCGATGTCATCTGGGCAAAGGAAATCGACTATCACCCCATGCGTCCCTAGCGGCCCCGCCCAGTCCAGCCACTTGGAGTCAGCAGCTTGCAGGATTGTTGGCGCATTAGGGTGGACGCGTGCGACCGCGACGAACTTCCGATCGGGTGCGTCGAAGTTCGACAGCGCCTCATCGTCGGGAAAGCTTTCGAATCCCCGCACATCATGGGCTGCCAAGACAACGCAATCGACGCGTGAGGCGTTCATTCTGTTCCGCAGCACCCATCGTACAAACGCATCACCCGCCCTATTGCCTGTCTTGGGCGTCGTCTTGTTCTGATATTCCCTCAAGATCAAAAAGTCATCGTCCAACACCACCCGCCCTGCACGCATGATATTCTGCAACCTAACGGCGCAGGTAGCGACGCAGTCTTGGGAGACACCGGTGTGCTGCCCGTTCGCAACCAGGACAACGTTGGTGTCAACGACTGTGCAGCTCATGCCTCTGCGCTGCGGCGGCGGCGCCGCGCGGCAGCAACTGTGCGGCCCGTGAGGTCCGCCATGTCGTCGCCAAAGAAGTTAGCCGGCCAGTTCTCGATATCACCATACTCGGTCAGACGGAGCGGCTCCAGCCGGGTCTCATCGCTTTGGCGGCTTGCAAAATATATTGCGACTTCTTCGGCTCGCAGCTCCTCCTCTGCGATCCGGCGTTGCAGACGGTTGAGGAAATGCTCGGAATGGCTCTCAATCACAAGCTGTATTTTGCGCTCGGTGCCATTCTCCCGGGCATGGATTGCTGAAATGAAGACGTCAGCAAGCTCTGCCTGGACCTGTGGATGCAGGTGGATTTCTGGCTGCTCCATCCACACCGTCGAATATGGCGAGCAGTAGAAAGCCTGGACAACGGCTGGCAGCACCTGCGAAACGCCGACGCCGACATCGGTGATTTTCACCTCCGCCCCATCCCGCCCGGTCTTCAGCAGGACCTCGTAGTCCTTCCGGCCCGCAGCGACCGGCTTCACCGCAAAGCTATGGATGACTCCCAACCTTTGCAATTGGCCCGCAATGAACTCGGAAAAGCTCTGAGTTCGCTGTTTGGCGAGCATATTCAGCCGCCGCCCTTCGCTTTCCGCAGCCAGCAGGGCGGGCACAGCGAACTGCCCCATCTGACCCACATCCTCGGGCGTGTCGCCAGACCACTGATACATGCGCCTTGGTGCCTCCCGAAGCGGGCCAAGAAACGCAAGGCCGCGAAGAACGCGTTCCGTTTCTAGGGCGAACACCGTAAGGAACCCAGCATTCTGAAAGCGCGCCAAGCTGGTTTCCGAGAGGCGGTAGAACTTCTCTGGTTCCTCAATCGGCCACGCCCGTCCTTGCGAGCGGACGAGGGGTAGCGGATGCGCCTCGAGGTTGAACCCGGATCGGGTGGAGGTCACATCAACCGCAAGCCGAGTCTCTCCATCCTTCGACAGAACATATCTGAGTTGTTCCGTCCGGGGCTGTTCCGTCCGGGGCTCAGCCGAAATCGTGGCCTGCAACGACAAGTTGTCTCCAGTATAACGGGTGGCCGGATGCAGGGCATCGCGCACTTCCAATTGCTTTTGCAGTGTCCACCCGAACTCAAATTTAAGCTTGCGACTGAGATCGTGGCCGTGCAGGCAGTCCACAAAAGTACCAAGATCTATGAGGGTGCTTGCATCACCGAGGTTGAGCGCGCGCTTGCGGTCTGTCGAAAGCGCCGTCTGCTTCAATGCGAGCAGGAGATGCCCGAGGCTGCTCTTGCCCGCGCTGTTGCCGCCGAAGATGACGGTCAGCGGGGCCAAGCGAATGTGCCCGGTATCTACCCAGGACTTGAAGTTCTGCAAGTGGAGCGACGTGAGCATAGGCGCCTTTCAGGCCAGGGCCTCATTGTTCAGCAGAATCGTCCAGTACGAGACCGAGAGTGGGATAGTTGCTGTGTCAGTAATCCCCGTTTCCTGCAATACGCGGTAGGTCTCGGACAGGTAGGCGGAACACCCGAGTGTCAGCGATCTCGGAGGACGTAGCGCAACTCGTCTCGGCTCCAGTTGTCAGCGCAGAGGTGCGAAGTGTCCAGTTGGGCGCGCAAGATGGCGTGACAGGGTCCCTCCCCGGCAAGGGAACTCGGCGTGGCCGAGGGGCGACCAGTCGGGCTCTGCTTTAGTGGCCGCTTTTTGCTGCTCGGATCGGGGAACCGACCGACTATTTTTGGCCAAGCGCAGTCACAGGCGGCGGCGGACCAAAGCTGCCAAAATGTCGACCTGAGCCGGTGTACAGCGCCCTGCGAATGTCAGGCTCTAACCCTCTTTACGTCTCTGCCAGAAATGCCCAGCCTGCGGCGGCCTACCGACCGCGAAGCTTCGAGGGAGGTGGCGCGTTCTACCCGCCCTCCTTTGTCGAAAGGCCAGAGAAATGCGCGTAAGGTTCCTGACGCTCAACACTGGAACACTGAAGGCGATCCGCGCCGGCCGGACATCATCAATCGCGCGCTGCACACACTCGATCCCGACCTTATCGCTTTACAGGAGGTGATCCGGTCTCCCAAGGGCATAACGCTCGACCGCTTACTCGACGGCCGGGGTCTTCAGGCGACGCATCAATCCGAGATGCAGGCATTCACGCCGCCTTTCGCCGAGCGCTACGCGCGGCAGCGCGCTGGCAACCCGCTGGGAGCATCGGGCGGTCGAAGCGCTCGATCTCAGGGTGGCGGGAGCCGCCGACGTGCCGTGGGCGACTCTGGCCGCCGTCGTCACCCTGCCCGGATTGGGGGAGATGCTGTTCATCGCCGCAACCGCGGCGTGGCGCCCCTCCGCCGAGGCGGCGCGCGAGCGCCAGGCCGCCGCGATCGCCGACCTCGATGCACGCCACCGCCGCGATCTGCCCTCGGACAGGACTTCGCGCACGGAACTGCCGTCGAGCTCCGCGATCTCAGGACCGATGTCGGTGGCGCTTGCAAAAGCCTTTCACTAGGACCATCTCGTGAAACGGAGACGCGAGTTCTCGGCCATGACCCCTTCAAACGTCCACATCCTTCATCCAACGAGCCCCCGGCTCGCCGGCTTTCTTCGCGTCGGCCATACCGGCCACCACAAGCTCGAAGCGTTGCGTGCGGCTGCTCGTCTCGGCTTTGGTCGCATAGTCTTCGGCGCCGCACCATGAGCGGCGCGGTCGCCCGCTTGGTCGAGTATCTGCGCACACGCGGCGGGCTCAAGGGGTCGGATCTCGCCAATATCACTCATGTCTCACAGGCGACAGTTTCGCGGTGGGCTGCCGGGAAGGCCGCGCCGCAGCCCAAGACGCAGCTCGTCATCTCCGACCTGCGCTACATCGTTGATCGTTTGGCGGAGTTCTACAGCCCTGAGGAAACCCGCCTATGGCTGTACTCGCGCCACCCACTGTTGGACGGTGCACGAGCCATCGACCTGATCCATGCTGGCGGCGCGGATCGCGTCTTGGCTGTGATTGATAGCCTGTCCGATGCCACCTTCACGTGACAGCGGGCGGGCTCTCTCGCCAGCATGATCGAGAACTGCTGGACGCCCTTGAGTCGCATTCTTCCGAGGCGTTCAGCGGCGAGACCTGGCGGGTGACAACGAAGGGCCGCGATGCACTGCGGGGATCGACCGCGGGCGGTCGTTGGAGTCCGCCCGACGAGTTCGAAGTGCTCTACACCAGCCTCGCGCGGTCGGGCGCTCTCGCCGAAATTGGCTACCGACTCTCATTGGAGCCGATGTGGCCTAGTCGCCTCGAGCACGAACTCCACCGGATCACGGCTCGAACAAACAACTCGCTTCGTTTCGCCGACGTGGGCAGCCTATCGACATTGGGGGTGGACGTCAGGCGTTACGCCAGCTTTGACTACTCCGTCACCCAGGCGATTGCGGCCGCCGCCTTCTTTCTCGATTTTGACGGATTGATTGTGCCGAGCGCGCGAAGCACGGAACTCAATCTGGTAATCTTCACGGAGAAGCTCGGCGTCGGCGAGCAGCTGAAGCTTGAGGCTTCGGAGCTTGTAGACTGGCCTGCGTGGCGATCGCAGCATCGGAGGCAGCCCACAAGGTAGATAGTCATGTCCCGAGGCGCGCCAAGCCCGGCGGGCGCTCGCGACGATCCGCCGCGCTTGCCTTCGATCAGCCGATCGACGGCATTTGGGCAAGCGATCACTTCGGGGTGCTCGTCGACCTCGACGTCGGCACGGACTGACGAACAAACAGACCCCTCAGACGGCCTCGCCCCTCCGCGACGCCCCACGGCGCGCAAACCCAAGGCCCGCGAGGCCGACGACCAGCATCGCCCAGGCCGCCGGCTCCGGGACCGCCGTCGAGGCCGGAAGCGCGAGATATATGTCGGCCTGATTGCTCACCAAGCCAGTGTTGAAGGCACGTTCCGTCAGGTTCAGGAGTTCGGCCATGTCCTGCGGCGTGAACGAGCTCGCGGCGCCGCCGAGCACCTGATCGGCGTCCGACAGGGCTTCGCGCACTGTCATGCCGTCGAGTTCCGCGATCTCCGGCCCGATGCCGGGGGACTCGGGATCGCCGACCAGCGCCCCAAGGTTCTGAAACAGAAGGTCGCCGAACGCGATGCCGGGCGGATGCGCCAGCAGGCCGGCATCGGAGAAGGCGACGTTGAGCGCCGCCGTGACGACACTGCCCCCCAAGAAGCCGGAGGCGGATGTGATGGGGTCGTCCAGATCGGCGGTAAGCGGGCCGGGGGCGCCGCCCGCCGGCAGATAGGCGGTCACGGCGTCGGCGCTGTCGAAGATCATGGAGAATCCGGCCGGGCCGGGAATGCCCACTTCCAGCAGATCCGACGGGGCGAACACCGAGTCAAACTTGCTTTCGAGGATGCCCGCGATGTTGGTCGGAGTCGGATCTTCGCCCCATTCGACCTGGCTGCCTGTGACGAACTCGCCGGGGGTGAAATTTGTCGCATGCGCCGGAACCGCGGCGAGCGACAGTGCGGCCAAAGCCGCTAAAGTTCCGACAAAACGCATAACCTTCCTCCTCCTGCGGCCGAATTAAGAACGAATTTGCGAGGCGACTTGGGCTACGTTCCTTTTGTCAATCGATGTTCGCCAGATCACAGCGTTGCCGCCGCCAAACCTGCGCCCTACGGCAGGACTTTGACAAGACTGAAATGTCATTGAGACCAATAATGGGACCCATAGATACGTTTCGGGCGGACCCGCATCCTCGAAAACCCTGATCACTTGCCCCAGTTGACAAGTTACTTCCGGGGAGCGTAAGCGGCCCGCCGACCTGCGGCGACTTAGCGACCTTACTAGTAACCAACACAGTGATAGTGGACGGGTTGCCGTCCGATAGGAGGTCACCGATATGGCCACTCCGCCCCTGATCGTCTTCGATGTCAACGAGACGCTTCTCGATCTGCAAACAATGGAACCGATCTTTCAGCGCATCTTCGGCGACAAGGGGGCGATGCGCCTCTGGTTCGCCAATCTCATCCTGTATTCCGCGGCTCTCACCGTGGCCGGTTGCTACGTTCCGTTCACCGATATCGGTTCCGCCGTGATGAAGATGCTGGCCGATACGCAAGGCATCAAGATCAACGACGCCGACAAGGAAGAGCTTAAGGACAAGTTCTCGACAATGCCTCCGCACCGGGAGGTGCCGGGTGCACTCGCCAAGCTCCGCGATGCGGGGTTCCGGCTGTTCACGCTCACCGACAATCTGCTGGAGGTGCAGACGCGGCAGCTTGAACATGGCGGCATTGTCCACCTGTTCGAGCGGCGCTTCAGCGCCGATGGCGTGAAGCACCATAAGCCGTCGCCCCGGGCCTACGCCTACGTCGAGAAGGAGCTTGGGGTGCAACCCTCGCAACTCTGTCTTATCGCGTCCCACACATGGGACACGCTCGGCGCCGTGGCGGCCGGCTGGGAAGCGGCGCTGATCAAGCGCGTCGGCAACGACCTCTTGGGGGTTGGCCCGCAGCCGGGGATCGTCGGCGACGACCTGAATGATGTCGCCGATCAGCTCATCGCGCGACACGCGGCGGCAAGGCGATAGCCCGCTTTACTCCGCCCGCAGCGCCATCCGCACCGCGACAACCCCCGCCGGATCCTCCACCGCCGCCAGCCGTCCCGCCGCGAGCACCGCGAAGCGATGCAGCAACACGCGCCGTCGCGCCACGGCGATGGGCAAGTTCGGCGCCGGTCGCAGCAGTTCCGCCTCCAGCCCGTCGACGACGATCAACCCCGTCTCCTGCGGCAGCACCTCGCATGGGAAATCCACGTCCACCGCGAAATAGAGCGCATCGCAGAACGCCCGATACTCCGGCCACTTCGCGTCGGTCAGGAAGTCGCGAATCCCCGATTTGATCTCGATGCAAACGAATCCGCCGTCCGGGCGCAACGCCAGGATGTCGGCCCGCCGGCCGTTCGGCAGCGCCACCTCGTGCAGCGGCGCCCAGCCCAGCAGGACGCACAGGCGCGCCGCCGCCCGGTGGATCAGCGCCGCGCGCTGCGGGAAGCTCACCTCGCTCACGCCACCTCCTTGACCCAAGCGCCCAAGGGGCGACAAACGGGCCATGACCCAGCCGCAATTCGGCGCCCCGCCGAGCCTCGATGATATCGCATCCCTCGCCGAGCGCGCACTCGCCGAGATCCCGCCCGCGCTCGCCCGCCATATCGAAGGCGTCGGCATCGCGGTCGAGGAGGTCGCCGACGACGCGACGCTCGACGAACTCGGCATCGAATCCCCCTGGGACCTCACCGGCCTCTACCACGGCACGCCGCTGCCCGAACGCAGCGTGGACGACATCGCCCGCTCCCCCGACCTGATCTTCCTCTACCGCGAGGCGATCCTGCTCGAATGGATCGAGAACGGCGAGGACCTCTACCGCCTGGTCCGCAACGTCGTCATCCACGAGGTGGCGCATCATTTCGGCTTCAGCGATGATGACATCGCGCGCCTGGAAGCGGAGGGCTGATCGTGGACGAGGACTATGGCTGGATACGCGAACGCATCGCCCGCATCCCGCGCGTGCCGATCGCGCTGATCCCGACGCCCTTGCAGGAGGCGCCGAACCTCACCCGCGCGCTCCAAGGCCCCTGGGGCGGCCCGCGCATCTTCGTCAAGCGCGACGACCTCACCGGCATCGGCCTCGGCGGCAACAAGCTTCGCAATTTGGAGTTCCGTCTGGCGCGCACGATGGCGGAGGACCCCGATACCGTCATCGTCGGGCTCGACCTGCAATCGAATTCCGCCCGCCAGACCGTCGGCGCCTGCAACAAGCTGGGACTGAAGACGATCCTGGTGCTGCAAGGCGCGGCGCCCGCCGTCGTCCAAGGCAATTTGCTGGTGGACTACCTGCTCGGCGCGGAGGTGCATTTCGCGCCGACCGTCGAAGCGCAGCGCGCGAAGCTCGACGAACTCGCCGCCGCCTGCCGTGTCGCCGGAGGGCGTCCGCACATCCTCAACGACAACCCGATGTTCGACGTCGCCTCGGCGCTCGCCTACATCGAGACGACACTTGAAATCCTCGATCAGTTGCAACGCCTCGGCACGCGGCCGAGCGCGCTCTACATGTCCTCCAGCGGCAAGGGCCAGGCCGGCATCGTGCTCGGCCAGCGCCTGACCAATGTCGGCTTCGCGATGCAAGGCGTCACCGCGACCGACGAGTTCGACGTGCCGGCGCGCACCGCCGCGATCGCCAACGAAACCGCCGCGCTGCTCGGCCTCGACCTGCGCATCGACCCCAAGGAAATCCTGAACGATATGGGCTTCGTCGGCCCCGGCTACGGCATCCCGACCGAGGCCGGCGTCGAGGCGGTGCGCCTGTTCGCCCGCACCGAGGGCATCGTGCTCGACCCGATCTACACCGGCAAGGCGGCGGCCGGCATGATCGCGCATGTGCGCGAGGGCCGCTACCGCGCCGACGACGTGCTCGTGTTCGTCCACACCGGCGGCGCGCCGGCGATCTTCACCTGGAACGATCTGTGGATTCCCGGCAAGGAGCCTGTCCCATGATGATGCGCCGCACGCTGCTCGCGTCCCTCGCCGCGGTCGGCGCGGCGGGCCCATCGCTCCGCGCCATCGCCCAGGCTGGCGGCGCCGGAAAGCACCTCACCTACGCACAGAGCACCGCGGTGCTCACCCTCGATCCCGCGCAGGGCTGCTTCACCGGCTATCCCGCCGGCTACGAGGCGGCGCTCTGCCTCTACGATCGGCTGCTCGACTTCGACGCCGAGATGAAGATCGTCCCGGAACTCGCCGAGAGCATCGCGATGGCGGATGACCTCAAATCGGCGACCCTGAAGCTGCGCGGCAAGGTGACGTTCCACGATGGGACGCCGTTCGACGCCAACGCCGTGAAGGTGAACATCGAGCGGCTGATGGACGCCAAGCGCAATCCCACCAACCGCCCGCTATGGGACCCGCTCTCCGGCGTGGAGGTGCCGGACCCCGCGACGGTCGTGATCCATCTGAAGGCGCCGTTCGCGCAACTGCCGAACTCGCTGGCGCACGGCTCCTGCGCGATGGTCTCGCCGGCCGCGCTGGAGAAGTACGGCGAGACCGGGATCGCCCATCATCCGGTGGGCGCCGGTCCGTTCCGGATGGTCAGCTTCAACCCGGGACAGGAACTCGTCGTCGAGGCGTTCGACGCCTATTGGGGCGGCCGTCCCGCGACCGACCGTATCACCTTCCACTACATCGCCGAGCCGGCGACGCGGCTGAGCGCGCTTCGCACCGGCGCGGTCGACGTGATCGATTCCGTCCCCGTGGCGCTGGTTGGATCGCTGAAGACCGATATGGGCGTGAGCGTGCTGACCAGCCCCGGACTGCGCCCGATCGGCTTCGCGCTCAACCTGCTGCGCGACACGCTGAAGGACGCACGGGTGCGCCAGGCGCTCAATCTCGCGGTTCCCGTCGATCTGATCGCCCAGAAGGTGTTCCTCGGATACGCCCGCGCGCCCGATTCCCCGCTCGCCTTCAACACCGAGGGCTACCATTCCGTCTCCAAGCTGGTCTTCGACCAAGCGCGCGCGAAGTCGCTGCTGGCCGAGGCCGGGTTCAGCGCCGCCAAGCCGCTCACGCTCGCGATGTATGCCTCCAACGGCTTGTTCCCAAACGACGCGGCGGTGGCGCAGGTGGTGGCGAACGCGCTGAAACAGGTGGGCGTGGACGTGGCGACGACGCAGGTGGAAAGCGGCTCCTACTGGGACGCGCTGCGTCAGGACGCGGCGGGCGTGAAGTGGGATCTCGCGATGTTCGGCTTCAACCCGTCGAACGCGTCGGGGCTCTATCAGTTGAACTCGCTGTTCAAGTCGAACGCCAACGATTCCGCGCGCCCCGATGTCTGGAACATGTGTCGATACCGGAACACACAGGTCGATCAGCTCCTGGCCACCGCGGGAACCGCGCCCGGCGCGGCGCAACGCAGCGCGGCGATGGCCCGGGCGCAAGAGATCATCTGGAAGGACAATCCCTATATCTGGCTCCAGATCAACGAGAACATCACGGCGACCCGCAAGCAGGTGAGCGACGTGGAGGTCTGGCCGATCGTGTTCACCTCTTTGCGCCACGCCACGGTGTCGTAGCGCCAACCCATGCCGCGCGGCCTGCTCGCGCGTCTGGCGATGATCCCGCTCATCGTCTTCGGCGTGGTGACCATCCTGTTCCTGATCTTCAAGGCGGTGCCCGGCGACGAGGCGACGATGGTCGCCGGCGCCACCGCGACGCAGGCGGAGATCGACAACGTGCGTGTCCAACTCGGGCTCGATCGGCCGCTGGTGGTACAATATCTCGGCCACATAGACGGCTTGGCGCGCGGCGACTTCGGCTACTCGACCACCTTTCGCGGCAATCCGCTGCCCTACATCCTCGCCCGGCTTCCGGCGACGCTGCTGCTGACCGCCAGCGCCATCGCGCTCACCATCGTGGTCGGCATCCCCGCCGGCGTCGCCGCGGCCTCGCTGCAAAACCGCTGGCCCGACCTGGCCATCTCCGGCGGCGTGGTCGCCTTCCTCGCGGTGCCGAATTTCTGGCTCGGCATGATGCTGATCGCGGTGTTCTCCGTCGGGCTGCATTGGCTGCCCAGCTTCGGCTTGCACGGACCCGCCTCGCTCGTCATGCCCACCCTGGCGCTCGCCGCGCGGCTGATCGCGATCATCGCCCGCCTCACCCGCGGGCTGGTGATCGAGGAGATGCGGAAGGACTACGTCCGCACCGCCCGCGCCAAGGGCCTCAGTATGCGCCAAGCCCTTTGGCGCCACGTCCTTCGCAACGCGCTGATCCCCACCATCACCGCGATCGGGCTGGAGGCCGGCTATCTCCTCGGCGGATCGGTGGTGATCGAGCGGCTGTTCGCCTGGCCGGGCATCGGCGACCTGCTGCTGAACGCGATCGGCAATCGGGACTACACGCTGGTGCAGGGCATCACGGTATTGTTCGTCCTCGGGTTCCTGCTGATCAACATGATCGTCGATTTCCTCTTCGTCCTGGTGAACCCCCGGCTGCGTCATGCCTGAGATCGCCGTCGTCTCACGCTTGCGTCGCCGGGCGCCGATCAGCCGCCCGCTCGCCATAGGCTCCTTCCTGCTGTCGATCTTCGCCGCCATCAGCCTCTGTGGCCCGGCGATCGCGCCCTACGACCCGACCGCGCAGGACCTTCTGGCCCTCCTCGCTCCGCCGAGCTTGGCGCATTGGTTCGGCACCGACGAACTCGGTCGCGACATCCTCTCCCGCGTGCTGGTGGGCACCCGTATCACGATGATGATCGCGCTGGTACCCGTCCTGCTGGCCGGTATCGCCGGCGTCGCGCTCGGCCTCGTCAGCGGCTATTTCGCCGGCGTGTTGGATCGCATCCTCACCGGTTTCGCCGATCTGCTCATGACGATCCCGGGCATGGTGCTCGCCATCGCCATCGTCGCGATCGTCGGCGCCAACGCGGTCGGCCTGATCGTCGCCATCACCCTAAGCTCGATCCCCCCGCTTGCCCGATTGATCCGCGGCCGCGTGCGGGAACTGCGGGAAGAAGACTACGTCAGCGCGGCGATCTCCGTCGGCATGTCGCGCGCGCGGGTTCTGCTGCGTCATGTCCTGCCCAACGCCGCCTCGGTCATCCTCATCCAGCTGAGCCTGCTAGCGGGCCAGGCGGTGCTGATCGCCTCGGCGCTCGGCTTTCTCGGCCTCGGCGTGCAGCCGCCGGCGCCGGAATGGGGGGCGATGCTGGGGACCGGCCGGCAGTATATCGAGGTGGCGCCGCACGTGATCGTCGCGCCCGGCATCGCCATCGCGCTGCTGGTCCTCGCCTTCAACATGCTGGGCGACGGTCTGCGCGACCGCTTCGATCCCAACCTGATGCGATAGGAGGTGCAAGTGGATTTCGGCATCATCGACGCCCACGCGCACATCTTCCCGCCGCTCGCCGGCGCCTGCGGGTTCCCGGACGCGGCGACGCATCTACTGCACCAGCAGCGGGCGATGCACGTGCACGGCAACCAGCCCTATCGGCGTGCGCGCGACAACGCGCTGGTAAGCGAACGTCCGCTCTGGGCGCCGGATGATCCGTCGGAGGCAGGGCGGACCGACGCCGATTTTCGTGTCGGACGATGCGGACGCTTCGAGTGGCGCGCCGGCGGGTACGGCCGGGAGGAGCTCGAGCGGGCCGGCGCGTACCGGGTCTACGCCGACCCGGCCGAGATGCTGGCCCGGATCGACGAACTCGGGGTACGGACCGGGGTGGCTACCTAGGGTGAGGTAGGTCACAACACGGCGTGATCAGGGGATTTTTTTCGCCGGTCCGGTGTTAGAGGGTCGTTTGCGGCGGCGCCATTACGCGCGAGTAGAGATTAAATGGATGGGTAACCGGTCAGGGGCGCCGGAACCCGGCGCCCGCGAGTCACTCGGGAGGCGAGTTGCGGTGCCCACCGTGCGTCGGATCGTCGTTGGCGTGCATGGGTCTCTAGGGAGCCTGCAGGCGCTTCGCTACGCGGAGGCCGAGGCCAGGCAGCGGGACGTGCTGCTGCTGCCGGTGATCGCCTGGGTCCCGCCCGGCGGCGACCTCGCCGAACGCCGCCATTCCTCGCCCTACCTGCGCCAGATCTGGAAGGACGCCGCCTGGGAGCGGCTCACCTCCGCGTTCGACGACGGGCTGGGCGGGATGCCCGCCGACCTGCAGGTCGAGCCGCACGTGGAGCGCGGCGAGACCGGCGCGGTGCTGGTCGACATCGCCAGCCACCCGGAGGACCTGCTCATCGTGGGTACCGGCCGCCGCCGGCCGGTAGGCCGGGTGTTCCGCCGGTCGGTGGCGCGGTACTGCCTGGCGCACGCCAAGTGCCCGGTGCTCGCCGTCCCGCCGTCGGCGCTGATGGACGAGCTGGGTCACGGGCTGCGTTCCTGGCAGCTGCGCCGGCACGCCGGCATCCCGGACACCCCGGAGATCTAGCCGCCGGTTTTCTGGCGGTCGCATGGGTTTTGTTAGGAACCCGGCAGCAGGTGTATGGGTCCTGCAAGGGCGCTTCTACGCAGCGCCCCAGAACCGTTAACTAGGGATGTGCTGTTGGCCTGCGCATGCCTCCAGGCGTTCGCAGAAGCACTCTCACCAGCGGTTCATCACTAGGAGTCACCGTGTGGTACCTGTCGGACTGGTTCTATGTCGTCCTGACGATCGTCGTCTTCGCCTTCCTGTACCTCATCTTGAAGGGGATCGAGAGCTTTGAGCGCTGAG
>JBAWFF010000043.1:0-4038 GCA_049591635.1 Acetobacteraceae bacterium
GGTGGTGGCCGCTGCCGGCGCGCTGAACATGACGCGCCGGCTGGTGGAACCGTCCGCCAAGTCGCCGTGGCGGCGCGGGGCGCGGGCATAGGTCAGCGCCGGGTCAGCCGACGCCAGGGCGATTGAGGCAGACTGCGTGATGCCGGCGGGGTGATCACCCCTTCGGCGCTCAACATCTCGACCACCCGCAACCGCACGACGGTGAGATCGTCGATCCTCAGGCGCCTTACATGGCCGGCGCGCAGCATCAGGCTGCCGATCGCGAGCCGGCCGACCGCGAGCGCGCCTAGCGCCAAGGCTCCGACGGCGACGGCCCCGATGGCCAACGCCCCGGTCGCGGCAAGACCCGTGTGGGATATCCCGACGGCCTGGCTGGGGATGCGAGCGGGAGCGGTTCCAGGCTGCGTGGGTCCTGAAGCCGCATCGGAAGCCAGCGTCACGACGCGCTGGCGCGACGCCGGCGCAGGCCAAGCAGCCCGATAAGCGGCAGACCCAGCAACGCGAGCGTCGCCGGCTCGGGGATGAGTGTCAGGGTCACCGGCCCGCGCGTGGTGGTGAGCGGCGGAGACGTGTCGAGCGAGAGTTCGACGAAGATGTCGAAGAAGCTCGTGATATTGAAACCGTTGCCGGCCGGCTCAATGGAGGTTCCGCCGGTGGAGGGATTGCTGGGATCCAGCCCGACCATGACGGTGTGGCCGGCCAACGGGCCCGTCAGATCGAGGTTGAGCAGCTCGGTCGAAAAGTCGCCCAACTCGGTCGGGCTGGTGCGGTCCAGCACAAGCTCCTCGAACGTGCCGGTCAGAAGGATGGACCCGAGCGGAGCGCCTCCAAGTGTCGTGAGCGTCGTCGTGAAATCGGCGTTCGCGACGATGTCCTGTCCCGACGGGGTGATCGTGGAAGAAGTCGCCACGATATCGGTGAGCGCCCCCGGCGTAACACAGACGCCGGCGAAGTCGAAGCATCCGGCGCCGGCCCCTGTGGCCGCATAGACCGCGCCCGGCGGGGGAAGGGTCGGAGACGAGTAAGGCACCGCGGCGGCGCTCCCGGCGGCCGCGACCGTGAAGAGACCCGTGACGGCGGTCAACAAAGCACGGAGATGGAAGCGCGTGAGTTGCATCGACGTTCCCCCAGGTTGCGGGCCGCCGCCACTGCCCATGCGACAGGGCCGGGCCTGGATGGAAGGTTAGTCTCGGTCCATCCGATCGGCAACACCGCACATCACGCGCCTCATGCCGGCGTCGGGGCGACCCGGCGGAGCAGCCGGATGAACGGGATGCTGACCAGCACCGCCCACAGCTTCCCGACGATCTGCCCAGCGAGAAACTGCAAGCTGCCGAACGCGAACATCAGGAAAACCACTGAATCCACGCACAGCCCCGCCACCGCCGAGGCCGCCACCGCCAGCACCAGCTGCCGCCGTTGCAACGGTGTGTAGATCGCGAAATCGGCCAACTCGCTCAGCAGGAACGCGGCGCCCGAGGCCGCGACGAGGGAGGCGGGTGCGACCCGGGTCGACAACGCCGTGCCGGCCAGTATGGCGGCGAGGCCCCACCGCGCGCCCAGGCAGCGCTGCACCACGTCGCGCAGCACCAGGGCGGCGCCGACCGTCACCACGCCGGACGGCGCCATCAGGCCGGGCGCCACCGGAACCAGGCACGGACCGTCCGGCGGGCAGACCGTGCCGATATGGAAGATCATCCAGTTGGCAAGCGGGATCAGCGCCAGGAAACACGCCAGCGCCAGCCAGCCGATCCGCCGCTCCATCAGGCGGGCAGGTACGTCGCGATCTCGATCAAATTGCCGTCCGGATCGCGGCAATAGACCGAGCGCATCGGCCCGAGCGCGCCGGTCCGCGCCACTGGGCCTTCCACCAGGGAGACCCCGCAAACGCGCAGATGCGCGACGACATCATCGGGCGGAATCGCGGTGATGAAGCACAAATCGCCGGCTCCGGGCGCGTCGTTGGCGCCGGTGACCCATACATCGGGATCGGCCGAGATCGGCCGGAGGTTGATCTTCTGCCCGCCGAACAGCAGGGCGGTACGCTGATCCTCCCCGAAGGTCTCGCGACGCATTCCCAGCACGCCCTCGTACCAAGCGGCCGTCTTGTCCACGTCACGCACGTTCAGCACTAGGTGGTCGATGCGGTCGATCGCGAAGCGCATCAGCCGAGCCCCTCGTAGAAATCGTTGCCTTTGTCGTCGATAATGATGAAGGCGGGGAAGTTCTCCACCTCGATGCGCCAGACCGCCTCCATGCCATGCTCGGGATAGTCCAGCACCTCCACCTTGCGGATGCAGTCTTGTGCAAGCTTCGCCGCAGCGCCGCCGACGCTGCCGAGGTAGAATCCACCATTCGCCTTGCACGCCTCGCGCACCGCGCGCGAGCGGTTGCCCTTGGCGAGCATCACCAATGACGCCCCCTGCTTCTGGAACTCGGCGACGTAGCTATCCATGCGACCCGCCGTGGTGGGGCCGAAGCTCCCGGTGGCGCAGCCTTCCGGAGTCTTCGCGGGGCCGGCGTAATAGACCGGATGGTCCTTGATGTAAGCCGGCAGGCCGGCGCCGCTATCGAGAAGTTCCTTCAGCCTCGCATGGGCGATGTCGCGCGCGACTACCATCGTTCCGCTAAGGGCGAGGCGAGTCCTGACTGGATATTGCGACAATTGCCGGCAGATCTCCGCCATCGGTCGGTTGAGGTTCACGGGAATCGACTCGCTGCCGACATGCTCCCCGGCCGCCTCCGGCAGGTATCGCGCAGGGTCGGTCTCGAGCTGTTCGAGGAACACGCCTTCCGGCGTCACCTTGGCGAGAATCTGCCGATCCGCCGAACACGACACGCCGATGCCGATCGGCAGGCTTGCTCCGTGGCGCGGCAGGCGAATCACCCGGACGTCGTGGCAGAAATACTTGCCGCCGAACTGCGCGCCGATGCCGAGCCTGCTCGTCAACGCGTGAACCTGCCGTTCCATCTCGATGTCGCGGAAGGCGTTGGCCGCCATGCTGCCTTGGGTGGGAAGCGTGTCGAGCCAGCGGGTGGAGGCGAGCTTGACCGTCTTGAGCGTCGCTTCGGCCGAGGTGCCGCCGATGACGATGGCGAGGTGGTACGGCGGGCAGGCCGAGGTGCCCAGCGTCTTGATCTTGGTCTCCAGGAACCCGAGCAGCCGCTCCGGCGAAAGGATCGCGCGCGTCTCCTGGAACAGGAAGCTCTTGTTGGCCGAGCCGCCGCCCTTGGCGACGAACATCAGGTGGAATTCGTCGGCGTGCTCCTCGCCGGGAGCGGCGGCGATGTCGAACTGCACCGGCAGGTTGTTGCCGGTGTTGACCTCATCGAACATCGTGAGCGGCGCCATCTGCGAATAGCGCAGATTGGTCTCGGTGTAGGTGCGATGCACGCCGTAGGCGAGCGCCTCTTCCTCATTGCCGTCCACCCAGACGCGCTGCCCCTTCTTGCCGAAGACGATCGCCGTGCCGGTGTCCTGGCACATCGGCAGCACGCCGCCAGCGGCGATGTTGGCGTTCTTGAGCAGATCCAGCGCGACGAAGCGGTCGTTGTCGGATGCCTCCGGGTCGTCGAGGATGGTGCGGAGCTGACGCAGGTGGCCGGGCCGCAAGAGGTGGGACACGTCGTGGAACGCCTGAACGGCGAGCTCGGTCAGGGCCTCCGGCGCGATGCGGAGAATGCTTTGCCCCTCGCACGCGACGGAGCGCACGCCGGCGATGGCGAGCCGGCGCCACGGAGTCTGGTCAGGGCCGAGCGGGAACATGGGTGAATAGGCGAAGCCGGCCGGGCGGGGGGGGAGGGCGTCCAAATCGGTTTCCTTCGTATCGCGGATGACCAAGAACACCGTCATGCCCGCGAATGCGGGTATCCACGTCTTCCTTGGCCGCCGGCAAAGTCGTGGATACCCGCATTCGCGGGCATGACGACAATGGATTGGTCTGGATACTTCAATGCGAGGCCTGCTTGAAAGGCCATCCGCTGGGAGGGCTAACCACCGAACCCTATCCCTTTCCAGGCGGGCGCCGGCGGAAGGCA
>JBAWFF010000044.1:0-2886 GCA_049591635.1 Acetobacteraceae bacterium
GCCGAGCACCGCGCGCAGCGGCCAGCCGGCACCGAACTGCACCAATCCGGCGGCCACGCCGACGAGGGTCGAGGCCCACACGGCGCTCGACGCGTCGGCGTCGCTCAGGGTGGCGCGTTGCACGATCGCGTCGGCGAACAGCGCGCTGACCCCGACCCAGAGCAGGATATGCACGGAGGCCGCGGCGGCGCCGACACCCATTTCGGCCGGGCCGACGAGGCGGGCGACCAGGAATACCGACACGAGGGAGAACGCGCCGGAGACCAGTGCCTCGACGCCCGACCAGATGACGCCGCGGGTGCGGATCAAGTCACCCGGCCGGCGTGCAGTATCAATGCGGGCGCGGCGGACGGAACCCAGGCCGTGTATTGCCGGCGATCGGCGGCGGCGGCGAGGATCACGGTCAGGACCGGCAGCCACATCACCCGGCTCTGGTAGCGGGCGTGCGGGCCGGAGAGCGCTCCGGTGACGGCGGCGTTGGCCAGCAGCGCCACCATCACCGCGACGATCACGCCCGCCAGCGCATTCCGCCGCCGCAGCAGCCCATGCAGGAGGGCGAGCGAGCCGATGACGCCAGCGGCCCCCGCGGCGACGTGCAGGCCGCCGAGCCAGGAGGGTAGCAGCACGCGTCCGTCGCTCTGCCGCGACGCCGCGTAGGCGCGTTGCTCGAAACGCGGAAAGTCCCGGCGAATCCACGGCGTGACGGTGGCCGGCCAAGCGCGCAGCCCGTCGCCGCTGCGGAACAGCACGAGTTGGCGCATCGTGTTGTCGAAGGCGGCGGTCAACTCGGTGCCGGGTTCGGCACGCAGCGCCGCGGCGACGACGCGGCTGGCTTCGGCGCGGATGCGCGTCCCTTCGCCAGCCTCGTTCAGCGGGCTGTCCGGGCTCCACAGGAAGTCGTCGGCGGTCGCCGGCAGCCGGTGGCCCGCCACGCAGAGCCGCCAGCCGGCGTGTGGGCAGGCGCGGGCGAGCACGTCGCGGCCAGGGCCGTCGTAGATCACCCGGGCCAGCAGGAAGACATTGCCGTAGGGCGCCAATGCCGGCGTCCCATGTCCGACCAGGTTCACCCCGACGAGCGCCACCACCGCCGCCAGCGGCGCCCCAAGAACGCGGCCGGCGCCGAGGCCGTCCAGCGGCGCCCAAGCGCCCAGCCGCCGCCGCAGCGGCAGGAGGACCGCGATGACCGCGAGCGCGAGCGGCAGGTGCGACAGATGCGCGGTGATCGCGAAGATGGCCAGAACGGTCAGCTTGGCCGCGTTCGACCCGAGCCGTTCCGGCACCAGGATCAGCAGCGCGAGCGCCAGGATCAGCAGGCCGGTGAAGACGTCGGGCATGAGCTGGGCGGCGAGCCAGGGTAGCGACGTCGCGACCGACAGCACGAGGGCCGGCACCAGCAGCCACCACCCCGGGCGCGCCTGCAGCAGCGTCCGGCAGACGATGCGCAAGACCCAAGCGGCGATCAGCGCCTGAGCGGCCACCACCGGCCAGGTGGTCAGACCCATGTGCAGCGGCAGCAGAAAGAAGCTGTAGAAGACCGGCCGGTCCCAGCCGAGATAGTGGTTCAGCGCCTGCGAGAGATACGTGCCGGTGTCGGAGAACACGAGCGGGTAGCCATTCAGGATCGCCGGCCAAACGAACAGGGCGGCGGCGAGGAGCAGGGGCGCCCAACGTCGAGTCCCTCCTCCCCTTGCGGGAGGGGGTAGGGGGAGGGGGCGGTTCGGCAGTGCGCCCGCCATCCTAATGCTGGTAGTACCGGCGATACCGAGGGTGGCACGCCTCGGCGTCCGCCGCGCCCGAGCGGCGGTGCACGCGCGCGTCCACCCGGGTCAGCGCCACGCCGACGACCGAGGCTCCGGCCGTCTCCAGCAGTTCGACCGCGTTCTGAACCACCGCGCGCGGCGTGGCGCGCCAGCGCACGCACAGCACCGTGGCGTCGGCGATTTGCGCGATGACCCTGGTGTCGGTCATGGCGTGCGCCGGCGGAGCGTCCATCAGCACCAGGTCGTAGTCATGCCGGAGGGTTTGCAGCAGCCGGCCCATGCCCTCGGACATGAACAAACCCAGCGTCTCCGGCCCGGCGCGTCCGGCCGGGATATAGGCCATGTCGGTCAGGTGATCCTTGCGAAGGACGTCCTCCAGCCGGGCGGCGCCGCGTAGGATGTCGGCCAGCCCCGGGTCCGCGTCGGCGCCGCCCATCAGGCGCGCGAACGACGGACGGCGCAGGTCGCAATCGATCGCCACTACGCGCTCCCCGCTCAGCGCTGCGGAGCGCCCGAGCGCCAGCGTCACCGTGGTCTTCCCCTCGGCCGGGCGGGCGGCCGCGATCGCGATGGTGCGAGGGCGCTCGCGCCCCAGCCACAGGCCGGCGCGAAGGGCGCGTACCTGCTCGGCGAACGGCGTCATCGGCTTGTGCGCCGGATACTCGCCGATCCGCATCCAGCGCAGCGCCCGCTTGCCCACGCGCGGGATCAGCGCGAGGCACGGCACGCCAAGAAACTCCCGCACGTCCTCGCCGCTTTTCAACGTCGTGTCGGCCAGCTCCATCAGATAGGCGACGAGAACCCCGAACAGCAGCCCGAACACGGCGGCGGCGGCGAGCGTCGGGCGGGTACGCGGGAAGCTGGGCTCCGGCGGCGGCAAGGCAAGCGACAGCGCGCGCGCATCGGCGCTCTCGACCGCGGCTTGCTGGTGCGTCTCCTGCAAACGGTCGAGTACCGCTTGCAGCAAGGTGCGCGAGGCCTCGAGGTCGCGTTCCATCGCGCCCAGCGGGATCCGCGCCTCGCCCAGGTTCTCCGATTGCGTTCGCGCCTGCCCCAGCTCCTGCTCCAGGGTCGCGACGCGCGCCCGCGCCGCCCGGACCTCGGCATCGGCGGCGCCGACCACGCG
>JBAWFF010000045.1:0-23544 GCA_049591635.1 Acetobacteraceae bacterium
GAGCGGAGCGGGATCGACGCCGAGGTGACGGTGACGGCGGACCCCGAGCGGGTCGCACGCGCCGATCGCATCGTGCTGCCCGGCCAAGGCGCCTTCGCCGATTGCGCCGCCGGCCTGCGCGCCGTTCCCGGGATGTGGCGGGCGATCGCCGAGGCGACCGATGCGGGCGCGCCGTTCCTGGGCATCTGCGTCGGGATGCAATTGATGGCCGAGCGCGGGCTGGAGCACGCGGTGACGCCGGGCTACGGCTGGATCAAGGGCGAGATCACCGCGATGGACCCGCCGGGACTACGCTTGCCGCAGATGGGCTGGAACGCGCTCGAGTTCGTGCCGGGTTCGCATCCCCTCCTCGACGGGCTTGAGCCGGGCGATCACGTCTATTTCGTCCACGGCTATGCCTTGGCGAAAGCGGAAGCGGCCCAGGTGCTCGCCACAACCGACTACGGCGCCCCGGTGATTGCCCTGGTGGCGTCGGGCAACCGGGCCGGCACGCAATTCCATGTCGAGAAGAGCCAGGAGGTCGGTCTGCGTATCCTCGGCAATTTCCTCCGTTGGACGCCATGAGCGAACGGGCCGCCAAGGCGGGCGCGGCGCGAGTGGTGGAACGGGTGGAGGAGTTCACCGACGACGACCTCCAAGCCCTGTGCGAGGCAACGCACGCCGCCATCCTCGACGGCGGCGGCTTCGGCTGGGTCAGCCCGCCGGGGCGGCAGTCGCTGGAAACCTACTACCGGGGCGTGCTGCTGGTGCCCGAGCGGTCGCTGTTCCTCGCCCGCGTCGATGGCGGCGTCGTCGGCTCCGCTCAGCTCGTGCGGCCGCCGCGCAACAACGAGGCGCAGGCGTTCGCCGCGACCCTGATGCACGCCTTCATCGCGCCCTATGCGCGCGGGCATGGCATGGCGCGGCTGCTGACCGTTTCGGTGGAGGACGCGGCGCGGGCGCTGGGTTATCAGGTGCTGAACCTCGACGTCCGCGAGACCCAGACGGCGGCGATTCGGCTCTACGAGTCGCTGGGCTATGCGCGGTGGGGCGCGCATCCGACCTATGCCCGCGTCGGCGGCAAGACGATCCGGGGCTTCTACTACTACAAGCAGCTGCAAGGACGGCCGGCCGGGAAGCCCGCGGCCAAACGCTGATGGCGTTGACACTCTATCCGGCGATCGACCTCAAGGATGGGCAATGCGTTCGCCTGCGCCGGGGCGCGATGGAGGAGGCGACGGTCTATTCGCCCGATCCGGCGGGTCAGGCGCGGGCGTGGCAGGCGGCGGGCTTCGGCTGGCTGCACGTCGTCGATCTGAACGGCGCCTTCGCCGGCCGTCCGGTCAATGCCGAGGCGGTGCGGGCGATCCTGGCGGCGGTTTCGGTGCCCGTGCAGCTCGGCGGCGGCATCCGTGACCTGGCCGGGATCGAGGCGTGGCTCGCGGCGGGCGTCCGCCGGGTGATCCTGGGGAGCGCCGCCGTGAAGGACCCCGACCTCGTTCGCGCCGCGTGCCGCGCCAATCCGGGGCGTGTCGCGGTCGGCATCGACGCGCGCGACGGGATGGTGGCGACCGAGGGCTGGGCCGAGACGACGCGCCTTCCCGCCCGCGACCTCGCGCTGCGGGTCGAGGACGCGGGGGCGGCGGCCATCATTTACACCGACATCGCCCGCGACGGGATGCTGAGCGGGTTGAACCTGGCGCAAACGGTGGCGCTGGCCGAATCCCTGTCTACCCCGGTGATCGCCTCCGGTGGGGTCGGCGGGATCGATGATCTGCGCGCCCTGAAGCAGGCGGCTTCGGGGACACGGATCGAAGGGGTGATCGTCGGGCGGGCGTTATACGACGGACGAATCGACCCCGCCGAGGCGCTCGCGCTGCTGGGGTAAGCCGGCACTTGCGCGACGCGGCGCTGATCGGCTCAAAAGACGCGATGCTGAAGCTGCGGGTGATCCCCTGCCTGGACGTGAAGGACGGCCGCGTCGTCAAGGGCGTGAACTTCGTCTCGCTGCGCGACGCCGGCGATCCGGTGGAGCAGGCCGCGATCTATGACGCGGCGGGCGCCGACGAGTTGTGCTTCCTCGACATCACCGCGAGCCACGAGAATCGCGACACCATCCTCGACGTGGTTGCCCGCACGGCGTCGCGGGTGTTCCTGCCGCTGACGGTCGGCGGCGGCATCCGCGCGATCGAGGACATGCGCCGGTTGCTGCTGGCGGGCGCCGACAAGTGCAGCATCAACTCCGCTGCCGTCGCGCGCCCCGAACTGGTGGCGGAAGCAGCGCGGAAATTCGGCAGCCAGTGCGTGGTGGTCGCCGTCGATGCCAAGCGCGCCGGCGCCGGCTGGGAGGTGTTCACGCATGGCGGGCGGCGGGGCACCGGGATCGACACGATCGAGTGGTGTCGGCGGGTCGCCGGGCTCGGCGCCGGGGAGATCCTGCTGACCAGCATGGACCGCGACGGCACGGGTCGGGGTTTCGACCTCGATCTGTTGGCCGCGGTTTGCGAGACGGTACGGGTGCCGGTGATCGCCTCGGGCGGCGTCGGCAGCTTGGAGCATTTCGTCCAGGGGGCGCGCGCGGGTGCGACGGGGCTGCTCGCCGCGAGCGTGTTCCATTTCGGCGCCTTCACGGTGGCCCAGGTGAAGCACGCGCTCGCCGACGCCGGGCTGCCGGTGCGGTTGCCTAGGGACTAGGATGGCGAAATCGGTCAAGAAGAAGCCGACCAAGCGAACCCGCGCGAAGCCGGGGAAGGAGCGCAAGCCCAAGAAGGTGCTCGCCAAGCGCCGCACGACCCGCACGCGGGCCGCGCCGGAGGCGGCCGCGGAGCCTGCCCGACCGTCCGCGCCGCTGGCGCTCGGTCCCGGCTCGGCGGTGCTGGATCGGCTGTTCGCGGTGGTGACGGAGCGGCGCGCGGCCGACCCGGCGATCAGTCACTCGTCGCGTTTGCTGTCGCGCGGGATCACCAAGGTCGCGCAGAAATTCGGCGAGGAATCGGTCGAGTGCCTGATCGAGGCAGTCGCCGGCAATCGCGACGCGGTGATCGCCGAGAGTGCCGACGTGCTGTATCACCTGATCGTCCTGTGGGTGGCGAGCGGGGTTCATCCCGAGCAGGTCTGGCTGGAGCTGAAACGCCGCGAGGGCGTCAGCGGCATCGCCGAGAAGGCCTCCCGCGCCCGTGCGTTGCCGATTGCCTTCGGGCTGGAGACGACGAAAATCCCCTGATCCGTCTCGGGAGAGAACCATGCCGGTGAGCGGTCTGCCGCCTTACGACGACTCCAACATCTTCGCCCGCATCCTGCGCGGCGAGATCCCGTGCAAGAAGGTCTACGAGGATTCCTGGGCGCTCGCCTTCAACGACATCGCCCCGCAAGCGCCGGTCCACGTTCTGGTGATCCCGAAGGGAAAATGGTGCTCCTGGGCGGATTTCAGCGAACACGCGAGCGCCGAGGAGATCGCGGGTTTCGTGCGCGCGGTGGGCAAGGTCGCGAAGCAGCTGGGACTAGAGGCGCCGGGTTACCGTCTGCTCGCCAACATGGGCCCGGATTCGGGGATGGAGGTGCCGCATTTGCATGTCCATGTCTTCGGCGGCCGAGGGTTGGGAGCCATGTTGGTGGCGCAGTGACGGCTGGATCACATTTGGATCAGCCTGAAGCATACCCGGCATCGCCGACATGGTTGCACATGAATAGGACAGTCTAGTGCATTCGGCTCGCGAGGTTCGCCAATATCCAAATCGTTCCGCCAATCATGAAGAACAGCAGGAGGCCTGAAAACAGGATCAGATTCAGATCGTCCATGTTCTGCCGGGGCGGATCGATATGCAGGAAGCAGCGGAAATGGACGATCGCCTGGACAATCGCGAACCCGCCGATGGTTAGATAAAGTCCCGACGGCGTCATCGCCGACCAGTAGACGAGACCAAACGGGACGAACGTCAACGCAAGCGCCAGACCATATCCGAGGAGATACGTATGGAGTTCACGCTTGTATTCCTGCTCCGTGGGGACGGACGCCACGTGGCTCATGCAAGCCCTCCGAGATAGACGACCGAGAAGATCCCGATCCATACGATGTCGAGGAAGTGCCAGAACAGGCCGAGCCGCAGGAGCCCAAGCTTCACGTCCCGGTCTACGCCATAGACCTTGATCTGCCCGATGATGGCGAGCATCCAAATGCAGCCTGTGGTGACATGCAGGCCGTGCAGCGGGACGAGTGCGAAGAACGACGACAGGAAGCCGCTGCGTGTCGGGCCGCCGCCCTTGGCCAGCATCGACAGGAAATCGTGGACTTCGAGCCCGAGGAAGACCACCGCCAGGCACAGCGTCACGCCCAGCCACATCAGCATCGGACCGGGACGCCCACGATGCTTAAGCGAGAGCACTGCCATCCCGTAGGTGAGGCTGCTCGACAGGAGCGCCAGGGTCTCGCCGAAGGCGCTCCGAATGTCATAGAGATCGTGTGGTCCTGGGCCCCCTGCCGTCGCATTGAGCATCGACGCGTACGTCGCGAAGAGGACACCGAAGACGATGGCGTCGCTCATCAGGAAGACCCAGAACCCGAAGGCCATCTCCTCGGCCTGCTGGTCCGCGTCGGGATGCGCGGGCCCGAGATTGAGGCCAGGATGCCTGAGGTTGACCACCCTCATTCGGCGGCATCCATCAGCGGATGAGCCGCAAGCCCTGCGTTGGCGGCCACGGTCTCCCGCTGCCGCGAAACCGGCTGCGCCGCCGCCACTATATCGAGCCAGCGCTGGTGGGCCTGCGCGACTTCGCGGGCGGGGACGACAAACTCCACGTCGCGGGCGAAGCCCCGGGCGAGCGTCGCGGCAAACACCACGATCAGACCAAGCACGACCAGCCACCACATGTACCAGACCAACCCAAAGGCCATGCAACCGCCGCTGACACAGACGATCATGCCCATCGCGCTGTTCTTCGGCATTAGTATGTCGCGATACTCAAGGGGGGCGCGGTAGGCGGTCCCCATCTCCTTCGCGTGGGTGAACGCGTCGATGGAGGTCACCTCGGGCAGGACGGCGAAGTTGTATGCCGGCGGAGGCGCGGCGACCGACCATTCGAGGCTGCGTCCGTCCCAGGGATCGCCCGCGGGCACGGCATACTCCGCTCGCCTGAGTACCGAGATCACGAGCTGGATGACCATGCTGAGCAGCGCTAGGAGCACGACGACGGCGCCGATCAGCGCGACGATCATGTAGGGTTGGAAGATCGGATCGAAATAGGCGACGTGGCGTCGCGGGTAGCCGAGCAGACCGGCTCCATAGAGCGGAAAGAACGCGAGCATGAAGCCGACGATCCAGCAGACGGCGGCGATCAGACCCCATCGCTCGTCAAGCCTGAACCCGAAAGCCTTGGGGAACCAGTAATGGTAGCCCGCGAGCATGCCGAAGAGCGTGCCTGGGACCAGCACATTGTGGAAATGGGCCACCAGGAACTGGGTGTTGTGGACCTGGTAGTCTATGCCCGGTTGGGCAAGCAGGATGCCCGTCATCCCGCCGAGGGCAAACAGGATGACGAAACCCAGTGCGTAGAGGAGCGGCGTGCGGATGCGGACGCGCCCGCGGAACATGGTCAACATCCAGTCGTAGATCTTCACCCCCGTCGGGATGCCGATCAGCATCGTCGCGATGCCAAAGACGGTATTGACCGAGGCGCTTTGGCCCATCGTGAAGAAGTGGTGCAGCCAGACCGTGAAGGAGAGCGCGGCGATCGCCATGATAGCGAGTACCAACGAGAGATAGCCGTAGAGCGTCTTGCCCGAGAACGTCGAGAACACTTCCGAATAGACGCCGAAGGCCGGTATGATCACGATGTAGACCTCGGGGTGGCCGAACAGCCAGAAAATATTGATATAGTTCATCAAATTTCCGCCGAAGCCGTTCGTGAAGAAGTGGAAGCCGAGATAGCGGTCGAGGGCCAGCAGCAAGGTGGCGACCGTCAGCGGCGGCATCGCGAAGATCATCATGATGCTGGTGCAGACAGCGGCCCAGCTGAAAAGCGGCATGCGCAGGAAGCGCATCCCCGGCGCTCGCCTCTTGTAGACCGTCACGGCGAAATTGATCCCGGTCAGCATCGAACCGAGCGACGTCAGGGTGAGCGCCCATATCCAGTAATCGACACCAGGGCCCGGACTGAAGCTCAACTCGGTATAGGGCGGATATCCGCTCCAGCCTCCGGTCGAGAATTTACCGATGACCAGCGAGATCATGACGATCATGGCGCCGGCGGCGGTAAGCCCGAGGCTGATCGAGTTCATCACTGGGAAGGAGACGTCGCGCGCGCCGATCTGCAGCGGCATGGCAAAGTTTATGAGCCCGGTGAGGAACGGCATCGCCATGAAGAGGATCATGATCGTGCCGTGCGTGGTGAAAAGCTGTCCGAAATGATCGGGGGCGAGAAAGCCGCCTCCCAGGCCGAAGGCCATCTGCGTACGCATGAGGCCCGCCTCGATCAGGGCGCGCGCCAGCATGACGAAGGTAATGATGATATACATGATGCCGATCCGCTTGTGATCGACACTGGTCAGCCATTCCGACCACAGTACCGTCCATTTGCCGTACCAAGTGATGAGGAGGACCGTGACCGCGGCGCCAAGGAGGACGATGGCGGCGGCGAGGGTGCCGATGAAGCCATTGACGAGGTTCATCTCGGTCGGATGCTGCAACATCTCCCAGAACGGCAGACTGCCGAGGCTCAATCTCCCGAAGACAATATGCATGATGGACATGCCGGCTAATGCCCCGCGGTGGCGCGCACGGGCCCGTGCGCGGCGGACTGGCCGGGAGAGCCCATCTCTCCCGAATCACCCATGGCGAAGGATCGCACGACCGTGTCGAAGAGATTTGACGACACGTCGGCGAAGAGGAGCGGATCGTCTTGGCCCGAATTCACGCCGAGCGCCTTGCGGGTCTGATTCAGCGTGCTCCTTTGGCTGACCGCGGCATAAGCCTTTTCGGATAACGGGATGCCCGTGGCCTGGACGCGCTTGGTCCAGGCTTCGAAATCGGCGGGCGCCATCGCCTTCGCGGTGAAGTCCTGCTGATAAAAGCCCGTGCCGTTGTACTGGGTGTTCTCGCCGCGAAAGCTGCCAGGGGCATTCGCCAGAAGGTGAAGCTTCGTGACCATGCCGGGCATCGCATAGATCTGGCTTCCCAGCGCCGGAATGAGGAACGACTGCATCACCGTGTCGGACGTCAATACAATGTCCAATGGCCGATCGGCGGGGAAGGCGAGTTCGCCGATACTTGCAATGTTGAACTGCGGGTAGATAAACAGCCACTTCCAGTCGTAGCCGACGACTTCGACCCGGAGCGCCGGGCCGGCCGCGGACGTGAGCGGTGCGTAGGGATCAAGTTCCTTCGTGTTCTGATGCAGCCATACGCCGAGGACGATGACGATGGCGATCGGAATCCCCCAGACTACGAATTCAAGGGGACCGTAGAATGACCACCTCGGCTTGTAGCGCGCCGATCCATTCAAACGATAGCGCCAAGCCAGGATCGGTGTCAGCACCAAAACCGGCAGCACCACGATCAGGAGCAGCAATGTCACGTGAATCAAATACGCACGCTGCGCGGCCGCGATGGGACCTTGCGGATCGAGAAAGCTCAGGAAGGGGGTAGAGGAGGCGGCTCTGAAGGGAGGCGGGGTCGGCGTGCGCTGGCAGCCACCGAGCGCGACGAGAACGAGCCAGCAAAGCCACACTCCAAGCCGGCGAATTGGCATCACGTCATGTCCCGGCGCACCGCGTTTCGAGATGATGGGCTGGTCGTTACACGACCGATTACTGGCCTGTGTATCACAAGTTGATGAACGTGGAACACCCTGTTCAATCACATGTTCGGGCGGGGCTCGGGCATTCATCGCTGGCCTCCAAGCCGACCTGAAAGTCATTCCATGTGAAACGGAAGGCGTCAATCGTCCGCCACATGACCCCTCCCGCTCCTCGTGGGATAGGGGGCGCGGTGAAGCCCATTCGTTGTGTCCGCAAATCCTGTTCGCAACCGCGAAAGATGTACAAGAATGCTGCACCCGCGAAATCTGTTGTGAGCACAAATGCTGCGCCTGCGAAGGCCAATATGAGCACAAATCCAGGGTCGGCGCCCCCGATGTGACCATATTTCCGGTCGTTCAGTGTCCGAACAATCCCCGCAGAAATCCCGGTGTCAGCGCGCTCAATGGGTTCACCCGCACGGCGGGGTCGTCGAGGCTTCCCTGTGCCGAGTAGCGCGCCGCGAAGACGCCGCCGCCCTTTTCGGGACTGAATAGCCGTCCGATCAGCGGCAGATGCCCCAGCGCGGTGTTCACATAATAGGCCGGCACGATCGTGCCCTGGACATCCAGCCGCTCGTGGTCGAAGTCGATGCGTCCCTTGGCCGTCAGCCCAAGCGAGGCGTTGAACGCCCGCGCGTCATCCAATTCCAGATCGCCGTCGGCATACACGAACGGTGCTGCGAGATGATTGAAGCGCATCCCCGGTCCTTCAACCGCCTGCACCAATCCGTACAACGTGACTGCCTGCAAGACTTTCGCCAGCACCGGCGCGCCATGCACGGTGAAATCGTCCATCTCCGCCACGCCCGATAACGGATGCCCCGAGCGCTGGTCGAGATAGCGCGCCGACACCGAGAGATGCCCTCCCTGGATGCTGTCGGTCGCCCCGAGGTCGCGCAACAGCGTCCCGCCGTCCATCGCACTCGCCCGTAGCACGCGCCCGCTTGGGTTCGGAGTGATCGACACCTCCACCTTCTTTCCCGGCCCGGTACGTGCCGAAAGTCGAGCGGCCTGCATCATGTCCGCCCCGCCTTCCGCATGAAGCCGCAGGTCGGTCGCGAGACGCCCGCGGGCGAGCGCGAGGGTGTCAAATTGGGCGTCCACCACCCAGGTCGGCCCGCTCGCATCCGCGACCTTGGCCGGCGGCGGCCGCGTAACGCCGGATCGGTGCGCGAACCGGCCCGAGACATCGAGGCGCGGTCCGCTCAGGCTCGCGCGGATCGTCCGCCCGTTGTCGAGCACGTGGATCGTCCCCGTGGCGTTTGTCCCGCCCAACACGAGCCGATCGAGGTTTACCGTGACGTTTCCACCCCGCCCAAGCGCCGCATCGCCTTGGACCGTGATTCCCTCGCCGGCGATGTCGATCCCGTCGATCCGGCTCAGCCGGTCCGCGCCATCCAGCACGAGGCGGGCATGTGCCGTCGCTGGATTGCCGGCCGGCTTGCTCCAGCCCAGCCGCGCGAGCCGTAGTACCGCCTCGCCGAGACGCGCCCGCACCTCGATATCGGAGGCCCCGTTCCGGTGCCGCGCGTATGTCGTCATCAGATCGACCGGCCCCGCCAACACTCCCCCGGTGTCCAGCCCGGCGGCGGCCAAGGCGGATGCTTGCGTGTGGGCCGAGACAGTGGCGCTTTCTTGCACCTGCGTCGGCGGTCCCATCCGAAAATCCAGCGCGCTGGTGATCTGGGCGGGAATGCTTGCCAGCCGTCCCGACCCATTCAGCGTGAGCCCATCCCCGGTTGCCATGAGGTCGAAGGCGCCGTCGTCGAGCGCCCGGCCCGCGACCACATCGGAAAGATGCAAATCGGTCAGGCGCGCGTGCGCCTCCAGCGTCACCTGATCCATCGTGACGCGAGCGGACAGCGGCAGCCGCACGTTGAGATCCGCGATCATCTGTCCGCGCGGGTTTGCCAAGGGAATCGGATGCGCGGACAACAGGTGCAGCCGCGGATGCGCGAGCAAGGCGAGCGCGTCGGGAACCGACCCGGCGACGCTGACGCGGATGGCGCCGATCTGGTCCGGCTTCGTCAATCCGCTCACCAGCATGCTGCCGCCTTGCACCGACAGCCGTCCCGATTGCTGGCCTGTCTTGATGTCCATGCGAAGCGAGTCGAGGTCGACAATCCGCAGCGTCGCCTCGCCATGCTCCACCGGGGGGATCGGGCGCAGCCAATGCACCGTCAGGTCGCTGCCGCCCAGCGTTCCGCTGGCCGCGGTCAGCCGGATGTCGGAGCCATCGGGTTTGGCGGCGAAGCGGAGCGCGACGTGCCCATCATGGGCCACGCCGGCGGTGATATTTTCCACCAACCAGGACCGGGCATCGCTGGCCACCGCGCTTGGCCACAACGCGGCGAGGTCGTCGAACGCCAGCCGGTCGAGAGTCAGCGACCCCGTTCCGGTGATGCCGTCCGGCGCCAGCCGGGTCGTGCCTTGCGCGCCCAGCCGCGTCGGCGCCTGGTCGGCGCGCGGGCGCAGATCGAGGCTCGCATTTTCCAACGTGACCAGCCCAGGCGTCCAGGTCGCGAGCATTCGGGCTTTGAGGACGGGGACCGTCGCGTTGCCGCTTCGCAGCGTTCCGGCGGCGGCATTGAGGTCAAGCCGCGCCGTCAACGGGCGCAGACCGTCGGCCGTGACCTCCGCCTCGGCCGTGACGGGGGCCGCGAAGATCGCGGCCGCGTCCTTGGCGGCCGGCCAGACCGCGGCGATCGCCGCCGAGGGCAGCGCGTCCATCGACACCCGCAGCGTGGCGTTCCCCGACATCGGCTCCGTCGCGCGCAGCGTCGCGTGGGTCGCCGCGCCGCCGACGGTCAGCGCCAGATCGGCGTTGACCTCCGTTTCGCCCCCCGACCGGTTCAGGTCGCCGTCCAGGCGGCGCACCTCCCAGCCCTGATGATCCGCCGGCGCGATCCGCGCGCCTCTCACGATTACCCGGCGGAGTCCGCTGAACAGGTCATTATCGCCGCCTGATTGGCCGAAGCCCCTCCACATACCGCCGGGGTCCACGACGATGCTGGCGTCGTCGATGGCCACGGTTCGCGGCCGCACCCGACCCCGCAGCAACGCCCCGAGCTCGAGCACGACTTGTACCCGCGGCGCCTCGACCGCCAATTCATCGGCCGGAACGCGCAGCGCCACGTCGCCGAGCCTGATGTCGATCGGCGAGCCCAATCCCCCGCTAAACCCTTCCCACGCGAGCGCAGCGCCGCCGACCCGCAACCCGCTGACCTGCGCCTGGATGCGCGCGGCGAGCCACGGCATCTCGATCGGCCGCGCCGCCAACCACCAGGCCAGCACCGCGAAGCCGACACCGCCGACCACCAGGCATCCGAGCGCGAACGCCAGCAGCCGGCGCAGCACGGCCCAGGCCGTACGCGCCGCTTGACCTCCAACGCGTCTCATCGCCAGCCTACGCGCGAATGTCCCGAATCCGCTTTACTCTCCCGCCGATCTGGCCCGCGCCGCACGACCTTGGCGCGGCCGACCGCCTCCTCGAACGCATCGCCGAGACCGGTGTCCTCGTCGGGGCCGCCGAAGCGGTGCCCATGCTCCGCGCCCTCGGCGGCAACAGCCCTTATCTCGCCGACCTTGCCGTGCGCGAAGCCGAATCGCTGGCCTTCCTGGGCGGCAACGGTCCGGACGCCGCGTTGCTGGCCGCCTTCGATGCCTTGCGTGCCGTCCCGTTCACCGCGCCGCGCGCCGTCGTTTCGACGGCGATGCGCCGGGCCAAGCGGGGTGTCGCGCTGATTGCCGCCGTCGCAGATATCGGCGGGATGTGGGTCCTGGAGCAGGTGACGGCGGCGCTGTCCGATCTCGCCGAGGCGACGCTCGATCTCGCGGTGGCCCATCTGCTGCGTGCCGCGCATGATCAGGGCGAGCTTGTCCTGCCCGACCCGGACCATCCGTGTTCGGCTAGCGGCTTCATCGTCCTCGGCATGGGCAAGCTCGGCGCACGCGAGCTGAACTACTCGAGCGATATCGACCTCATCCTCATCCATGACCCTGCCGTCGGGATATACACGGAGCGGACGGCGGGCGATGCCTCCCGCGGGTTCATGTCGCGCCTCGGCCGTGCCCTGGTCGCGCTGATGGAGACGCGGGACGCGGAGGGCTATGTCTTTCGCACCGATCTGCGCCTGCGGCCGGACCCGGCGGTGACCCCGCCGGTCGTCACCCTGCCCGGTGCCATCAGCTACTACGAGAGCATGGGCCAGAACTGGGAGCGGGCGGCGATGATCAAGGCCCGCCCGGTGGCTGGCGATCGCGCCGCCGGCGCGGGCTTCCTCGAGGCGATCCGCCCGTTCGTCTGGCGTCACGGGCTCGACTTCGCCGCCGTCGCCGATATCGACGCGATGAAGCAGCGCATCGACCGCCACAAAGGCGGCGCGCTGGCGGAGTCCGCCGATCCGGTGGCGCGCATCGCCGGACACGACGTGAAGCTCGGCGAGGGCGGCATCCGGGAAATCGAGTTCCTGGTACAGACTCTCCAACTCGTGTGGGGCGGTCGCGATCCCGCGCTGCGGGAGCGGGCGACGCTCGGCGCGCTGACACTGCTGGTCAGCGCGGGGCGCCTCGCGCCGGACGCGGCGGATGACCTTGGCGCCGCCTATCGCTTTTTGCGTGGCGTCGAGCACCGACTGCAGATGGTCGCCGACCGGCAGACCCACGCATTGCCGGAACGCGTGGAGGAGCTTGATCGGATCGCCACCTTCCTCGGCTTTTCCGGCACACCCCTGTTCGCCCGTACGCTGCTCGATCATCTCGGCCGCGTGCGTGCCCGCTATGCCGAAGTATTCGAGCCCGTGATGGAGACCGGCCCATCCACGGAATTGGATTTCCGTGGCGACGGGCCCGTCCCGGCCACCGTGGCGGCGCTCGGTACGTTCGGCTTCACCGAGGCCGCGCGCATCGTCGCCTCGGTGCGCGGCTGGCAGGCCGGGCGGCTGCGCGCGCTACGCTCGGAGCGGGCGCGTGACCTGATGAGCCGCCTGCTGCCGAACATCCTTGCCGCCCTGGCGCGCCAACCGCAGCCCGACATTGCGTTCAGCCGCTTCGAGGAGCTGCTCTCGCGGCTGCCCGCCGGCGTGCAACTTCTGTCGCTGTTTCAGCGCAATCCAGGCCTGCTCGACCGCATCGCCGCTGTCCTCGGCGCGGCGCCGCCGTTGGCTGACCACCTCGCTCGCCATCCCGCCGCGCTGGAGGGGTTGCTGACCGATATGGCGGAAGACGAACCCGAATCCTTGCTCGCGGCGCGCCTGCGCGATGCGCGCCGGCTGGAGGATGTGATCGCCATCGCCCGGCGCACGGTACGAGAGGAGGATTTCGCGGTTTCCGTCGCGACCCTGGAGGGGCGGATCGACGCCGACGACGCCGGATTGCGCCGCGCGGCACTCGCCGACGCCGCGATCGGCGCGCTGCTGCCGGCGGTCCTCGACGACTTCGCCGAACGCAACGGGCGAGTACTGGGCGGAGAGATGGCGGTGCTGCTCCTGGGCAAGGCCGGCGGGCGGGAGATGATGGCGGGATCGGACCTCGACCTCGTGCTGCTCTACGATCATGCGGCCGAGGCGACGGAGTCCGACGGCGGCGCGCGCTCGCTGCCGGCCTCGCAATGGTTCGTCCGCGCCGCGCACGCCTTCGTCGCCGCGATCACCGCCTCGGGCGCGGACGGACAACTCTACGCGGTGGACATGCGGCTGCGGCCGTCGGGCAACAAAGGCCCTGTCGCGGTCTCGCTGTCGGCGTTTCGCCGCTACCATCAGGCGGATGCGTGGACGTGGGAGCGGATGGCGCTGACCCGTGCCCGCGTCGTCACCGGTCCGCCCGATCTGCGGCGTCGGGCGGAGGCGGCCATCGCCGAGGCGATCGAAGCCGCGGATGCGTCGCGGGCGCGCGCCGATGCCGCCGCGATGCGCGCGCGGATGTCGCGCGACCTGCCGGCGGACGGTCCGTGGGACGTGAAGCTGCGTGCCGGCGGATTGGTGGAGGTGGAGTTCATCGCCCAGGTGCTCCAACTGGTTCACACGTCTGTCGCGCGCAGCCCCACGACGCGGATAGCGCTCGCCAATCTCGCCGCCGCCGGGTTTCTCCCAGAGGACGATGCGGCGCTGCTGATCCGCGCCGGGCATCTGTTTCGTACAGTGCAGGGGATGCTCCGCCTGACGCTCGGCCGCACCCACCCGGACGCCTTGCCCGCGGCGTCCGCCCGTCCGCTGCTGCGCGCGACCGACGCGATTGACTTGCCCGCCCTGCGCGCCACTCTCGACGCCACCGCCGAGCAGGTCCGCAAGGCGTTTACCCGCCACATCGGAGAGATCACGCCATGAGCTTGCAAGAAGGCGACCCCGCGCCCGACTTCACGATGGAGGCGACGGGCAGTCGTCACGTCAGCCTCGCGGGACTGCGGGGGCGGCCGTTCGTGCTGTATTTCTACCCCAAGGCCGACACGCCCGGCTGCACCAAGGAGGCTTGCGCGTTCCAGGAGGCGCTGCCGCAACTGGGCAAGCTGGGCATCGACGTGATCGGCGTCTCCCGCGACAAGATGGCGGCGCTGGAGAAGTTCGCGGCGAAATATGGGCTGACGTTTCCGTTGGCGTCGGACGTCGAGGGCAAGGTGTCGGATGCGTTCGCGACGTGGGTCGAGAAGTCGATGTACGGGCGGGCGTATATGGGGATGGAGCGGAGCACGTTCCTGATCGGCAAGGATGGGCGAATCGCGAAGATTTGGCGAAAGGTCAGCGTGCCGAAGCACGCGGCGGAGGTCATGAAGGCGGTCGCGGCGTTGGGGTGAAGGGCGGCAAGCCGCGTGGCTACCGCGCGACGTAAGGCGACAGCTTGGTCATCAGGAATGGAAACTGCTCCGTCACGTCGACGCGCGCGAACCACGCGCTGGCGACGTCGGTGGTGCGGTTGGTGTAAGTGAACACCACCTCGACGATGCGCCGCGCGCCGCCGAGGCGGGAGGGCTGCGTGGTCACGCTGGTCAGCGTCGCATCGCGCGCGAACTGCTCGGCGGCATTTCCATAGAGCTGGGCGTAGCGCACCGCGAGATAGTTGAGCGCGCGATCCTCATCGGTCGCACCGGCATTGTCGGCGGTCTGCATGATGCGCGCGAGCAGTTCCTCGGCAGCGGGCTTGAACCGTGCGGCTGGCACGTCGTGCGGGCGAGGGAGCGCGCCAACCAGCTGATCGAGGTCGAAGGAATAGAGCTGATCGAACAGCACGATCGGCGCGAGCAGGCCGTTGCACATCTCGGCTGGCGCGATCGGGCCGCGCAAACCGATGACGATGTCGACGTCGGTCGGACGGGGAGCCGGACGGATCGCCTCGATCAGAAGCTCGAAATCCGCCGGGTCGCGCGGCTGAAGGATGTAGGTCTCCAACCCCTCGATGGCGAAGACGTAGCAGAGGTTGCGCGCCAGATAGCGGTTGCGCCGCTCCGACAGCACGGCGTGCAGCGCCTGGCGATCGGTGAGGCCGGCGGTATCCCCGCGCCCCATGACCTGCTGCACTTCCTTCTCCACGCCGGGGCTCGGGAACCGGGGAATGACGCGGCCGATCGCGTAGACGTAATCGGGCGCGCTGCCGCCGCCCTGCGGCAGCGGGATGGCCTCGGCGGGCGACGCGGGTCTCTCCAGAAGCGGTGTGACGGCGTCGGACAAAGCTTCCTCCTGGATCATTCCGTAGCGAGGACGCGCGGGCGGATCAGAACACGACAAACGGGTTCCAGTTGCAGATGTCGTAACAAGGACCGAAGCAGCCGGAAGTATCTCCGTCTGGGTCAAACCCGCCGCAGCGGTCATAGCAGTTCCTGAAGCACGGCCAGAAGAAGATGGATGACGCGTTGCCCCACCCGATGCCCAGCGCCGGCCTGACTGCCGCCTGGGGAACCGGATTGGTCCTGGTGCGGTATCCCTGCACCGGCCCGATCGCGCAATCCGCCGAAAATCCTGGGATCGACATAAGGACCTCGCTTGCCTCTACTTTGACGTCCGCCGGCCGAACGCGACCCAGCGGTTCATCGCCGCGGCCCGGCGACCGCAGCCGCCGCAGGACGGCACGCCGATCGCGGTGGCGGCGCGGGTGATCAGATCGCCGAGGCCGACCTCCTCCTCGCGCACGAAGCCGGGCAGCCGCAGCCGCGGCGGCTCGGGCTTCGTGTCAGGCTTGTGCGTCTTCATGCGGCGTCCTTCAGCCCGTTGCCGGTCAGGGTCTCGTAGGCCGCCCAGGCGTTGAGCAGCGGCGGCACGAGGCGCGCACGGGGGCGGCGAGCGCCCGTCAGCGACCAGATCACGCGCCGCCGATCGATGCCGGGCAGCAATGCGTAGAGCAACGCGATCGTGCCAGTGACGAAAGGAGCTGCGGCGCTGGTGCCGCCGAACACCTCAAGCTGCCCACTGGGGAGCAGACCCACGACCTGCGCGCCGGGCGCGCTGACGCCGCGCTGGCCGATAGAGCGCCCGAGATTGGTCTCCGACGTCGGGCGCCCGAGCGGATCGCACGCGGCAACCGGCAGTACGGCGGGATGGCTGGCGATCAGCGAATGGCCGATGCGTGCCTGGTTGCCCGCCGCGGCGACGATGATCACTCCACGCCGGTCGGCACGATCGAGGGCGGCGCGCAGCGTGTCGAGCTGCGCGATCGGTCCCGGTTCAAGCGCCACGCTTAGATTGATGACATGCGCACCCGCCGCGACCGTGGCCTCGATCGCCGCGGCGAGCACCGCCGGGCTGGCGCGTGGCGTCGCCTCGCCGGCGAAAATCGGGTGCAGGACGAAGGTGCAGGCGGGGCAGATTCCCGACGGTGTGTCGTCGCGTGCGGCGGCGAGCAGGCTCGCGACCAGCGTCGCATGCACGCGGGCGGGACCGGCGGCATCGCCTGCAACGGCGAGCGGCTCCCCTTGACGAAACCGGACACCGGAGAAGGCGGGCAGGGCGGTTTGCACCGGGCCGTCGATCAGGCCGACGGCGATATCGGCGCGTCCGGCCGAGAGCCGCATCAGGCGCGGAAGGCCGGCGCGTTGAAGCGACGTGTCGGTCACGTCGCGCGCCGCCTCACGGCTCACAGACCGTGACGTTGCCCCGCTGCGCGCAGGGTGTGCCACCGCCCCCGCAGGAGCACTGGCAATCGCCGTCGCCCTCCGGGCACTCCGTGCATTGGACTCGGAATGGGCCGATGTTGACCGCGCGGCCGGCGGTGGTGACGCCGGCTGGCGCCCACGGCGGCACGCCGCCGCGCTCGGCCCTCAGCGCAACCGTGATGCCGCCGCCGAACCATCCCCAGTTGAAATCGACGCAACAACAGTTGCCGAGGCCACCGCCCACCGGCCCGATCGGCAGTTGTGGAATGACGCCGGCTTGCGGAACGGCGGAATGGGAGGCGCGATAGACACCGCGAGCGGCGCCGAGCGCGATGTCCCCCGTGAAGCCGGGTAGCGACATGACGTGTCCTCCCGCGAGGTTTTGCGTGTCGAATCCAACGGGACGATTCATCCGTGAACCGCATCGCGAGAGTGCGGCGTGGCCGAACGGAGTTACAATAATATTCGTGTTACAGTACAGGCACAATCTCGTAAGCTGCGGCTGAGGCCGTCTTGACGGCAACAGGCACTCATTCGCCGACGTGCGTCCTGTCGCCCTTGCGCGAGGTGCCACGGACTCCTAGGAAACCGTGGATCGCACCGGTTCGCTGCCGTAGCTCAGTGGTAGAGCACCCCCTTGGTAAGGGGGAGGTCGAGAGTTCAATCCCCTCCGGCAGCACCATGATTTCAATAGCTTGCGGGGAAAGCAGGCCCGATTCGTTCGCGTTTGGCCACCGGAGACCGGGCTTATCTGCCTCGATCCGGGCCAAACCCGTGCCATCCATTCTGACGGTGTTCCCGACGCCAAATCCATCGCCGACGCGCTGCCGTTAGACGAGGCCCCACCATGTGCTCAGGCGAATCCCCTCGCCTTGGTCAGGTAGGCCACGTCTCATCAGTCCGCCGGCGTGAGCGCGGTGAATGCGAACAGGAAGTCGGGATCGGTCATCCCGCCTGCCGGCGTCAGGCTCATCTCCTTCAGACAATCGTCCTTCGAAGGGAAGAAGTGGCCAGAAAACCGGACCTTCTGGCCGATTCGCAACGCGACTGCCGCGCGATAGAGCGGAGTGTCGAGGGCGATCAGCGTCTTCTCCGGCCCGACCATCTCGGAAAGCGCGTTATTGGTGGTGCCGAGCGTCACGTGCGGCGCGATCCGCAGCGTCAAGATGCCTCGCCCGTCGTTGGTCGAGTCCAGCGTCTCTACTGTGCCCTCCCAATCGGTGACGGTGCCTTTGTCTCGCTTCACGGCCGAGGTGCCGCCGCACAGGGAGGTGGCGCGCTGATGGCGGACCAACCCCTTTGCCATGTCGTTCGGCGCGGCTTCATGCGCGGCGGAGAACTGATCGACGATCCCGGCCAACCATGTCTCCTGGTCCGGCCCCATCGTCGCCGGTCCCGCCCCACCCAGCGCCACCGCCATGGCCGCCAGCACAATTCGTCGCATCTCGGTCCCTCCATTCTCGGACTCGCCGATCCTGCCACGCCTCGCCTGCGGAATGAAACGTCGCTGTTCTGAACGATAAAAACCCCTCACCTGGCGGCGACCGGGGTGCGGAGCGCAGGATAGATTATTCGAGTGAAGGCTCAATCGCTCTCGCAGGAAACTAACGATCGGGGGATTTCGCGCCCGGGTCATGCGAAACCGGTTCACCAGCGGCTGCGGCAATGGGTGTTCGCCCACTTGTCCCGCATCGCGCCATACAGCCGCGACCTTGCACTATGCAGTTCACCGCGACACGTTGCGCTACAGGCGTTCGGCGACCAAGCCTGCGTCGCCCAGGTGAATATCTACCTCCGCTTTCCGACGAGGTTTATGCGGCCCAAGCGGCCGAATGGCTGGGCCTCGATTCGAGCCCCGGCCGTGCCATCACCGCAAGGACGGGAACAACCGATTGATACCGTTCCAGGAATGCCGCCAGACATGATCCCTTGGTAAGCGGGAGGTCGAGAGTCCAATCCCCTCCGGCAGCACCATTTCCCAGGCGTTTCGTCAACATCACCGCCGCTGATTGAACGGATAATACGCCGGGAACTCGCCGACCTTGTGCATGTCCACCTCGACCATGCTCACCCCGCTATGCGCCAGCGCCTTGCCGACCGTGGCGCCGAAATCGGCCGCCCGCTCGACCTTCCAGAACGGGATATCCGACAGCGCGGCGAGCCGGCCGAGATCGGGGCTTTGCAGGTCGGCGAAGAAGCGCCGCCCCTGGGTCGCGTCCTGGATGCGCTTGATGACGCCGTAGCCCTGGTCGTTCATCACCACGATCGTCACGTCCAGCTTCTCCTGCACCGCGGTCCACAACTCGCCGACGTTGAGGAAGAAGCCGCCGTCGCCGGTGAGGACCAGGGTCTTCCGCCCGTTCGCCGCCGCGGCGGCGCCGATCCCGAGCTGCAAGCCCTGACCGATCCCGGCGCTCACCGGATAGATGTTCTGGTGCGGGTCGTTGAGCGGGAAGACGCGGTTGCCCCAGGTGGAGTGGCTCTGGGTAATGTCGCGCACGAAGATCGCATCGCGCGGCAATACCTTGCGGAGCTGCTCCGGGAACGTGCCGTAGACGCCGAGCGAGGCCAGGAACTCGGTGCGCACGCGCTGCTTCATGTCGGCGAATTCGCGCTGGTATGCCGGATCGACGGCGAAATCGCCCTCGATCCGCGCGATCAGTCCGCGCAGCGCCAGCTGCGAATCGCCGCAGACGAAATACTCGTTGGCGTGGGTGCGCCCGTTGGCCATCGGGTCGATGTCGATCTGGATCAGGTGCGGCGGCAGCTTGACCGCGAAATCGCCGGTCTCCTGGCCGCGCACGCGCGCGCCCACCGCGATCATGAGATCGACGGTCTGGTAGAATTCCTGCACGCCCGGCATCCCGTTGCCGTGCAGCGCGCCCAAGCTGCGGGGATCGTCCTCGGGCACCACCCCGCGGCCTTGCAGGCTGTTGATCATGGTGAAGCCGAGATCGAGCAGGCGGCGCACCTCGGCGCCGCAGTGCCGCGCACCGGCGCCGACCCATAGCAGCGGACGGCGCGCCCGGCGTACCCTCGCGGCCAACTCATCGAGTTCGATGTCGGCGGGCGCGCGGGGCGGCGCGAGGGGCAGCACGAAGGCGTCCAGCACGTCGGGGCGGGGGATCGGCGTGCGCTGGATGTCGATCGGCACCTCGATGCTGACCGGGCCCATCGGCGGGGTCAACGCCTCGGTCGCCGCGCGCGTCAGCACCCCCAGTGCCTGCTGGGCGGATCGGATTCGGTAGGCGCTCTTGGACACCGAGCCGAGCATCCCGAGCTGGTCGTACGCGTCATGCACCGTGCCCAGCTCGCGGTCGGCGAATTTCGTCGCCGTCTGGCCGGTGATGTGTAGCACCGGAGAGGCGGCGAACCGGGCTTCGAACAACCCGCCCACGGCATTCGCCGCACCCGGTCCGGTGGAGGAGAAGATCACGCCGAGGCCGCCGGAGGCGCGCGCGTAGCCGTCCGCCATGTGCGCGCCGCCCAGTTCGCCGCGCGCCATCATGAAGCGGATCGCGTTGCGCCGCCCGATCCCGTCGAGCATCGGGATGTTGTGGACCGAGGCGATGCCGAACACGGTGCTGACGCCGCACGCCGACAGGAACTCGGCGACCAGATCGCCGACCGTGTAATCGCTCGCCATGATATTCCCCTGATTTCGTCAACCACGAGTCTCCGGCACGCGTCGGAGGGCGTCAATGCCGGGGGACAGGGTCGCCTTGCGCGAACCGGGTCAGCACGTCGGCGCAGTCGATGCCGCGCGTGATGAACACCAGCCGCCCCATGTGTTCATCGTCGGGCCAATGGTCGAGCCAGTCGGGCGGATACAGCGTGTGCTGCACCGCGTGGATCGCCGCCGGGCGGTCGGGACGGTCGGCGAAGGCGACGATGCCCTTCACCCGCAGCAGGTCGTCGCCCCGGTCGCGCGCGAGGCCGCCGAGGGCGCGCGCGAAGTCGAGCCGGCTCATCGGCCGGCGCAGCGCGAGCGCGAAGCTGGCGATGCCGTGCGAGTGTTGGGCCGGCGCGGCGAACAGGCGTCCACGTGGGCGCCTCTCCGCCACCGGGCCGAACAATGCGTGCGCGGGATCGTCGGCGCCGCGCATCAGTTCGGCGTTCGGGTTCAGCGCGAGCAGGCGCTCGATCAGTGCCGCGGGCGGAGCCACGAGGTCCGTCTTGCTCATCAGCAGCCGGTCGGCCACCGCCGCCTGCGCCGTCGCCTCGGCAAACCGGTCGAGCGCCGCCGCCCCGACCACGGAATCGACCAGCGTGAGCACGCAGGCGAGGCGCAGGGCCCGCTCCAGATGCGCGTCGGCCGCCAGCGTGTAGAGGATCGGCGCCGGCTCGGCGAGGCCGCTGGTCTCCACGACGATCCGCCGAAACGGGGGCAGATCGCCGTCGGCGCGGCGCGCGAGCAGGCTGTAGAGCGTGCGGACCAGGTCCTGGCGCACCGCGCAGCACAGGCAGCCGCTCGGCAGCCGCATCACCTCGTCCGGCGCCGCCTCGATCAGCAGGTGATCGAGGCCGATCTCGCCGAACTCGTTGATGATGACCGCGGTCTCGCTCATATCGGCCGAGGCAAGGACGCGGCGAAGGAACGTGGTCTTGCCGCTACCGAGAAAGCCGGTCAGGACCGCGATCGGAAGCGGGTCGTTGCTCATCCGGTCACAGACACGCGAGCCCCGGCGCGGCGCACCCGCTTGTGATGCCTCGCCGTGTTCCCGCCATGATTCGGACCCCAACCGGCCATGCGACGCTCCTCCTTAGTGTCGAGCGCGTAACAGCAAGAAGGTGACATCGAATGCGACTCTCATTGATCGTGACTTTGGGCCTGCTCGGCCTCGCCGGCTGCGTCAACAACCCTCCGCCGGAGGCCCCCGCCGCCGTGGTGGCCGTGCCGCCAACCACGACGTACGTGACCCCTTCCCCAATGGTCGTGCCGGCGCCGGGCACAACCGTCATCACGCATCCGTAGCCGCCTTAATCGGGCAGGCCAGGGGTCTTAAGGGGCCCCTGGCCGCCTACGTCTTCCCAGCCGCGAACCTGACCGCCTCCTCGGCGGCGCGGAACAGCGCACGGGCCTTCTGACGGCACTCCTCGTACTCCGAGTCCGGATCGGAGTCCGCCACGATCCCGGCGCCGGCCTGAACATACATCGTGCCGTCCTTCACCAGCGCCGTCCGTAGGCCGATGCACGTGTCCATCGTCCCATTGGCGGCGAAATAGCCGATGCAGCCGGCGTAGATGCCGCGCCGCGACGGCTCCAGTTCCTCGATGATCTCCATCGCGCGTACCTTCGGCGCACCCGACAGCGTGCCCGCCGGGAAGCTCGCCACCAGGGCGTCGAGTGCGTCTAGATCGCCGCGGAGCGATCCCTCCACGTTGGAACTGATGTGCATGACGTGGCTGAACCGCTCGATGACGAAGCTCTCCGTCACCTTCACGCTGCCGATCGCCGCCACGCGCCCCACGTCGTTGCGGCCGAGGTCGAGCAGCATCAGATGCTCGGCGCGCTCCTTCGGATCAGCCAGCAATTCGGCCTCCAGCGCCTGATCCTCCTCGTGCGTCTCACCGCGCCGCCGCGTCCCGGCGAGCGGGCGCAGGGTCACCACGCCGTCGCGCAGGCGCACCAGGATCTCGGGTGAGGAGCCGACCACCGCGAAGCCGCCGAAATCGAGGAAGAAGAGGAACGGCGCCGGGTTGATCCGGCGCAGCGCGCGATAGAGGGCGAACGGCGCCAAGGCGAATGGCGCCGCGAACCGCTGGCTCAGCACGACCTGGAAGGCATCGCCGGCGCCGATGTAGTCCTTGACCCGTCCGACCATTCCGAGGAATGCGTTTTTGCTCATGTTCGACACCGGCGCGGGCGGCGCCGGCAAGGCGACCGGCGGGGCTGGGTGCGGCAGTGGGCGTTCCAGGGCCGCCTCGGCTTCGGCAAGCCGCGCCTCCGCCGCCTCCCATGCCTGGGCCGCGCTGACGCCCTCGGTGGCGCGCACCGGTGCCGCGAGGGTCAGTTCGTCGTTGACGTTGTCGAAGATCGCGAACAGCGTCGGGCGGAGCAGCAGCGCGTCCGGCACGCCGATGTCATCGGTCGTGCGCGCCGGCAGCCGCTCCATCAGCCGGACCATGTCGTAGCCGAGATAGCCGACCAGGCCGCCGGCCATCGGCGGCAGCCCCGCCGGCACCTCCAACCGCGCCTGCGCGATCGTCGCGCGCAGGCTGTCGAGCGGCGGCCGGGGATCGGATGCGAAGGCGTGCGGGGCGGAGCGCGCGTGCCGATTGATCTCCGCGCGCCCGTCCCGGCACCGCCAGATCAGGTCCGGCTCCATGCCGATGATCGAATAGCGTCCGCGCGCCGCCCCGCCCTCGACGCTTTCCAGCAGGAAGGCGTTCGCTCGACCGAGCCCGAGCTTCAGGAACGCCGCGACCGGCGTCTCGAGGTCCGCCACGCCGTGCCGCCAGACCAGCGTGCCGCGGCCATCCTCATAGGCGGCGCGAAAGGCGGCGAAGCCGGGGGGCGGGGCGGACTCCATGCATGGAACCTCTATTGCTGGACGAAGCCGTCGAGCACCGACTGGTTGATCTGCGGCTGGGCACGCGCGCGCAACGCGTCGGCGAAGCTCTGCGTCAGATCGGCGGCGAAGGAGCGCGTCAGCACGTCACGCACACTGGCGTACTGCGTCGGATCGGCCTTGGGG
>JBAWFF010000046.1:0-14816 GCA_049591635.1 Acetobacteraceae bacterium
TTTCCCGTTCGCGTCGGGTCCTCATAGGCGGCTTGCGGCCACATTGTGAGTGCGTTGGTGCGGGTGGCGCGGAGGAACGCGCGCAACGGCAACTCGCGCGCGGAAACGGGCGGCTTGGGCGGGATCAGGAGCACGGGCACGCCCGAGACTAGCGCCGCCGGGCAGTGCGTGCCAGGATCGGTGGAGCTTGGAGAGAGGGATGGCGCTACAGCTTGGGGCCTTGCGGGATGCGCTGATCGACGCGGGAGCGCGGCCGGAGATGGCCGGCAAGGCGGCGGAGGAGTTGGCGGCGTACGACGACCAGTTCGAGGAATTGCGCCGGGAGAATCGCGGGGAATTTGGCAAGGTCCAAGATCAGTTCACGAAGGTCCAGGAGCAGTTCGCGAAGGTCCAGGAGCAATTCGCGCATCTCGACATTCGCCTCTCCCGCTTCGCGGAGCGTGTCGAAGGGCAGTTCGCGCGCATCCATTGGATGATGGGCACGCTGATCGTACTGGTCGCGGCCGTCCTCGGCCGTCTCCTGTTCATCCATTGAGCTATCCGTGAGCCGACCGCATACTCCGGCTCGTCAATTTCACCACAGAGGGGGAGACATCGCATGAGTTTGAAAGGGGCGGCGTACATCGCCGGCGCCTTCGAGCATCCGACGCGCAAGGCGCCGGACAAGTCGGTCGCGCTTTTGCACGCGGAATGCGCGCTCGGCGCGCTGAAGGACGCGGGGCTGACCAAGGACGACGTCGACGGGTATTTCTGCGCCGGCGACGCGCCGGGCATGGGCCCGCTCAGCATGATCGACTACATGAACCTCAACAAGGTTCGCCATCTCGACGCGACCGATATCGGCGGCTCGTCCTACCTGATGCTGGTCGCGCACGCCGCCGAGGCGATCGCCGCCGGGCGGTGCAATGTCGGCCTCATCACGCTCGCCGGGCGGCCGCGCAGCGAGGGGCAGGCGACCGGAACGGCGGCACGCGCCGGCAACCCTGCGCAGCCCGACATGCAGTTCGAATACCCGTACGGGCCAACGGTGGCGAACATGTACGCAATGTGCGCGCAGCGTCACATGCACCAGTACGGCACCACCAGCGAACAGCTCGCCTGGATCAAGGTCGCCGCGTCGACCCACGCGCAATACAACGAGCACGCCCTGCTGCGCGACGTGGTGACTGTCGAGGACGTCGTGAAGTCGCCGATCATCGCGAGCCCGCTGCACCGCCTCGATTGCTGCGTCATTACCGACGGCGGCGGCGCGCTGATCGTGGTGAAGCCGGAGATCGCGCGCAGCCTGAAGCGGCCGAAGATCAAGGTCATCGGCATGGGCGAGGCGCCGAAGGGCCAAATGGGCGGCGACGTCGACCTGACCTATTCCGGCGCGCGCTGGTCGGGCCCGGCGGCGTTCGCGATGGCCGGGGTGAAGCCGGGCGACATCAAGTATGCCTCGATCTACGACAGCTTCACCATCACCGTGCTGATGCAGATCGAGGATCTCGGCTTCTGCGAGAAGGGCCAGGGCGGGCGTTTCGTCGCCGACGGCAACTTAATCTCCGGCGTCGGCAAGCTGCCGTTCAATACCGACGGCGGCGGGCTGTGCAACAACCATCCGGCGAACCGCGGCGGCATCACCAAGGTGATCGAGGCGGTGCGCCAGCTGCGTGGCGAGGCGCACCCGAAGGTGCAGGTGAAGGATTGCGGGCTGGCCCTGGCACACGGGACGGGCGGTTCGCTCGGCACGCGGCACGGTTCGGCGACGCTGATCATGGAACGGGAGTGAGGCAATGGCTTATCAACAGCGCAAGATCCCGTTCGTCGGCGACACCAACAGCAACCCCGAAACCAAGCGCGTGTTCGACGGCGCCGACGGCGGCAAGCTGATCGTGCCGAAGTGCAACGCGTGCGGGCGCTCGCATTGGTACCCGCGCGCCATCTGCCCGTATTGCTTCAGCCAGGACCTTGCCTGGAACGCGGCGTCGGGGCACGGGACGATCTATTCGTTGAGCGTGATGAAGCGGGCCGAGATGCCGTACGCGATCGCCTATGTCACGCTCGATGAGGGTCCCACGATGATGACGAACATCGTCGATTGCGACCTCGACAGCATCAGGATCGGCCAGAAGATGAAGCTGACGTTCGTGCCGAGCGAGAACGGCCCGAAAATGCCGATGTTCACGCCGGCCTGACCCACTCGTCCCCCTCCCCCAGCCCCCTCCCGCAAGTGGAGGGGGAGTAGAAGACGTGGCAGCTCCTCACTCTGCCCCTCCCCTTGCGGGAGGGGTTGGGGGAGGGGTTCCGCCATTGAGAAGGAACATTCCAATGTCCATCACACGACGCACTCTTCTGGGTGCCGCCGCCGCCTCTCCTCTTGCCGCCCGTTTCGCGCGCGCCGACACGCCGACGCTGAAGCTCGGCGTGCTCAACGATTTGTCCGGCCCCTATCGCGACGACGGCGGCATGACCTCGGTCGCTTGCGCCAAGCAGGCGCTGGTCGATTTCGGCGTGCCCGGCAAGGGCTTCAACGTCGAGGTGATCTACGCCGACCACCAAAACAAGCCGCAGATCGGCGCCTCGATCGCGCGCCAGTGGATCGACCGGGACGGCGTGGACGCGATCGTCGACGTGCCGACGTCATCGGTCGCGCTCGCGGTCAGTACCGTCTGCCGCGAAAAGAACAAGGTGATGCTTAACTCGGGCGGCGGCACATCGGACCTGACCGGGCGGCAGTGCAGCCCGAACACCATCCACTGGACCTACGACACCTGGATGCTCGCCAAGTCGACCGGCGGAGCCACGGTGAAGCAAGGCGGCGACAAATGGTTCTTCATCACCGCCGATTACGTGTTCGGCCAGACGCTGGAGCGCGACACCACCGCGCAGGTGACGGCGGCCGGCGGCAAGGTGCTGGGCAGCGTGAAATACCCGTTCCCGGAGACGACCGATTTCTCGGCGTTGCTGGTGCGCGCGCAGGCATCCGGCGCGAACGTGATCGGGCTTGCCAACGCGGGCGGCGACACCGAGAACTGCATCAAGCAGGCGCACGAGTTCGGGCTGATGGGCGGGAAGATCCAGATCGCCGCCCTGCTGATCCAGAGCACCGGCATCCACGCACTCGGCCTGCCGGCCGCGCAAGGGCTGCGCTACAGCGAATCCCACTACTGGGACCTCAACGATCGCACGCGCGCCTTCAATGATCGGATGAAGGGCAAGACGGCGAACGGCATCTGGCCGAACATGACGCAGACCGGCAATTACGGCGCGGTGCTGCACTATTTGAAAGCGGCGTCCGACATGGGCATCGCGGCGGCAAAGGCGGATGGCCGCGCCGCGGTCGAGCGCATGAAGGCGATGCCAACCGACGATGACGCCTTCGGCCCCGGCAAGATCCGCATCGATGGCCGCGCGCTACACCCGGTGTACCTGTTCGAGGTCAAGACGCCGGCGGAGAGCAAGCAGCCCTGGGACGTGGCGAAGGTCATCGCGACCACGCCGATGGACCAGGCGTTCCGCCCGCTGAGCGAGGGCGGCTGTCCGCTGGTCAAGAGCTGAGGGGGTGTCCCGGCACCGGCCGGGATCCCGCCAGTCCGTGCGTCTTTAGCGAGCGGCGGAACTGATCGTAGCTGAGGCCCAGGCGGGCCGCGGCACGGCGTTGGTTGTAGCGTGACTCCTCCAGCGCACCGCTCAACAAGGCGGCACCATAGCGGCGCACGGCGCCCGTGAAGTCCCGGGTCGAGGGTGCCGCCGGGGCGGATGCCTCGGCGATGGCCTCCGCGCGGCGCACGGCGCTTCCAAACGGGTCCAGCACCACGTCATCCAGTATCTTGTCGGCATGCTCCATCCGGCAGACGCTGCGCTCCACCGCGTTGCGCAGTTCGCGGACGTTCCCCGGCCAAGCATGGCCGCGCAGCCACTCCAGGGCCGCCGGAGTGAAGCCCGCGAAATAGGGGCGGCCGAGTTCGGCGGTCATGCGTGTCGCGAAGTGCTGGGCCAGTAGCTCAATGTCGCCGGGGCGTTCGCGCAGCGGCGGCAAGGCGATGACATCGAAGGCGAGGCGGTCGAGCAGGTCGGCGCGGAACCGTCCGACCGCGGCCAGCGCCGGGAGGTCGGCGTTGGTGGCGGCGATGACACGGACATCGACGGCGAGGGTGTCGTTGCCGCCGACGCGCTCAAACGCACCGTATTCGATCGCGCGCAGCAGCTTCTCCTGCACCGCGAGCGAGGCGTTGGCGACCTCGTCGAGGAACAGGGTGCCGGTGTCGGCCAGCTCGAACCGGCCCGGGCGGCGGCGGCCGGCGCCGGTGAAGGCGCCGGTTTCGTGACCGAACAACTCGGTATCGAGCAGGCTTTCGGCCAGCGCCGCGCAGTTGAGCTTGATGAAGGGGCGGTCCCAGCGCGGCGACAGGTAGGCAAGGCGGCTCGCCACCAACTCCTTGCCCGTCCCGCGCTCGCCGACGATGAGAACCGGGCGATCGAGCGGGGCGAGGCGGGAGACATGGGCGAGCATGGCCTGGAAGGCGGGGCTTTCGCCGAGCGGCGTCGGGGCGGCGGGATCGGCGGTTCTAGCCATGATTTAACGATATGGACCATATATTGGCGGATTACGCCATACCGGCCGCTGAATTCCCTCGTAACGGAGGGTTGGCACGCGCCTTGCTGCGTGAGCCTCGAACCACTCAGGGACGGCCGATCATGGGCATCTTCTCGCGTCTCACCGACATCGTGAACTCCAACATCAACGCGATCCTCGCCCGCGCCGAGGACCCGGCGAAGATCATCCGCCTCATCATCTCCGAGATGGAGGACACGTTGGTCGAGGTCCGTTCGGCCGCTGTCCGGGGGATCGCCGAACGCAAGGAGATGGAGCGCCGGGTCGCCGGGATGCGCCGCGAAACCGAGGAGTGGGAGCGCAAGGCGGAACTCGCGGTGACCCGCGGGCGCGACGACCTCGCGACCGGCGCCTTGGCGGCCAAGGCGCGGGCGGCCCAGAGCCTCGCCGCCGCCGAGACCCAACTGGCACAGATGGTGGAGGCGCATAACCGGCAGAACGAGGACATCGGCAAGCTCCAGGCCAAGCTGAACGACGCCAAATCACGCGAGCGCTCGATGGTGGCGCGCCATCGCAGCGCCGCCAATCGCCTCAAGGTGCGCGGCAAGCTGTATGACGAGCGCATCACCGACGCCTTCGCCCGCTTCGAGCAGGTCGAGCGGGCGCTTGACGAGGCGGAGGGCAAGGTAGAGGCGTTCGACCTGGGACGCGGCGCCGCGCCCGGCGGCAAGCCGCTCGAGCAGGAGTTCGCCGAGATGGAGGCGCAGGCCGGGGTGGCCGAGGAACTGGCGAAGCTGAAGGCGCGTCTGGGCAACCGCATCCCGGTCGCCCCGCCGCCGCAGCCGGCCCGAGCCTAAGCGTGGGATCGTGACATGCACATCCTGATCGCGGTCCTGTTCCTGGTCGTCGTCGCGCCGGTCTGGATCGTCGCGCATTATTCCACGCGCTGGCGCACCGCGCGGATGCTGTCGAGGGAGCAGGAGCGCGGGATGCGCGACCTGCTGGAGCTAGCGCAGGGCATGGAACGCCGGGTCGAGAGCCTGGAGACCATCCTCGACTCCGAGGCCCCCGGCTGGCGCGCCCGCGCCAAGGAGCGGGCCGATCCGTGGACCCAGGAGGCGCGGCCATGAACCGGCACGACCGGCTCTACCGCGATACCGAGCAGGGCTGGATCGCCGGGGTCTGCGCCGGGATCGCCGATTACGCCGGCACCGATCCCGCCCTGGTCCGCGTGATCGCGGTGATCGGCTTGGTGTTCTTCTTCGTTCCGGTGCTGATCGCGTATATTGTTTGCGCTATCGTGCTGAAGCCGAAGCCGCCGGCACTGTTCGCCTCGCCCGAGGAGGAGCGCTTCTGGCGTGACGTGCGAAACGAGCCGGGCGGCGTGTTGCACGGGTTGAACGATCGGCTTCGGGCGCTGAACCGCCGGATCGGCCGGATGGAGACGCTGGTCACCTCCGACGAGTTCGATTTGCGGCGCGGGTTTCGCGACCTGGGTACCTGAGGAGACGTGCCGTGTCCCTGCTCCGGTTCCTGCTGAACGTTCTCTGGCTCATCCTCGGGGGGATCGAGATGGCGATCGCCTGGGCGATCGCCGGCGTGATCCTGTGCATCACGATCATCGGAATCCCTTGGGCACGGGCGGCGTTCAACATCGCTTTCTACGCGTTGCTGCCATTCGGCCACCGTGCCGTGCGGCGCGATCAACTCACCGGCTACCGTGATCTGGGGACCGGGTTCCCCGGGGTGATCGGGAACATCCTCTGGCTGCTCCTCGCCGGCTGGTGGCTCGCCCTGGGCCATCTGATCGTGGCCGTGGCGTTCGCCGTGACGATCATCGGCATCCCCTTCGCCTGGGCCCATCTGAAGCTGGCTGGGCTGGCATTGTGGCCGATCGGGATGACGATCGTGCCGGAGGGCGAGATTTCGGGACCGGACCGCTGGCGGTGAACCCCGCCGCCCCTTGACGCGACCGGCAGGCTGCGCCATTTCCCGGTTAATCAGGACCGCCAGGGTCCAGATAATCCCGCCGGGAGCGTGTCGTGCTAAGGCTATCAAAGCTGACCGATTATGCCGTCGTCGTGCTGGTGCGGTTGTCGGCCGGCGACGCGGTGCAGACCTCGCCCGGCATCGCCGCGGCCACCGGCATCCCGGAGCCCACCGTCGCCAAGGTGCTGAAGGCGCTCGCCGGTAACGGGCTGGTGGCCTCCCAGCGTGGCGCCCACGGCGGATACCGGCTGTTGCGCTCGCTCGGCGGCGTGCCGATCTCCGAGGTGATCGAGGCCATCGACGGACCGATCGCCCTTACCGCGTGCGTCGATGGCGGGACCGGCAATTGCGAGGCCGAGCACATCTGTCCGGTGCGGGGGCGCTGGGATCCTGTCAACGACGCCATCCAGCAGGCGCTCTCGACCATCACCTTGGCCGACATGCGCGACGCCTCCATCCCGCGCGCGTTCCGCGTGCCGGCCCCTGCCAGCCTTCCAGCCGCCGAATAGGACCCGAGATGCCAGCCGTCGCCGAAACCCTCGACACCGTCCAGTCCGTCACCCAGTCCGGCTACAAATGGGGCTTCGAGACCGACATCGAGATGGACATCGCCCCCAAGGGGCTGTCCGAGGACACCGTCCGCCTGATCTCCGCGCGCAAGGAGGAGCCGGAATGGCTCCTCGCCTGGCGGCTGAAGGCGCTCGCGGCGTGGCGGCAGATGGAGGAGCCGCACTGGGCCAAGGTGTGGCACGCCCCGATCGACTACCAGGACATCCACTACTACGCGGCGCCGAAGAAGAAGCTCGGCCCGAAGTCGCTGGACGAGGTCGATCCCGAGTTGCTGGCGACGTATGAGAAGCTCGGGATTCCCCTGCGCGAGCGCGCGATCCTCGCCGGCGTCGAGCCGGGCGACCAGCCGAGCAACATCGCGGTCGACGCGGTGTTCGACAGCGTCTCGGTCGCCACCACCTTCCGCGAGACGCTGGGCAAGGCGGGTGTGCTGTTTTGCCCGATCAGCGAGGCGGTGCGCGAATACCCCGACCTGGTCCGCAAATACCTCGGCAGCGTCGTGCCGGTGGCCGACAATTTCTTCGCCGCGCTGAACAGCGCCGTCTTCACCGACGGCAGCTTCGTCTACGTCCCCAAGGGCGTGCGGTGCCCGATGGAGTTGTCCACCTATTTCCGCATCAATGCCCGCAATACCGGCCAGTTCGAGCGCACGCTCATCATCGCCGACGCCGGCAGCCATGTCAGCTACCTCGAAGGCTGCACGGCGCCGATGCGCGACGAGAACCAGTTGCATGCCGCGGTGGTGGAGCTGATCGCGCTGGACGACGCGCGGATCAAGTACAGCACGGTGCAGAACTGGTATCCGGGCGACGCCAACGGGCGCGGCGGCATCTACAACTTCGTCACCAAGCGCGGCGCCTGCCGTGGCGCGCGGGCGAAGATCTCCTGGACCCAGGTGGAGACCGGCTCGGCGATCACCTGGAAGTATCCGTCCTGCATCCTGGAAGGCGATAGCAGCGTGGGCGAGTTCTACTCGGTCGCGGTGACCAACAACCGCCAGCAAGCCGACACCGGCACCAAGATGATCCATATCGGGCGCAACACGCGCAGCACCATCGTGTCGAAAGGCATCAGCGCCGGACGGTCGAACAACACCTATCGCGGGCTGGTGAAGGTCCTGCCGCGCGCCAACGGCGCGCGAAATCATACCCAATGCGACAGCCTGCTGATCGGCAACGAGTGCGGCGCGCATACGGTCCCCTATATCGAGAGCCGCAACCCGAGCGCGAAGCTGGAGCACGAGGCGACCACGTCGAAAATCGCCGACGACCAGTTGTTCTACTGCCGCTCGCGCGGGCTTTCGGAAGAGGACGCCGTGAACCTGATCGTCAACGGGTTCTGCAAGGAAGTCTTGAAGGAACTGCCGATGGAATTCGCCGTCGAGGCGCAGAAGCTGCTGGCGGTGAGCCTCGAAGGCTCGGTGGGCTGAGCGATGCTGGAGATCAGAAACCTTTCCGCCTCCATCGGCGACAAACCCATCCTGCGCGGCATCGACATCGCCGTGCCGTCGGGCGAGGTCCACGCGATCATGGGGCCGAACGGGTCGGGCAAGTCGACCCTCGGCTACGTGCTGGCGGGGCGCGCCGATTATGAGGTGACCGAGGGCAGCGTCACCTTCGATGGCGACGATCTGCTGGCGATGGAGCCGGAGGCGCGCGCCGCCGCCGGCGTGTTCCTCGCATTCCAGGCGCCGATCGAATTGCCGGGCGTGGGCAATGCGAACTTCCTGCGCACTGCCCTGAACGCGCTGCGCCGTGCGCGGGGCGAGCCGGAACTGGACGCGGTGCAGTTCCTGAAACTCTCGCGCGCCGAAGCCAAGCGGCTGCACATGCCCGATGACATGCTGAAGCGCAACGTCAACGTCGGTTTCTCGGGCGGCGAGAAGAAGCGCAACGAGGTGTTGCAGATGGCGATCCTACGGCCCCGCCTCGCGATCCTCGACGAGACGGACAGCGGGCTCGACATCGACGCGCTGCGGATCGTCGCCGACGGCGTGAACGCGCTGCGTGGCCCGGATTTCTCCGCCCTCGTCATCACGCACCACCAGCGGTTGCTGGAGCATCTGGTGCCGAACCGGGTGCACGTGCTCGCCGGCGGCCGGATCGTCCGCTCCGGCGGACCGGACCTGGCGCGGGAGCTGGAGGCGAGCGGTTACGCCGCGTTGGCGGAGGCGGCGACATGAGCGCCGTCGATCCAGTCGGCGCGGCGGGGTTTCTTGCCCGCTACGAGGGGTTGAAGGATCGGCTGCCCGGTGACTCCAGCGCACGCGCGGCGGCGGCCGAGACGTTCCGGCGTATCGGATTCCCGGGACGGCGCGACGAGGCCTGGAAATACACCAACCTGCGCCCGCTGACCGAGGCGGCGTTTCACGAACCGATGTCGCCGGTGGACGACGGGCAGACGCTGGCGGGAGTCGCCCGCCTCGCCCCCGTCCGCCTGGTGTTCGTCGGCGGGCACTATCGCCCGGACCTCTCCGATCAGCCCGCGCAAGGCTTCGCGACGTTCTCGGAACGCCCGGATCTCCCGCCCTCGCGCAGCGAGGACCAGCCGATGGTCGCGCTGAACACGATGCTGGCCGAAGATGGAATCGTGCTCGATATCGCCAAGGGTATCGATGCGGGAATCGTGCAGCTTGCCAGTCTGGCGACCCCGGTTCCGGGACGCATGACGGGGTTTCACCCCCGCCACGTCATTCGCCTGGGACACGGCGCGAAGCTGACGCTGATCGAGACGGTACAAGGAGAGGGAACCTACCTGCGCAACGCCGTCTTCGACGTGCATCTGGCTGACGACGCGGAATTGTCCGTCTTTCGGCTCCAGGACGAATCCGCCACGGCCTTCCATTTCAGCACGACCTTCGCCGAGATCGGCGCGGGGGCGCGGTTCGACAGCTTCGTGCTCGGCCTTGGGGCGCGTCTCGCGCGCTCGGAGCTTCACGCCCGGCTCACCGGTGCCGATGCGACCGTGCATATGGGCGGCGCGCAGATTCTCGCGGGCAGGCAGCACGGCGACATCACCACCGTCATCCGCCATGAAGCGCCACGCTGCGCCTCTCGCCAGAACGTCAAGAGCGTCCTTACCGGACGGTCCCGCGGTGTCTTTCAGGGCCGCATCGAAGTGGCGCGCGCGGCGCAGAAGACCGACGGCTATCAGATGAGCCAGGCGCTCCTGCTGTCGCCGGACGCCGAGATCGACACCAAGCCGGAACTGGAGATCTTCGCCGACGACGTGAAGTGCAGCCACGGCGCGACGGTCGGTGAGCTTGACCCGGAGCAGATGTTCTACCTCCGCAGCCGGGGCATCCCGGAAGCCGAGGCGCGGTCGATCCTCGTGCGCGCGTTCCTTGCCGAGGCGCTGGAGGCGGTCTCCCATGACGGCGCCCGCGCCGCGATGGACACGGCGGTGGAGCGGTGGTGGCAGAGGCAGATGGCATGATGGACTCGCTCACCCCGCACGCACCCCTCGACGTCGCGCGCATCCGCGAGGACTTCCCGATCCTGCGCCAGACCGTGCGCGGCAAGCCGCTCGTCTATCTCGACAGCGCGGCGTCGGCGCAGAAGCCGCGCGTGGTGATCGAGGCGATGCGGAACGCGATGGAGACGCAATACGCCAACGTCCATCGTGGCCTGCATTGGATGAGCGAGCGGACGACCGACGCCTACGAGGCGGCGCGCATGGCGGTCGCGGCGCTGATGAACGCGGATCACGCGGAGATCGTGTTCACCCCCAACAGCACCGGGGCGATCAACCTCGTCGCCCACAGCTATGGCCGTTCCATCCTGCGCCCCGGCCAGGCGGTGCTGATCTCCGGCATGGAGCACCACTCCAACATCGTGCCGTGGCAGATGCTGCGCGACGACAAGGGGATCGAGCTACGCGTGGCGCCGATCACCGATGCCGGCGAACTCGACATGGCGGCGTTCGAGGCGTTGCTCGAAGACGGCAAGGTCGGGCTGGTGGCGATCACCCATATGTCGAACGTGCTCGGCACCTACACGCCGGCTGAACGCATCGTGCGGATCGCGCACGCGCATGGCGCGAAGGTGCTGCTCGACGGGTCGCAGGCGATCGTGCATCGGCGCGTCGACGTGCGGGCGCTCGACTGCGACTTCTACGCGTGGACCGGGCACAAACTGTACGGTCCCACCGGGATCGGCGTGCTCTACGGCAAGCGCGCGCTGCTCGACGCGATGCCGCCGTCTCTGGGTGGCGGCGAAATGATCTCCTCGGTCAGCTACGAGCGCTCGACCTGGGCCGAGGTGCCGCACAAGTTCGAGGCGGGAACGCCGGCGATCCTCGAAGGCATCGGGCTGAAAGCGGCGATCGATTATGTGCAGGCGATCGGCTACGAGGCCATCGCCGCGCACGAGCAGGCGTTGACCGAGCACGCCCTGGCGCGGCTAGCACCGGTCGAGGGACTGCGGATTGTCGGCGCCGCGCAGGATCGCGGCGGCGTCGTCTCGTTCACGCTCGAGGGCGCGCACGCCCATGACGTCGCGACCTTGCTCGATCGCCAGGGGATCGCGGTACGCGCCGGGCACCATTGCGCCGAGCCGCTGATGCGCCGCTTCGGCGTCGACAGCACCGCGCGGGCGAGCTTCGGCGTCTATACGACGACCGAGGAGATCGACGCGCTGGCCGACACGCTGGTCCGCGTGCGGGAGTTTTTCGCATGAGCGACGATTTCGCCGACCTTCGCGATCTGTACCAGGAGACGATCCTCGATCACGGCCGCAATCCACGCCACGGCCATCGCCTCGCCGCGTTCGATGCGACCGCGAGGGGCGACAATCCGATGTGCGGCGACCGGGTGCAGGTGTTCGTGAAATACGCCCCCGACGGCGCGATCGCCGAGACCGGGTTCGAGGCACGCGGCTGCGCGATCAGCGTCGCCTCGGCTGACCTGATGGCCGAGGTGGTCGCCGGCCGGACGCCGGGCGACACGCGGGCGCTGTTCGCGGCATTCCGCGACCTGGCGCGTACCGGAACCTGCCCGGATTGCGAGGACGCCGCGCTAGAGCGCTTGCAGCCACTGGCGGGGGTGCACGAGTATCCGTCGCGGGTGAAATGCGCGACACTGCCCTGGCACGCCCTGCTCGCGGCGCTCGACGGGACCAAGGAGGCCAGCAGTGAATGATATGGCGCACACGTCCTGGACGCCGGAGGGCGAGACCGCGCCCAAGCCGACCGAGGATGCCATCATCGCCGCCATCGCCAGCGTCTACGACCCGGAGATCCCGGTGAACATCTACGAGCTGGGGCTCGTCTACGCGGTCGAGTTGGGCGATGACGGCAAGGTTCGTGTCGAGATGACCCTCACCGCCCCCGCCTGCCCGAGCGCGCAGGAATTGCCCGAGCAGGTGCACGACGCGGTGATGGCGGTGCCCGGTGTCACCGATTGCGACGTCGAAACCGTGTGGGACCCGCCTTGGGACCCGAGCCGCATGAGCGACGAGGCCCGCTTGCAGTTGAACATGTTCTGAGCAACGCCGATATCGGGATAGCCATGAGCACCACGACAGCACCCCGCCGCACCGTCCGCGCACTGCCGCCGTTGATGCGGCTGACCGATGCCGCCGCGGAACGGCTCACCCGCTTGTACGCGGCGGGCGAGCAGGGCAAGCTGCTGCGCATCGGCGTGCGGACCAAGGGCTGCTCCGGCATGTCCTACGACATGACCTGGACGGACGCGCCGGCGACGACCGACGAGGTCGTGTCCGACAAGGGACTGACCGTACTGGTCGACCGCAAGGCGAGCCTATTTCTGATCGGCACGGTGATGGACTACGAGACCACGGCGCTGACGGCCGGGTTCACCTTCACCAACCCGAACGAGAAGGGCCGGTGCGGGTGCGGCGAGAGTTTCCACGTCTAGTGGCGGCTCTTTGCTTGGCTTAGGGGCGCCGTCTGTGGCACATCGACGCTAGCGCCCGCTACTCCGGGCCGCGACGGAGACCCTTGATGCGCCCAGCCCTTCTGATCGGCGCCGCCCTGTTGCTCGCTACCCCCGCGGCGGCGCAGTCCGGCGCGCGCACCCACACGCGGAGCCGTGCCCCCGCCGCTCCGGTTCGGGTTCGGACTCCGCCGCCGACGCCGACGGCGAGGGCGCCACGTACGCTGGCGGAGGCGCTGGTGGAGACGTACTCCTACAACCCGGCCTTGCTGGCGGAGCGCGCCAAGCTGCGGGCCACCGACGAGGGTGTGCCACAGGCCGTCGCCGGCTGGCGTCCGACCATCATCGTGGCCGGCACCGCAGGCCACGGCGGCGGGCTTGAGCGCGAATTCATCGGCGGCACTAACGCGAAACTCCCACTCGACCGCAACATCGCCACCGCCCAGGCGACCGTGACCCAGCCGCTCTATTCCGGCGGGCGCGTCAACGCTTCGATCCACAAGGCCAACAACGCGGTCTTCGCCGAACGGGCAAACCTGATCGCGGAGGAGGAATCCGCCTTTAGCGATACGGTCAACGCCTATGTCGGCGTCGTCCAGGCGCGCGATATCGCCGCGATCGACCGCAACAACGAGAAGGTGCTGGGCCAGCAGCTCAAGGCCACGCAGGATCGCTTCCGGGTGGGCGAGATCACCCAGACCGACGTCGCGCAGGCGCAGGCGGCGTTGGCCAGCGCCACGGCCACACGGCTCACCGCCGAGGGCACCGTGCAAACCGCCGAGGCGACCTATCTCCGTGCCGTCGGCTCCGCCCCTCCGGCCGACCTCGTGCCGCCCGAGCCGCTGAAGCTGCCGCTCCGCTCCGAGCAGCAGGCCGCGGCGATGGCCGGGGACAACAACCCCTCGGTGATCTCGGCCTTGTTCGGTCTGGCCGGCGCACGCAACGCGGTCGATGTCGCGTTCGGCGCGCTGTTGCCGCAGCTGAGCCTGCAAGGCCAGGCGCTTCAGTCCAACAATGCCTCGCAGCGTAGTTTTGTCAGCAGCGGTTATCAGGTGCTGGCGAACCTGTCGGTGCCGCTGTACCAAGGAGGCGCCGAGTATTCAGCCGTCCGACAGGCGCGCGAGACGGTCGGCCAGCAGGATCAGCTCGTCGCGGACGCAAGGCGGACGGCGGTGCAGAACGCCGTGCAGGCGTGGGAGACGCTCCAGGCGGCGCTGGCATCGGCCGCGAGCAGCCGCGCCGCGGTGGACGCCAACCGCGTCGCCCTGGAAGGCACCGAACGCCAGGCACTGGTCGGGACAGCGACGACCCTCGACGTGCTGATCACACAGCAGACATTGCTGAACTCCCAAACCAGCCTGGTTCAGAACCTCGCCAGTATCGTGACCGCATCCTACGCCGTCGCCTCGGCGGTCGGACGACTGACCGCGCGCGATCTCGCGCTGCCGGTGAACTACTATAACGACACCGCCTACTACGAGGCGGTGAAGAACAAGTGGTTCGGGCTGAAGGGCCCCGATGAGCAGAGTCTGTATGGCAGCAACGTGGGGAGCCGGCCATGAGCGCCGCCGAACCCGCTCCGCCTGCCGGCGCGGACCCGTCGATGGAGGATATCCTCGCCTCCATTCGACGCATTCTCAGCGAGGAAGAACAGCCGAACCCGGCCGAGGCGAGGCCGGGGGAAGCAGCCGCATCGCCGCCGGACGACGATGTGCTCGTGCTGGAGCCGTCCATGATGCTGCCCGAACCGGGCCACCTCGAGGCGGAGCAGCCGAAGGCCGCGCCTGCCGAGCCGCGGGAGCCGATGGTCGCGGCCGAGTCCAAGGG
>JBAWFF010000047.1:0-8687 GCA_049591635.1 Acetobacteraceae bacterium
CATCGCTCGCAGCTATAACAACACCCCACGCAAATGCCTTGGCTTCAAAACCCCCGTCGAGCTATTCTCCAGCCACCTGTTGCACTTCAAATGTGAATCCACCTGCCCGCTTTCGCGGGCATGACGGTGTTTCCGCGTTGTCAGCCAGTCTGCGCTAAATCCCCGCCCACGAACTCCGCCAGCAGCGCCCATGCGCGCGTCCCGCGTGCCGGCGGCGCGGCCATGAAAGCGCGCGCATCGTCGGGATTGTCGAGGTCGAGCGCGATTCCCGACGCCTGAACGATCCGCGGCATCAGCCCATGCGCGCGTGCCGCATCGAGATGCGGCAGGAAGCTGTCGTCGCCAAAACGCAGCGCCATCGCATCGGGCGGAGAGATCAGGATCGCGTTCGACCCGCGCCGGTCGTGCGCGGCGACGATACTGAACGCGGGCGCCGCGCCGTGCCCATCCAGCATTTCGGCGACTTCGGCGGGCGTGATCGCGGGAATATCTCCTGGACAGGTCAGCATCCCCGGCGCCCCCTCGGCCGCCAGAATCGCCGCCATCGCGGCGACCGCGCCGCTATGTCCGCCGCGCGCATCCGCTGCCACGACACGCGCGCCGTAGCGGCGGGCAAGCGCCCGTGCCGTCGGGTCGAGCGTGTTGACCATCACGCCCGCCAGCCTCGCGGCGGCGAGTGCGGCCAGCACGTCCTCCAGCATCGCCGCCGCCAGCGCCTGGCGCTGCACGGGCGTCAACAGCGCGGACAAGCGCTGCTTGGCGCCGGCGAATTCCTTGACCGGCACGGCGGCCCATACGCCTTCGATCATCGCGCCTCGGCGCCGGCTCGCAGCACCACGCGCGCCAGCGCCTCCTTGTCGGCGAGCGTCGTCATCAGCGTCGGCGCGAACACGACGCGGCACCCGAGCCCGTCCAGCGTACCGGCATCGGTCTCGTCGGCGACATAGACATTCAATAGTCCGTCGTAGCGCTCCGCCACGGCACGCGCGCTGGACGGCATACCCAACTCGCCCATCATCTTCGCCGTCGGTCCCTTCACCGCGCGGCCACCGATGATCGGCGAGACGGCGACGACCGGCGCGCGCGCGGCGCGCAGCGCCGCGTCGATTCCCGAAACCGCCAGCATCGGCTCGATGCTGATGAACGGGTTCGAGGGGCAGATCACGATCGCCTCGGCCCCCGCCAAGGCCGCCAGCACGTCCGGGCTGGCCCGCGCGGCCGCCGCGCCGACGAAGGCCAGTTCGCTCACCGCTGGCTCGGCGCGCCGGCCAACGAACCAGGGCTGGAAGTCCATCCAGCCTTCGCTGGTCTTCAGCCGCGTCCGCACCGCGTCGTCGGTCACCGGCAGAATGCGCGCCGAAGCACCGAGCCGGCGGCAAATGTCCAGGGTGATAGCCGACAGTGTCTCACCCCTCGCCAGCCGGCGCGTCCGCTCGACGTGCAGCGCGAGGTCGCGGTCGCCCAGCCGAAACCACGTTTCCCCGCCGATCGCCGCCAGTGTCTCCATGAATGACCACGTCTCGTCGCGCCGACCCCAGCCCAGGTCGGCGCTGTCGAGCCCGGCCAGCGTGTAGGTCAGCGTGTCGATGTCGGGCGAGATGGCGAGGCCCAGATGCTCGAAATCGTCGCCCACGTTGGCGATCACGGTCAACGCGCCCGCCGGCAGCACCCGGCTGAGGCCGAGCGCCAACTTGGCGCCGCCGATCCCGCCGGAAAGGGCGACGATCACCGGAACAGATCCTCCGCCGGCGGACGCACCAACTCGGCGGCCGGGGCGTGCGGCGCGGCGACATTCAGGCCCCGCACCAGCACGACCGGTGTGCCCTCGCCCGCCTGACCTTGCACGAGCCCCGCGGCGGCGGCGATCTCGTCCGCATGGCCGACGACCGTCACCTCCAAAGTGCGCCCGAATAGGTCGGGCTGACCCCGCAGGTCGATCAGCGATGCGATCCCCGCCGCGCCGATCGCCACCCCGCAGGTGCCACGCCTCCACGCCCTGCCGAAGCTGTCGGTGATGACGACGCCGGGCGCCACGCCGCACAACCGGGCCAGCGCCTCGCGCAGCCGCGCCGCGCTGGCGTCCGGATCGACGGGCAGCAGCAGCACCTGGTCGGGCTCGCCCAACGCAGCGACGTTGGAGTGATCGACGCCCGCGTTCGCCATCACGAAGCCGAGCCGGTGCTCCATGATGAGCAGGTTCGCCCGGTGGCGCACCACGCGCGTCGATTCCGATAGGATCACCTCGACGAGGCGTGGATCCTTGCCGACCTCGGTGGCGAGCGCGATCGCCTCGGCCGACGGCGCCACGTCGGCCAGCGCGACCAGCCGGTTCTCCGCCTTGGAGACGATCTTCTGCGCCACCACCACGCAATCGCTCTCGCTCAGGGTGATCGCCGCCCGTGTGAGCCCATCCGCGATCAGCGCCGCGAGGTCGTCGCCGGGACGGACGAGCGGAAAGTCCGGGAGGGCGCGGAGTTCCACCCCTCCCCCAACCCCTCCCGCAAGGGGAGGGGAGGAGTATGCGCGAGACCGGGCCTTCTTCTCCCCCTCCCCTTGCGGGAGGGGGTCGGGGGGAGGGGTGAGCCGCCGACTCACCCGAATCGCTGCCGCAACTTGGGCAGCACCTGCGCCGCGTAAAGGCGCAGGAACCGCTCCTGATCCGGGCCCGGCGCGTGGAACACGAGATGATTGAAGCCAAGCTCGATGTATGGCCGGATCTTCTCGATGTGCTCGTCCGGGTCCGAGGAGACGATCCAGCGGCTCGCCGCCCGCTCCACCGGAAGCTCGGCGGCGAGGCGTTCCATCTCGACCGGGCTGTGGACCGAGACCTTCTCCTCCGGCGTCAGCGCGAGCGCCGCCCAATGGCGGGTATCCTCCAAGGCACGCGCCGGATCGTTGTCGAACGAGACCTTCATCTCGATCATCCGGTCGTAGCCGGCGTCGGTCTTGCCCGCCGCCTTCAGGCCCTCGGCGACGTTGGGCAGCAGCGTGTCGGTGTAGAGCGACCACGCCTTGCCGCTGGTGCAGATGAAGCCGTCGCCCTGCCGTCCCGCGTATTTGGCGACCAGCGCGCCGGCGGCGGCGACATAGATCGGCAGTGGCGCGTCGGGGCGGTCGTAGATCGTGGCGTCCCGGGTCTTGTAGAACTGCCCCTCGAACGTCACCCGCTCCTCGGACCACAGCTGGCGCATCAGCTGCACCGCCTCGCGCATCCGGGCGAAGCGCTCCTTGAACTCGGGCCACGCCATGCCCGTCGCCGGCACCTCGTTTAGCGACTCCCCGGTGCCGATGCCCAGGATCAGCCGGCCCGGAAACATCGCGCCCAATGTTCCGAACATCTGGGCGACGACGGACGGATGGTACCGGAAGGTCGGCGTCAGGACGCTCGTGCCCATGACGATGTGCCCGGTCCGCGCGCCCAGCGCGCCCAGCCAGGCCGGCGCGAACGGCGCGTGCCCGTCGGTGTGCTTCCAGGGCTGGAAGTGGTCGCTGACGAAGACGCTGTCGAACCCCGTCGCTTCGGCGCACTCCGCGAACGCCAGGAGCCGGTTCGGGGCGAACTGCTCCGCCGACGCCTTGTAGCCAAGCTTGAGCATCCTGCACCCCTCGTTGGCGGACAGCCTTGATCCATTGGCCGTCAGCTCTCCCTCGTCATGCCCGGCGAAGGCCGGGTATCCACGTCTTTGCTTGCAGTCCCCGAAGACGTGGATGGCCGGGCCAAGCCCGGCCATGACGGCCGGACGAAAACCTACCGCCGAGGCGTTCCCGGGTCCATCCGCCTGAAGTCGGGCGGGGCGGCGAAAAGCGAGTCGGGCTGCGGCGTGTAGGTGATGGAGACCGCCTCCAACCGCCCCGATCCTTCCTTCGCTGCTTCCCCCATCGCGCGCAGCACCACCCCATCCTGGGTGATGCATGCCGATCCGGTGCCCCGCCGCCCGGACAAATCCCAGACCGTGCAGCCCACACCGGCCACCGTATCGGTCCCGGCACGCGTGACGTTGGCATCGGCGGGCAGCACGAAGCCGGGCACCAGGCGAGGATCCAGCTTGGTTTCAAAGAAGACCTTGCCCGGTTCGAACAGCATCCCCATGCGCTGGCGCTTGAAGTCGATCAGTGCGACAACCGGCTGACCGCTAAGCTCCACCCGCAGCTTGTTCCCCTGATCGCCCCAGTACATGCGAATCGTGCCCGATTGGGGGGCGCGGCCACCCTCCGAGGAACCCTCGGCCCGATACACCACGGCGACATCGCGGTCCGGGTGCAGCAGCGGCAAATCGGCACCGAACGCCGGCAAGCAGGCCGCCGCCAACAGCGCCGCCGCGATAACTGAATGTCTCAAACCTGCTCTCCTTCACGCCCGGCGAGGGCGCGGATTTCGTTCGTCAGCCCAGCCGCGTCCGGCTCGGCGATCCACCGCGCCGGCGCCTCGAGCGCCGCCGTGAGTTGGAGGCGATAATCCTCGCGGGGAATCTCCCGCGCGCCGAACTGGGCGAGATGGCCGGTCACGAACTGAGTGTCCAGCAACCGAAAGCCGCCGGCGCGCAGCCGCGCGATCAAATGCACGAGCGCCACCTTGGAGGCGTCGCGCACCACGCTGAACATGCTCTCGCCGAAGAACACGCCGCCTATCACGACGCCATACAGGCCGCCCACCAGCGCGCCGTCGCGCCGGCACTCGACCGAATGCGCCGCGCCGATCCGGTGCAGCTCGATGAACAATGCCTCGATCTGCGGATTGATCCAGGTATCGGCGCGCCCCGGCCCCGCCTCGGCGCAGCCAGCGATGACGGCGGCGAAGTCGCGATCGGCGGCGACCTCGAAGCCGCCGGCCAGCACTGTCCGCAGCAGCCGGCGCGGCACATGGAAGCCATCGAGCGGCAGCACGCCACGCCGCTCCGGGTCCAACCAGTACAGCCGATCGCCACGCCGCGTCTCCGCCATCGGGAAAAGCCCGTGGCGGTAGGCCCGCAGCATCAGATCGGGCGTGACCTCGATGAGGCGGCGCGACATGCCGCCATTCTGGCGGGGCACGGCCGGCTTGGGAAGCGACATCTCCCCCGCCGCGCGGTAAGCTCCCGGGATGATCCAAGGCGAACATCTGCATTTCGACCGGGCGGAACTGGCCGATCGGCTCGCGCGGACCCTTTCGGCCATGCGCGAGCGCGGGCTCGGCGGGATGCTGCTGTTCCGCCAGGAGAGCCTCTATTGGCTCACCGGCTACGACACGTTCGGCTACGTGTATTTCCAGGGTCTCGTGCTGACTGCCGACGGGGCCATGACCATGCTGACCCGCGCGCCCGACCGGCTGCAAGCGCGCTTCACGTCGATCATCGACGATGTTCGGGTTTGGATCGACGGCCCGGACGCGGCGCCGGCCGCGGCATTGGCCGCGATCGTGGGCGAGCACGGATTGCGCGGCGAGCGTATCGGTGTCGAATGGGACTCCTACGGCCTGACCGCGCGCAGCGGCCGACGCCTCGCGCTTGCGTTGGATTGCGTCGCCACGGAGGACGCGTCCGACCTGATCAGCCGTCTGCGCCTGATCAAATCGCCAGCCGAACTCGCCTATGTCCGCCATGCCGCCGCCCTCGCCGACGATTCTCTTGCCGCGGCGGAGGCCGCGACCCGTCCCGGCGCGTTCGAGGGTGACATCCTGGCCGACATGCAGGCGGCCGTTTTCCGTGGCGGCGGCGACGATCCGGCGAACGAGACGATCATCGGCTCCGGACAAGGCGCCCTGATGTGCCGCTATTTCAGCGGCCGCCGGCACCTCGACGCCGACGACCAGCTGACGCTCGAGTTCGCCGGAGTCTATCGCCACTACCATGCGTGCCTGATGCGGACGTTCCTGATCGGGCGCGCCGATCCACGCCTGATCGCCATGCACGGCGCCTGCCGCGACGCGCTGCTGGCGGCCGAGGACGCGCTGCGGCCCGGCCGGCCGATCGGCGAGGTGTTCGACGCCCACGCCCGCGCACTGGACGAGGCCGGGCTGCGGGAGGCGCGGTTGAACGCTTGCGGCTACTCCCTCGGCACCACCTTCGCGCCGAACTGGATGGACTGGCCGATGCTCTACTCCGGGAACGCGGAGATCGCCGCGCCGGGCATGGTGTTCTTCATCCACATCATCGCGTTCGACGAGGCACGCGGCCTCGCCATGACGCTTGGCCGCACCTCGGTCGTGGTTGGTGGCGGCGCCGAACCGCTGTCGCGCGGCGCCATCGAACTCGTGCGCCGCTAGCCGGCCAGCGTCTCGGCCACCGAAGCCAAGCTCGGCACCTGTCCCCCTGGGCCGAGCACCGCGAGCGTCGGAGCGGCGCGGAAGTGCCGCGCGGCGGCGCGCTGGATCGCCGCGCGGTCCACGGCGTTGATCTTCGCCACCGTCTCGGCGACCGGCACCACGCGGCCGAACACCTGGATCTGGCGCGCCAGTTGCTCGCAGCGGCTGCCGGTGCTCTCGAGCGACATCAGCAGCCCGGCCTTGGCCTGCGCGCGGGCGCGGGAGAGCTCGGCATCGGTGACCTCGTGCTGCACCTTCCGCAGCTCGTCCAACGTGACCGGGATCAGCTCCTGGGCCTCGCTCTCCCCGGTCCCCGCATAGATGCCCAGCAATCCGCCATCCATGAGCGGAGCATTGAAGGAATAGATCGAGTAGACCAGCCCGCGCTTCTCGCGCACCTCCTGAAACAAGCGCGACGACATGCCGCCGCCGAGCAGGGTGGACAGCAGCAGGGTCGGGTGGAAGTCGGGATCCTCATAGGCGACCGAGGGGAAGCCGAGGACAATATGGACCTGATCGAGGTCGCGGTCCTCGCGGAATTCACCACCTTGATAACGCCCCACCGGGGCGTCAGGAGCCGGGTCCGCGGCGAGGTCGGCGAAATGGGTGTGCACCAGATCGACGATCTGATCATGCTCGATCGCCCCGGCGGCGGCGACGACAACGTTCGAGGCCGGGTAGTGGCGGCGCATGTAGCCCATCAGCGAGGCCCGCGACATCGCCCGCACCGTCTCCTCGCTGCCCAGCACCGGGCGGCCGAGCGATTGGCCGGGATACGCCTGCTCCTGGAAATGGTCGAAGATGATGTCGTCGGGCGTGTCGTTGGCCTGGCCGATCTCCTGGAGGATGACGCCGCGCTCGCGCTCCAACTCCTCGGGGTCGAAGGTGGAATGGGTCAGGATGTCGCCGATGATATCGGCCGCCAACGCCGTGTCCTCCTTCAGGACCTTGGCGTAGTAGGCGGTCTGCTCGCGCGCGGTGTAGGCGTTGAGGTGGCCGCCCACGGCGTCCATCTCCTCGGCGATCTTCGCGGCACTTCGCCGCTCGGTGCCCTTGAAGGCCATGTGCTCGAGGAAGTGGGAGACCCCGTTCTCGGCCTCCGTCTCATGGCGCGACCCCGTGGCGACGTAGGCGCCGAAGGAGACGGTCTCGACCCGGTCCATGCGTTCGGTGACGACGGTGAGGCCGGAGGGCAGGCGGGTGAGGCGGATGGCGTCGGCTTGGATGCTGTCGGGCACGGAGGGTCCTTTCGTGGGCGTGGCCCTGATATGGGGCGGCCGGAGGCGGGGGCGAGGGCGGGCTGCCTCCTAACCAGTAACCCCCAGCGTCAGCGCAAGATATTCGGCCGGACGAAGGATCGGTATTCCACGCCACGGCGACAGGATCAGTAAATCGTTGTCGCTACTGACGATCAGCGTTGCGCCAGCGGCCAGGGCGAGTTCGAGGTACTTGGCTATCAGGTCGTGATGACGCGCCTTGAACAGCGCCCGCTCCGGCACGCTTTCCCGTCTCAGTGCCGCGCTAACGACGGAAGACGCATCAAGGACAATCAATCCCGCCGCTCGGCGTTATACGCGGCCAGCTCCTCGTCGATGATCTCGTCCGTTAGACCAGCCGCGTGGGCGTGCGCCTTCAATCTGGCAATCGCCTGGATCAATGGGTCCAAGCCTGCCTTCGGCCGTAGCACCCGGCTGAGCAGACGGCCGGCCGCCTCCCGCTTTTCCGGGTCCGAGAGGGCGGCTGCGATGTCAGGTTCCACCGGGATCGTGACGTCAACCATGCTTTCCATGATAACCTCCTTCCCAGCATGATAATGGGCCACCTGCTCCACCACTACACGGTATTCCGCCCCGCGAATCCTCGCACCAGGGCCTGCACCGAAGCGAGGTCGTTCGGCGCCACTGTGAACCTTTCCCGGCGTTGATCGAGGTCGGCGAGCCCCGCCGGCAGGGGCGGTGACGCCCCCGTCGCGCGCTGGATCGCCTCGGGAAACTTGGCGGGGTGCGCGGTCGCCATCGCCACTACCGGTACGCCGTCGCCGATCGGTAGCACCCGCGCCGCCGCGACGCCGATGGCGGTGTGTGGATCGGCGAGGTAGCCGGACGCGCGATACAGGCGGGCAATCTCCGCCTCGGTCCCGGCGTCATCCAGCCGAAAGCCGGCGAACAACGCCCGGGCACGCCGCCAGGCCGCATCGGGCACCACCATCCACCCCGTCTCGCGAAACCCCCGCATCGCCGCCGCCGTCGCCGCCCCGTCGCGGTCCAGCAACTCGAACAGCAGGCGCTCGAAGTTGGAACTCACCTGGATGTCCATGCTGGGCGACAGGCTCGGCTCGACCGCGCGCATCGACATGTCGTTGGCGTCGAGGAACCGCGTCAGGATGTCGTTGCGGTTCGACGCCACC
>JBAWFF010000048.1:0-6212 GCA_049591635.1 Acetobacteraceae bacterium
CCGGTACGACGCCGACGATATGTCATAGCGGGGTTTACCGGTTGTTGACCTCCGGGCTTCAATGTTGCCCGGGATATGGTCGATGCCGTCGCATCTTGTCGCGCGTTCTTGGCCCAACGGCCGGACGCGGCCTCGATCTGGGTCGATCTGTCGCGGGCGCTCCTGGATGACGACCGATCCGAGGAGGCTCTGGAGGCGCTCGATGTCGGGCTCGCCATCGATCCCTCGCTCGTCCACGGCTGGCTGACGCGCGGCGCTCTCTGCAAGGCATTGCACCGGTTCGACGACGCCGTTGATGCATTCGAGCAGGCGGACCGGCTGGTGCCCGGGAAGGCCGCGGTACTCGCGGCCCTCGGGACCGCTCACGCGGAACTCGGCCAGCTCGGGGCGGCGGAGGATTGCCTGCGTCGGGCCATCGCCCGCGACCCGAACCGTACCGAAGCCCACGCCAGCCTTGGCTCGGTCCACGTCCGTCAGGGCCGGTTCGATCTCGCCGAGGCGGCGTGCCGGCGGGCGCTCGAATTGTCGCCCGATCTGGCCGTCGCACACCGGAACCTCGCGGGGATGTTGGCGCGCACCCGCCCGGCGGAGGCGCGCGCCCATCGCGACTGGGGATATCGCCGCCAGCAGGTCTTCATCGCGGCGGCGACGCGGCCGCGTCGCACGGTGCTGGTGCTGTGCGGAGCGGACGCGACGAATGTGCCACTCGCGTATCTGCTGCCGCGCGAGACCTGCACGCTGATCAAATGGTTCATCGAATACGCGCCACCCGGCCAGGCATCGACGCTGCCCGCGTATGACTTCGTCTTCAACGGGATCGGCGATGCGGATTTCGCCGCCGCCGCCGCCGTGCCGATGGCGCGGTTCCTCGCCGACTGCCGCCGGCCGTTCCTCAATCACCCCGCGCGGATCGCGCGCACCGGGCGCGGCGATCAGGGGAATTTGTATGCCGCGCTGGCGGCTGTCGCGGTGCCGCGCGTGCTGCGCCTGGCGCCCGGCGAGGATGTCGCACGGGCGATGCGGAGCGCGGGGCTTGAGCCACCGGTGATCGTGCGCCCGATCGGCTCGCACGGCGGCGAGGATGCGCGGCTGATCACCTCCTGGGCCGATCTGGAGGAAGGCGCCGGGCTACATCAGGGCGCCTATGTCACCGAATTCGTCGATTCTCGCGGGGCGGATGGCCTGTTTCGCAAATACCGTGCGATCTTCGTGGATCGCGCGCCCTACCCGTACCATCTTGCTGTCTCGCACCAATGGCTCGTGCATTACTGGACCGCCGACATGCCCGCCACCGCGGCCTATCGCGAGGAGGAACAGCGCTTCCTCGAGGATCCGGAAGCTGCGATCGGCATCCCCGCCATGCGGGCGCTGACGGCGATCGGCGCAAGGCTGGACCTCGACTACGCCGGCATCGACTTCGCGATCCTGCCGGACGGACGGCTTCTGGTGTTCGAGGCCAACGCGACCATGCTGGTCCACGCCGAGGAGTCGGAGATGTTCGCCTACAAGAACCCGGCGGCGCGGCGCATCCGCGATGCGTTCGAGGCGATGCTCGACCGCCTGCCCGGTTGACCTCTCGCGCCCGGCCTGTGACAGACGGCGATGACCAACCGCTTCCCGCGGCTCGCCATCGTCTGCCTGATCGGCTTGCTCGCTGTGTGGGTCGTCGAGCCCTATGTCGTCGATGCCTGGTGGGCCGCCAGGCTGCCGCGCACCGTCACCGCGCGAGGCAGCCTGAGCGCGGCCGAGCGGACGACGATCGACATCTTCCGCGTCGCCTCGCCCTCGGTCGTGCATGTCTATGCCCGCGCCGCCGGCGCGGTGATGGGACCCAACGGGGAGTACGTCCTGCAAACCGGGTCCGGCGTGATCTGGGACCCGGCCGGCGACGTGGTCACCAACCATCACGTCGTCGCCGGCGGCACCGAGTTCGGCGTGCGGCTGACCAGCGGCGAATTGGTGCGCGCGCACCTCATCGGCTCCGCCCCGGCTTACGACCTCGCGGTGCTGCGGCTGGAGCGGCCGCGCTCGCCGTTGCACGCGCTGACGATTGGAACCTCCCACGATCTCCTGGTCGGCCAGTCGGTGTTCGCGATCGGCAACCCGTACGGGCTGGACCAGACGCTCACCTCGGGCCTGATCAGCGCCTTGCACCGGCATCTGCCGGAGAGCCAGGAGACCGAGATCGCCGACGTGATCCAGACCGACGCGCCGATCAACCCCGGCAATTCGGGCGGCCCGCTGCTCGATTCCGCCGGGCGGATGATCGGGTTGAACACCGCGATCCTGTCGCGATCGGGCGCCTCGGCCGGCATCGGCTTCGCGATCCCGGTCGATACCGTGAACCGGGTGGTGCCGGAGATCATCCGAACGGGGAGCGCGCCGACGCCGGGGATCGGCATCGTCTCGGCCAACCCGGCGCTCGCCGCGCAGATCGGCGTATCCGGCGTGGTCGTGCTGCGGGTCGTTCCCGGCACGCCGGCGGCACAGGCGGGACTGCAAGGGGTGAACACGAGCGCGGGGACGATCGGGGACGTGATCACGGCGGTGAACGGCCAGCCGGTCGCCACGGTCGCGCAGCTCAGCGGACGATTGGACGCGGTGGGGATCGGGAAGACGGCGAAGCTGACCGTCGAGCGCGACGGCGCGGACCGGACGGTGGAGGTCCACGTCGCCGACGTGTCGCCGGCGGCGCTGGGGCGCTAACCCTCCACCGCGCCGAACACGTCGGCCCACGCCGCGCGGAGTGCAACGTCGGCTTCCGCCATGCTGACGGGAGTGCCCTGCGCGCGCAGGCTGGTGACGCCGTGCGCGCTGATCCCGCACGGCACGATGCCGGCGAAATGCGACAGGTCCGGATCGACGTTGAGCGCGACGCCGTGCCAGCTCACCCAGCGGGTGATGCGCACGCCGATGGCGCCGATCTTGGCCTCCGTCCCGCCCGCGGGGTCGGCGACCCAGATGCCGATGCGCCCGTCGCGCCGCTCGCCGCGCACATTGAACCGCGCCAGCGCGCGGATCAGCCACTCTTCCAGCCCGTGCACGAAGCAACGGACGTCGCGCGCCGGCACGGTGGCGTGCGGGCGCGTCAGGTCGAGCATCACGTAAGCGGTGCGCTGGCCCGGCCCGTGATAGGTCCATTGCCCGCCGCGCCCGGCGGCGAACGTCGGAAAGCGCCCCGGCTGAGCGAGGTCCTCGGGGCGGGCGGAGGTGCCGGCGGTGTAGAGCGGCGGATGCTCGACCAGCCAGACGCGCTCCGCCGCGGTGCCGGCACGGATCGCCGCGACGCGGGCCTCCATCGTGGCGATCGCGGCCGGGTAGGGGGTCAGGCCGTCCTCGATCCGCCACTCGGGAACGCCGATTGAACCGGCATCGGTCATCCGCTATACCCCCGCCGCCCGATGCGGTCGTGGCGGAATGGTAGACGCGCAAGCTTGAGGTGCTTGTGGGGGAAACCCCGTGGAAGTTCGAGTCTTCTCGACCGCACCAGACATCTCCGTTCTCGGCCAGCATAGCACTGAAGGGAGCGGACGATGAGTTCGTGGACCAACGATTTCGGCCAGCCGGTCGGCTTTCCTGTCCCCGACTGGACGCCGCGCGCGTTGCCGCCCCGGACGGCGATGACCGGGCGCTATTGCCGGGTGGAACCGGTCTCCGTCGAGCTTCACGCCGCCGACCTTTACGCTGCGTACAGCGAAGCGCCTGATGGCCGCGACTGGACCTATCTGCCGACCGAGCTTCCCGCCGACCTCGCGACCTATCGGGACTTCCTGACGCGGGCGGCGGCGGATCGTGAGCGGCTGCATCACGCGATCATCGACCTCGCGACCGGGCGGGCGGTCGGCACCGCGGCGCTGATGCGCGCCGATCCGGCCAACGGCGCCATCGAGGTCGGCTACATCACCTATTCGCCGCTGCTCAAGCGCACGCGCGTCGGTACCGAGGCGATGTATCTGATGATGCGCCGCGTCTTCGACGAACTGGGCTATCGCCGTTACGAATGGAAATGCGACAGTCTCAATGCGGCGTCGCGCTCCGCCGCCGAGCGTTTCGGGTTTCGCTTCGAGGGCGTGTTTCGCCGGGCCGTCGTCTACAAGGGCCGCAATCGCGACACCGCGTGGCTGTCGATCATCGACAGCGAGTGGCCCGCGTTGCGGGCGGGGTTCGAGCAATGGCTGGCGGCGGAGAACTTTGACGCGGGCGGGCGGCAACGGAAGGGGTTGGCGGAGATCAGGGGGGCGATGTAGGGCTGCTCCCTCTGTCGTCACGCCCGTGCTTGTCACACGTCTGTCCACTACACCGTCATGGCCGGACTTGTTCCGGCCATCCACGTCTTCCTGGCCGGCAGTAAAGACGTCGACGCCCGGAACACGTCCGGGCATGACGATGAAAGGTGCAGTGCAGGCCTGAAGGACGGACCGGACAGCCGTGTGCTTGTCAGGGGCATCCACGCCTTCCTTGGTCTCCCGCAAGGGGTGGATGCTCACATTCGCGAGCACGACGGTGTGTGCGGATGGAAGCGATCTCGCGACCGGCTAGATGCTGCTGTCGAGGTCACTCACCGGCTGCTCCGCCGCCATTGCCATCCCCGCGCTTTGTCCTATCGAAAAGATAGACGATAACGTCGCGACGCGCCAATTCCGTCGCGTCCCGCAACGTGAGGGCAGGCCATGGACGAAGACGTCCGCCGCGCGGCGCTCGACTACCACCGGCTGCCGCGGCCCGGGAAGCTCGCCGTGCAGCCGACCAAGCGGATGGCGACGCAGCGCGACCTGGCGCTCGCCTACTCCCCTGGTGTGGCAGCCGCGTGCGAGGCGATCGTCGCGGACCCTGATTCGGCGCATGACTATACCGTGCGGGGCAATCTGGTCGGCGTCATCTCCAACGGCACCGCCGTGCTCGGCCTCGGCAATATCGGGCCACTCGCCGGCAAGCCGGTGATGGAGGGCAAGGCCGTCCTGTTCAAGAAATTCGCCGGCATCGACGTGTTCGACATCGAGGTCGATGCCGCCGACCCCGAGCGGTTCTGCGACGTGGTCGCGGCGCTGGAGCCGACGTTCGGGGCGATCAACCTCGAGGACATCAAGGCGCCCGAGTGCTTCGCGATCGAGGCGGAACTGCGCGCGCGCATGAAGATCCCGGTCTTTCACGACGATCAGCACGGCACCGCCATCACCGTCGCCGCCGCGATCCGCAATGGGCTGCTCGTGCAGGGCAAGCGGCTGGAGGATGTTCGTCTGGTGACGTCGGGCGCCGGCGCCGCCGCGCTCGCCTGTGTCGATCTCCTGGTCTCGATGGGGCTGAAGCCCGGGAACGTCACCTTGACCGACATCAAGGGCGTGGTGCGCGCCGACCGCGCGGGAATGCTTCCCAATATGGCCCGCTACGCGCGCGATACCGACGCCAAGGCGCTGGCCGACGTGCTGGGCGGCGTGGACGTGTTCCTTGGCCTGTCCGCGCCCGGCGTGCTGCGGCCGGAGTGGCTGGACCGCTTCGCGCCCAAGCCGCTGATCCTCGCGCTCGCCAACCCCGATCCGGAGATCGCGCCCGAGGTCGCGCGCAAGGCGCGCCCCGACGCGATCGTCGCCACCGGGCGCAGCGACTATCCGAACCAGGTCAACAACGTGCTGTGCTTTCCATTCATCTTTCGCGGCGCGCTCGACGTCTTCGCGACGACGATCAACGAGGCGATGAAGATCGCCGCGGTCGAGGCGATCGCCGGGATCGCGCGGATGGAAGCGAGCGAGGTGGTCACCGCCGCCTATGGCGGCGCGGCACCGATGTTCGGCGCCGAATACATCATTCCCAAACCGTTCGATCCGCGCCTGATTCTGGAGGTGGCGCCGGCGGTGGCGCGCGCCGCGATGCAATCAGGGGTGGCGCGGCGGCCGATCAAGGATTTCGACACCTATCGAGAGGAGCTGGAACGGTTCGTCTTCCGCTCCGGCCAACTCATGCGTCCGGTGTTCGAGGCGGCGCGGGCGACTGCGCAGCGCATCGTCTATGCCGAGGGCACCGATCCGCGCGTGCTGCGGGCCGCGCAGACGCTGATCGACGAGCGCATCGCCCAACCGATCCTGCTGGGCGAGCGCGCCGCGATCGCGGCCAAGGTGCGCGAACTGGGGCTGCGGATGGACCTCGATAACGCGGTGCGCGTGCTCGATCCGGCGCACGACCACGAATTGTTCGCCCCGTTGCTGAAGGAGTACCAG
>JBAWFF010000049.1:0-14238 GCA_049591635.1 Acetobacteraceae bacterium
CCTACGGGATCGAACCGGCCGCCGGCGCAGTCGCCATGGTCGCGGGTCCCGCCGCTGGCGGCGGCGCTGCTGCCGCGCCTGCCGAAGAGAAAACCACCTTCGACGTGTGGCTCAAGACCTCGGGCGACAAGAAGATCAACGTCATCAAGGAGGTGCGCGCGATCACCGGCCTCGGCCTGAAGGAAGCCAAGGATCTGGTCGAGGCCGCGCCGAAGCCGGTCAAGGAAGGCGTCAACAAGGAAGACGCCGCGAAGATCCGCAAGCAGCTCGAGGATCAGGGCGCCGGCGTCGAGGTGAAGTAGGCGGCGGATCACGCAAGGGGGCCTGGGACGCAGATCATAACGATGCCGGCCAACTGGCCGGGTCTTTCACGGCCGGGACGGCCCCTCGCGGGGCCTGAGCGGGCGGAAGCCGACGCGCTTCCGCCCGCGCACCCGTTTCGACACGGGCGGCGACACGTGCGTGCGTGCCTAAGACAAGCGTGCCTTCGGGGCAATTTTGGCGAGCAGGACAGTCGATGAACGCGATATCAAGGTCGGTCACGAGACACAAGCGAATCCGCCGCAGCTTCGGGCGCATCCCCGAGATCGCGCAGATGCCGAACCTGATCGACGTACAGCGCGCCAGCTACGAAGGATTCTTGCAAAAGGATACCAAGCCCGACAGCCGTACCACGACCGGCTTGCAGGAGGTCTTCAAGGGCGTCTTCCCGATCGACGACTTCGCCGGCCGCGGCCGCCTGGAGTTCGTCTATTATGAACTCGAAGACCCGAAATACGACGTCGAGGAGTGCATCCAGCGCGGGTTGACCTACGCGGCGCCGCTGAAGGTCGTGCTGCGCCTGATCGTCTGGGACCTCGACGAGGACACCGGCGCCAAGTCGATCCGCGACATCAAGGAACAGCCCGTCTACATGGGCGACATGCCGCTGATGACGGATAACGGCACCTTCATCATCAACGGCACCGAGCGCGTCATCGTCAGCCAGATGCACCGCTCGCCCGGCGTGTTCTTCGATCACGACAAGGGCAAGACGCACTCCTCGGGCAAGTTCCTGTTCGCCGCCCGGGTGATCCCGTATCGCGGCTCCTGGCTCGACTTCGAGTTCGACAGCAAGGACCTCGTCTACGTCCGCATCGATCGCAAGCGAAAGCTGCCCGTCACCACCCTGCTCTACGCGCTCGACAGCGCCGCGACCGAGGTACTGCGGGAGGCGCGCAAGGCCAAGGGCGAGGCGCTCGATCTAAACGAGATCCAGGGCATGAACCCCGAGGAAATCCTCGGCTACTTCTATCGCCAAGTGGTGTTCGATCGCACCGACAAGGGCTGGGCGCGCCCATTCGACCCCGAGCAGTATCGCGGCCAAAAGCTGCTGGAGCCGATCGTCGATGCCCAGACCGGCGAGGTGGTGGCCGAGGTCGACGCCAAGCTGACCTTGCGCCAGGCGCGCAAGATCGCCGAGACCACGAAGGAGGTGCTCACCACGCGGGCCGACCTGCTCGGGCGCTTCATCGCCGAGGACATGGTCAACGAGGAGACCGGCGAGATCTACGGCGAGGCCGGCGAGGAGCTGGCCGAGGCGCGGCTGGCCGGGATCGAGGATGCGGGCATCACCCGCCTGCCGACGCTCGCGGTCGATCAGCAGAACGGGCCGTGGATTCGCAACACGCTCGCGGTCGACAAGAACGCCAATCGCGACGACGCGCTGGTCGACATCTACCGGGTGATGCGCCCGGGCGAGCCGCCGACGCCGGAGACCGCCGAGACGCTGTTCCGCGGCCTGTTCTTCGATCCCGACCGCTATGACCTCTCCACGGTCGGGCGGGTGAAGATGAACATGCGCCTCGGCATCGACGCCGAGGAGGTTCCCGATTCCGTCCGCATCCTGCGCAAGGACGACCTGCTTCGCACCGTGAAGACGCTGTGCGGGCTGAAGGACGGGCGCGGGCAGATCGACGACATCGACAACCTCGGCAACCGCCGGGTCCGCTCGGTCGGCGAGCTGATGGAGAACCAATACCGCGTCGGCCTGCTGCGGATGGAGCGCGCCATCCGCGAGCGCATGGGCTCGGTCGATATCGACACCGTCATGCCGCACGACCTCATCAACGCCAAGCCGGCGGCGGCGGCGGTGCGGGAGTTCTTCGGCTCCTCACAGCTGTCGCAGTTCATGGACCAGACCAACCCGCTGAGCGAGGTGACGCACAAGCGGCGCCTGTCCGCACTTGGTCCGGGCGGCCTGACGCGCGAGCGCGCCGGCTTCGAGGTGCGCGACGTGCATCCGACGCATTACGGCCGCATCTGCCCGATCGAGACGCCGGAGGGGCCAAACATCGGCCTCATCAACTCGCTCGCCACCTTCGCCAAGGTGAACAAATACGGCTTCATCGAGACGCCGTACAATCTGGTGAAGGACGGCGTCGTGCAGTCCGGCCCGCGCTATCTGTCGGCGATGGAGGAGGAGCGGCTCGTCGTCGCCCAGGCCGACGCGCCGATGGATGGGGACGGCAAGTTCCTGCAAGACCTGGTCTCGGTCCGCAAGCAGGGTGACTTCCGCCTGGTGCCGCCCGATCAGGTGACGGCGATCGACGTCTCGCCCAAGCAGCTTGTGTCGGTGGCGGCGGCGCTCATCCCGTTCCTGGAGAACGACGACGCCAACCGCGCGCTGATGGGCTCGAACATGCAGCGCCAGGCGGTCCCGCTGATCCAGGCCGACGCGCCGCTGGTCGGCACCGGCATGGAGGAGGCGGTGGCGCGCGATTCCGGCGCCACCATCGTCGCCCGCCGTGCCGGCATGGTCGATCAGATCGACGGCGCCCGCATCGTGGTGCGCGCCACCAACGAGGACGGCACGACCAAGGGCGTCGACATCTACCGGCTGCGCAAGTTCATGCGCTCCAACCACTCGACCTGCATCAACCAGCGCCCGCTGGTGAAGGTGGGCGACCGGGTCTCGGAGCGCGAGATCATCGCCGACGGGCCTTCGACCGAACTCGGGGAGCTGGCGCTGGGGCGCAACGTGCTGTGCGCGTTCATGCCCTGGAACGGCTATAACTTCGAGGACTCGATCCTCATTTCCGAACGCATCGCGCGCGACGACGTGTTCACCTCGATCCACATCGAGGAGTTCGAGGTGATGGCGCGCGACACCAAGCTGGGCCAGGAGGAGATCACCCGCGATATCCCGAACGTCGGCGAGGAGGCGCTGAAGAACCTCGACGAGGCGGGCATCGTCTATATCGGCGCCGAGGTGAACCCGGGCGATATCCTGGTCGGCAAGGTGACGCCGAAGGGTGAGAGCCCGATGACGCCGGAAGAAAAGCTGCTGCGCGCGATCTTCGGTGAGAAGGCGTCCGACGTGCGCGACACCTCGCTCAAGCTGCCGCCCGGCGTTACCGGGACGATCGTCGATGTGCGGGTGTTCTCCCGCCGCGGCGTCGACAAGGACGAGCGCGCGATGGCGATCGAGCGAGCCGAGATCGAACGGCTGGCGAAGGACCGCGACGACGAGAAGGCGATCCAGGAGCGCAGCTTCCTTAACCGGCTGCGCGAGAAGCTGCTCGACCGCAAGGCGGCCGGCGGCTTCAAGGGGATCAAGCTCGGCACGACCATCACCGAGGCGGTGCTGGCCGAGCATCCGCGTGGCGCCTGGCGTCACATCGGCGTGCAGGACGACGCCGTGATGGCCGAGATCGAAACCCTGAAGCGGGAATACGACGCCGCCGTGGGACGACTGCAGGCGCGTTTCGACAGCAAGGTCGAGAAGCTCCAGCGCGGCGACGAGTTGCCGCCTGGCGTGATGAAGATGGTCAAGGTCTTCATCGCGGTGAAGCGCAAGCTCCAGCCCGGCGACAAGATGGCGGGACGGCACGGCAACAAGGGCGTGGTCTCGCGCGTCACCCCGGTCGAGGACATGCCGTTCCTCGCCGACGGCACGCCGGTCGATCTCGTGCTCAACCCGCTCGGCGTGCCGAGCCGGATGAACGTGGGCCAGATACTGGAGACCCATCTGGGTTGGGCCTGCGCCAATCTCGGCCGGCAGATCGGCGAGTTGGTCGATCAATACCAGCGCACCGGCGCGCGGCGGCAGGAACTGCTCGACAAGCTGGCCGACGTCTACGACGAGCGGGTGTTCCGCGACGAGATCGCGACGCTCGACACCGACGAGCTGATCGAGATGTGCAACAACCTGCGCAAGGGCGTGCCGATCTCGACGCCGGTGTTCGACGGCGCGCGCATGAGCGACATCGAGTCCATGCTGACCAAGGCGGGGCTCGATACCTCGGGCCAGGTGGTCCTGGTGGATGGCCGTACCGGCGATCCGTTCGAGCGCAAGGTCACGGTGGGCTATATCTACATGCTCAAGCTGCACCATCTCGTGGACGACAAGATCCATGCCCGCTCCATCGGGCCGTACAGCCTCGTCACCCAGCAGCCGCTGGGCGGCAAGGCGCAGTTCGGCGGCCAGCGCTTCGGCGAGATGGAGGTGTGGGCGTTGGAAGCCTACGGCGCCGCCTACACCTTGCAGGAGATGCTGACCGTGAAATCCGATGACGTGTCCGGACGCACCAAGGTCTACGAGGCGATCGTGCGCGAGCAGGACAATTTCGAGGCGGGCGTTCCCGAAAGCTTCAACGTCCTCGTCAAGGAGCTGAAATCGCTTGGCCTGAACGTCGAGTTGGACAGCCACGTCGCCTGATCGCGCCGCCTCCGCCGTTTTCCCTTGTCACGGCGCCGGAAATCCTCCGGCGCCCCCTGAGGTGAGATTCGCATGAACGAACTCATGAAGATCCTGGGCCAGACCGGCCAGACGATGACGTTCGACCAGATCAAGATCCAGATCGCCAGCCCCGAGCAGATCCGGAGCTGGTCGTACGGCGAGATCAAGAAGCCGGAGACCATCAACTACCGCACCTTCAAGCCGGAGCGCGACGGCCTGTTCTGCGCGCGCATCTTCGGGCCGATCAAGGACTACGAGTGCCTGTGCGGCAAGTACAAGCGGATGAAGTTTCGCGGCATCATCTGCGAGAAGTGCGGCGTCGAGGTCACGCTCGCGAAAGTCCGGCGCGAGCGCATGGGCCACATCGAGCTGGCGTCCCCGGTCGCGCATATCTGGTTCATGAAGTCGCTCCCCAGCCGGATCGGCCTGATGGTTGACCTGACGCTGAAGGAGCTTGAGAAGATCCTCTACTTCGAGAGCTACGTCGTGCTGGAGCCGGGCACGACCGACATGAAGCTGCACAGCCTGCTGAACGAAGATCAGTTCATGGCCAAGCAGGACGAGTTCGGCGATGACAGCTTCGAGGTCGGCATCGGCGCCGAGGCGATCAAGAAGATCCTCAACGGGATCGACCTCGATGCCGAGAAGACCCGCCTGCGCGCCGATCTCAAGGACACCACCAGCGAGGCCAAGCGCAAGAAGCTGGTCAAGCGGCTCAAGCTGATCGAGGCATTCGGCGAATCCGGCGCGCGGCCGGACTGGATGATCCTCGACGTCGTGCCGGTCATTCCGCCGGAACTGCGTCCGCTGGTGCCGCTCGACGGCGGCCGCTTCGCGACGTCGGACCTCAACGATCTGTATCGGCGCGTCATCAACCGCAACAACCGCCTGAAGCGGCTGATCGAGCTGCGCGCGCCCGATATCATCGTGCGCAACGAGAAGCGCATGTTGCAGGAGAGCGTCGACGCTTTGTTCGACAACGGCCGTCGGGGCCGCGCCATCACCGGCGCCAACAAGCGCCCGCTGAAGTCGCTGTCGGACATGCTGAAGGGCAAGCAAGGCCGGTTCCGCCAGAACCTGCTCGGCAAGCGCGTCGATTACTCTGGCCGTTCGGTCATCGTAGTCGGGCCGGAGCTGAAGCTGCACCAGTGCGGGTTGCCGAAGAAGATGGCGCTCGAGCTGTTCAAGCCGTTCATCTACGCCAAGCTGGAGAAGTACGGCCACGCCACCACCATCAAGGCCGCCAAGCGGATGGTGGAGAAGGAGCGTCCCGAGGTGTGGGACATCCTGGAGGAGGTCATCCGCGAGCATCCGGTGATGCTGAACCGCGCGCCCACCTTGCACCGGCTCGGCATCCAGGCGTTCGAGCCGGTGCTCATCGAAGGCAAGGCGATCCAGCTCCACCCGCTGGTCTGCACCGCGTTTAACGCCGATTTCGACGGCGACCAGATGGCGGTGCACGTGCCGCTCAGCCTGGAAGCGCAGCTCGAAGCCCGTGTGCTGATGATGTCGACCAACAACATCCTCAGCCCGGCCAACGGCAAGCCGATCATCGTGCCGAGCCAGGACATCGTGCTTGGGCTCTACTACCTGTCACTGGAGACGCCGGAATACCGGGCCGCCGAGGACAAGGATGTGCCCGCCTACGGGACCGTGGGCGAGATCGAGCATGCGCTGCACGCCCGCGCCATCGGGCTGCACGACAAGATCAAGTCGCGCTGGGAAACGATGGATGCGAACGGCAACATGATCCGGGGTCTCGTCGTGACGACGCCCGGGCGCATGATGATCGCCCAGATCCTGCCCAAGCACCCGAACGTGCCGTTCGAGCTGGTGAACCGCCAGCTCACCAAGAAGAACGTGTCGGACGTGATCGACGCGGTGTACCGCCATTGCGGACAGAAGGAGTGCGTGATCTTCGCCGACCGGCTGATGGGCCTCGGGTTCGGTCAGGCCGCCAAGGCGGGCATCTCGTTCGGCAAGGACGACCTGATCATCCCCAAGGAAAAGGGGCCGATGATCCGGCGCACGCAGACCGAGGTGAAGGAGTTCGAGCAGCAGTATCAGGAGGGCCTGATCACCGCCGGCGAGCGCTACAACAAGGTGGTCGATGCATGGTCGCGCTGCACCGATGAGGTCGCGGGCGCGATGATGAAGGAGATCTCCCGCCAGGAAATTGGCGTCGTCACTAACTCGGTATGGATGATGAGCCACTCGGGCGCGCGCGGCAGCCCCGCGCAGATGCGCCAGCTGGCCGGGATGCGCGGGCTGATGGCGAAGCCCTCGGGCGAGATCATCGAGCAGCCGATCATCGCCAACTTCAAGGAGGGTCTGTCCGTCCTCGAGTATTTCAACTCCACCCACGGCGCCCGCAAGGGTCTCGCGGACACCGCGTTGAAGACGGCGAACTCCGGCTACCTGACCCGCCGCCTGGTCGATGTCGCGCAGGACTGCATCATCGTCGAGGAGGATTGCGGCACCGAACGTGGCCTCACCGTGCGCGCGGTGATGGACGGCGGCGAGATCGTATCGAGCCTGTCGGAGCGCATCCTCGGCCGCACGACGGCGCGCGACATCCTCGATCCCACGACCGGCGAGGTCATCGTGCCGGCCAACACGCTCATCGAGGAGGAGGCCGCCGACCGCGTCGAGCAGCTGGGCGTGGAGACGGTGCTGATCCGCTCCGTGCTGACCTGCGAGGCGCCGATCGGCGTCTGCGGGCATTGCTACGGCCGCGACCTCGCGCGCGGCACGCCGGTCAATATCGGCGAGGCGGTGGGCGTGATCGCCGCCCAGTCGATCGGCGAGCCCGGCACGCAGCTGACGATGCGGACCTTCCACATCGGCGGCGCGGCCCAGCGTGGCGCCGAGCAGTCCTTCGTCGAGGCGAGCCATGACGGGCAGGTCTCGATCAAGAACCGCTTCGTCGTCCTCAACAGTCAGGGCGTTCCGGTGGTCATGAGCCGGAATTGCGAGATCGTGCTCACCGACGACAAGGGCCAGGAGCGCGCTCGCTTCCGGGTGCCGTACGGCGCGCGGCTGCTGATCGACGAGGGCCAGTCCGTGGCGCGGGCGCAGAAGCTCGCCGAATGGGACCCGTACACCCTGCCGATCATCACCGAGCGCAACGGGCTGGTCGAATACATCGACCTGATCGAGGGCGTGACCCTGGTGGAGCGCATGGACGAGGTCACCGGCCTCACCTCACGCGTGGTGGTCGACTACAAGCAGGGTGCCAAGAGCGTCGACCTGCGGCCTCGCCTGCAACTCAAGGACGACAGGGGCGAGGTGGTGAAGCTGCCCAACGGATCGGACGCGCGCTACTTCCTGGCGCCCGATTCGATCCTGTCGGTCGATGCCGGCGCGCAGGTTGCCGCCGGCGACGTGCTGGCGCGCATTCCGCGCGAGGGCAGCAAGACCCGCGACATCACCGGCGGTCTGCCGCGTGTCGCCGAGCTGTTCGAGGCGCGCCGGCCGAAGGATCACGCGGTGATCGCGGAGACCGACGGGCGGGTGGAGTTCGGCAAGGACTACAAAGCCAAGCGACGGGTCATCGTGAAGAACGACGAGACCGGCGAGGAGACCGACTACCTGATCCCGAAGGGCAAGCACGTCTCCGTTCAGGAGGGCGACTTCGTCCGCCGGGGCGACCCGCTGGTCGACGGGCCGCGCGTGCCGCACGACATCCTCAAGGTGCTCGGCGTGGAGGCGCTGTCCGATTACCTGGTCAACGAGATCCAGGACGTCTACCGGCTGCAAGGCGTGAAGATCAACGACAAGCATATCGAGGTGATCGTCCGCCAGATGTTGCAGAAGGTGGAGATCCTCGATCCGGGCGACACCACGTTCCTGGCCGGCGAGCAGGTGGACCGCACCGAGTTCGACGCGGTGCTGGCCAAGCTCGGGCGCGACGATCGCCCGGCGGTGGCGATGCCGGTGCTGCAAGGGATCACCAAGGCGAGCTTGCAGACCAACAGCTTCATCAGCGCCGCTTCCTTCCAGGAAACGACGCGGGTGCTGACCGAGGCCGCCACGGCGGGCAAGATCGATACGCTGACCGGCCTGAAGGAGAACGTGATCGTCGGGCGTCTGATCCCGGCTGGCACCGGGGCGGTGATGAACCGCCTGCGCGCCATCGCGGCGGGGCAGGATCAGCGGCTGTTGCAGCCTGCCGCCCCACCGCGGATCGCGGAGACGAAGGCGGCCGCCGAGTAGGTCTGGGGAGTAGGTCTGGGGGCATGGGCGGCCCGCGCGAGCGGGCCGCCGCCCCTCCTTCAGTAGATATCGCGCAGATACCGCCCTTGGCGGGCCAGCGCGACGATCCAATCCCTCGTCTGCGCCTCGTTCAGCTTGCCCTCGGTCGCGGCGATCCGGCGCAGCATGGCGTCCACGTCGCGCGCCATCCGGGTCGCATCGCCGCAGACATACAGATGGGCCCCGTCCTGGAGCCAGCGCCAGAGATCGGCCGCCTGCTCCTCCATCCGGTGCTGCACATAGATCTTCGCCGTCTGATCGCGCGAGAACGCGCAATCAAGACGCGCCAGCGTGCCGTCGCGCCGCCATCCAAGCAGCTCCTCCTCGTACAGGAAATCGGTCGCCCGCGCCCGATCGCCGAAGAACAGCCAGGTTCGCCCGCGCGCGCCCGCCGCCGCTCGATGCTGCAGGAACGCGCGGAACGGCGCGATGCCGGTCCCGGGACCGATCATGATGATGGGCGTCGCCGGGTCCGGCGGCAGGCGGAAATGGCTGCTCTGCACATGGGCCGCCACGTCGCCGTGCGCCGAGGCCCGACCGGCGAGAAAGCCGCTTGCGACACCCTCGCACGCGCGTCCCCTCCGCTCGTCGCGCACGACGGCGACGCAGAGATGCACTTCTCCAGGCGCGGCAAGCGGCGAGGAGGCGATCGAGTAGAGGCGCGGCTTCAAGGCGGGCAGGGCACGCGCGAGACCGGCCGCGCCCGGGCGGGCGGAAGGGAAGGCGAGCAGCAGGTCGAGCAAATCGGCATCAGCCGGCTCCGCCCCGTCCTCGCCGTCGGTGAGCCGGCGGAGCGCGTCAGCGTGCTTCGGATGCGTCGCCGCCATCGCCAGCAGGTCGGTGGTGCGATCGTGCGGGCGCGCGATGTCGAGATGGCGCGATAGCGCCTCCGCGAGCGGACGGCCCGCGCCATCCGGGCAGGGCACCATCTCCGCGCCCGTGCAGCCGAGGGCGCGCAAGCACGCCTCCACCAGCACCGGATCGTTGGGCGCGGCGAGCCCGAGACTGTCGCCCGGCTCGTACGCCAGCCCCGATCCGGCGAGGTCGATCACCACATGGCGCACGTCCTTGCCCGAGCCCGGCCGGGTCAGCGCCTCGGCCGAGATCACCCGCACCACGCTCTGACTCGTACGGCCTGCTCCCCCCAGCCCCCTCCCGCGAGGGGAGGGGGAGTCGAAATGCTCGGAATCCTCCCCTCCCCTTGCGGGAGGGGTTGGGGGAGGGGTCATCGAATAGGCCGGTTCGTATGAGATAGGGGCCGGCGCGGGCGGCGCTTCGGCGAGCAGCGCCTTCAGCGCCCTCGTGGTCTCCTTGGCGCCCGGAACGCACAGGCCGACCGACGTCTCCCGTCCCTCGGCGAGCGCCTCGGCATAGGTCCGGCACTGATAGCCGCATTGCCCGCAATCGAGCTGCGCCATCGCCGCCATCAGGCGACGCGGAAGCGGCTTGCCTTCGGCGAGCGACAAGCGCTCGGGCAATTCGAGCGCCGGGTCGTGCCACGGGAACTCCTCCGCCGCCGGCGCAGCTTGCGACATCCCGGCTTGCTGGGTTCCCCCGTAAAGCCCGGCGAGGAACCCGTTCAGCCACGCGCGCTGCTGGGCGCTGAAGGGCGCGTTCTCCGGGATCAGCGGCATCGGCGCGCTGATCGCGTTCATAGCGCCGGCTCCTTCATGCGCTCGGACCACGCGAGGAACGTCTCGTTCGCATCGCGCGTCGCCTGCCAGTCCGTGAGGAGAGAGAGGATCATCGGCGGCAATTCGTGGAACGGCACCTTCGGGTGGATCAGCCGCCCGATCCGCGCCTCGGCCCCGGCCCCTCCGCCAACATGGAGGTCGTAGCCTTCGACCAGTTCCCCACCGCGCTCGACCTTGGTGGCGAGCAGGCCGATGTCGGCGATGAAGTGCTGCGCGCAGGAATGATGGCAGCCGGTCAGATGGATGTTGATCGGGAGGTCGATGGTGATACGCGCGTCGAGCCACGCGGCGAGCGTGGCCGCGTGCCGCTTGGTGTCCCCGGCGGCGAACTTGCAGCCGGCGCTGCCGGTGCAGGCGACGAGGCCGCCGCGTATTGCCGACGCGCGCGCGGAAAGGCCGAGCGCGGCGATCTCCGCCAACGCCGCGTCCAGCCGTTCCTCGGGAATGTCGCTGATCAGAAGGTTCTGCCACACCGTCAGCCGAAGCGTGCCCGAGCCGTGCCGATCGGCGATGCCGGCGAGGCCGCGCAGATGATCGCTGCTCAGCCGGCCGAGCGGCGTGACCACGCCGATATAGGACAGGCCGCGCTGCCTCTGGGCGTGCACGCCCACATGGCCGTGCTTTTGCGGGGCAGGGCGCGGCAGGATCGCGGCGGGATCGACGCGAAGCAGCGCCGCGCCCTCGGCCTCGACCGCGTCGAGGAAGCGCGGCAATCCCCAATCGTCGAGCAGGTATTTCAGCCGCGCCCGGGCGCGGTCGGTACGGGTGCCGTGGGCGATGAAGACGCGCAGGATCGCATCGGCGACGTGCGTCGCCTCGGCGGGCGGCACGATCACGTCCGTCTCGCGGGCGAAATCCTTGTGGCCGGTGATGCCGCCGAGGCCGAGCCGGTAGTAGACGCCCGGCACGACGCCGAAGCCGTCCGCCACAAGCACGGCGGCGAAGGCGATATCGTTCGTGTCCTCCAGCACGCCGACACGGCCGCCGCCGTCGAAGGCGATGTTGAACTTGCGCGGCAGGCCGTACAACGCGCGGCTGTTCAGGATGTGGAAGTGCAGCGCGCGGGCGTGCGGCCTGGTGTCGATCAGTTCCTGCTCGTCGATTCCGGCGGTCGGGCTGGCGGTGATGTTGCGGACGTTGTCCGCGCCCGATCCGCGCGTGGTGAGGCCGATCTCGGACAGGCGCGCCAACACTTCGGGGGCGGACGCCGCGGCGATCTCGCGCAGTTGCAGGTTCGCCCGGGTGGTGATGTCGGCATAGCCGCCGGCGAGGTCGTCGGCGATCGCGGCGATTCCTTGCATCTGGTGCGACGCCAGGATGCCGCCCGGGATGCGCAGACGGCACATGAAGCTGTCCTGCGCCGGGCTGACGTAGAACAGGCCGAAATACTTCGTCAGGAAAATGTCGGTGCCCTTGGGAAAGCGCCCCTCCGACGCGGCCCGATTGATCTCGTTCCATCGGTCGAGCGGGTGCTTCCCGCGCTTCGCTTCCTCTTCGGCTACCAGCTTGCCGCCCGCCGCGATGGCCAGATCCTGGGCCTGGCGCTGCGGATCAGTAGGATCGGCGATCTGCGCCTCCACCGGCGCGAGCGGCAGCCCAAGTGCCGCGCGCCGCGCCTCGACGCCGGACAGGAAGCCCTTCAGATACTCCTGCTGATCGGCGGAAAACGGCTGGTCGGACATCAGTCGCCCGATGCGGCCAACGCCTCGCTCGCCATCCTCGCGCCGGACGGCTGGTAAGTGACGTAGAGCGCGAGCCCCACGAAAATAAACCCACCGACGAAATTGCCGAGCGTCACCGGAATCTGGTTCCACAGCCACCAATCGGCGAACGAGACCTTCGCCCCCATCAGCATCCCGGCCGGGATGACGAACATGTTGACGACGGCGTGCTCGAAGCCTTGGGCGAAGAAGACGGTGACCGGCAGCCATGCGCCGACGATCCGCCCGATCGCCGACGTGGAGGCGAGGCCCATCGCGGTGCCCATGCAGACCATCCAGTTGCAGAGGATGGCCTTGACGAACATCGTCACCATCCCGGCGCCGCCGATCGCGGCGTAACCGGTGGTCTTCGCCTCCGCGAGCTGCACCAATTTTTGCGCGATCCCGGCGGTGGCGGGGAGCAGGCCGGCATCGGTGATGGTGATCACGAACAGGACGGCATACAGCACCGAGCCGATCAGGTTGCCGAGGAACGCCCAGGCGAGATTGCCGGCGACCGTTGACCAGCGCGCCCGCCCGGCCAACGCCGCCATCGGCACCAGCGCGAAGCTGCCGGTCACGAGGTCAAGCCCGAGCAGCACGATCATCACGAAGCCGACCGGGAAGATGAGGGCGCCGACGAACGGCACGCCGGTCTGCGCCGCCGCGGTCAGCGCGAGGGTGGTCGAAATGCCGAGCAGCATCCCCGACAGCCCCCCGCGTATCAGCAGGTCACGGACGCCAAGTTCAACACGTGCCGCCCCGACATTGATCATCGCGGCGACGATTTCGGCTGGCTTCAGGCTGTCCATGCGGGTCCCCTGACAAGTGGCTTTGTCATGGTGCAATGCACAAGACATGCCAGTCCAAAGGACCGAAAATCATGAATGCCGCATTTCAATGCAGCGCGTGATGCCTATTTTGTAGGCTATATGATGCCTATTTGGTCAGACTTCGATGCCCAACGACGTCGCCGAGCAGCAATAGCGTCGGGCCGCCTTGCATCCAGCCCGGCCCCTCGGCGACCAAGCGGTCGAACGGCAGTGCCAGCACGCGCTGATCGTCCGTCCCGCCGCGCTCAATCAGCGCGGCCGGCGTCGCGGGGTCGTAGCCGGCCGAAACCAGGCCGGCGTGCAGGCGCGCCAATGAGGCCGCGCACATGTACACGGCGAGGGTTCCGCCCCGCGCCAGCGTCGGCCAGTCGAGATCGAGCGCGCCGTCTTTCGTGTGGCCGGTCACGAACGTCACCGCGCGCGCCGCCTCGCGGTGGGTGAGCGGGATGCCCGCTCCCGCCGCGCACGCCAGCGCCGCCGTCACGCCGGGCACGATCTCGAAGGCGACGCCGGCTTGCGCCAACGCCTCGATCTCCTCGCCGCCGCGCCCGAACACGAGGGGATCGCCGCCCTTGAGCCGGACGACGCGCTTGCCCTCGTGCGCGAGACGCACCAGCAGCGCGTTGATCTCTTGTTGTGCAACGCAATGGTCGGCACGCGCCTTGCCGACGAACATCCGCTCGGCATCCCGCCGCGCCAGCGCCAGGACCTCGTCCGACACCAGGCGATCATGGACGATCACGTCGGCCTCGCCCAACAAGCGCTGCCCGCGCAGGGTCAACAGATCGGCCGGTCCCGGGCCCGCGCCGACCAGGTGGACGATGCCGCGAGGCGACGGATCGCCGGCCGCGATCATCGCGGCGAAGGCGTCGGCCGCCGCCTCGTCGTGGCCGGCGAAGACGAGGTCCGCGACGCGGCCGCCAAGCGCCTGTTCCAGCACAAGCCGCCGCGCCGCCATATCGGGAAAACGCGCGCGCAGCGCATCGCGGAACCGCGCGGCAAGCGCGCCGAGGCGGCCAAACGCGGGTGGCACCGCC
>JBAWFF010000050.1:0-7132 GCA_049591635.1 Acetobacteraceae bacterium
CCGCGATCGGCGGCGTAAAAGTCCATGCCGGCGCAGTCGGGGGCGATTTGGGTGTCGACGGATGCTGATTGTTGCTGCATGGCTCGACGTCGCTCGCATTATGGCGGAAGCCGCGTCGCCATGCTACGCTTGTCCCGCAGTAAGGTCAGCATGGGCGGAGCAAGGAGGCCTGGGATGAACGACACGGTGGATGTCACCCTCCCGGTCGAGCCCGAGGTGGTGGCAGCGCTCGCAGACCCGCGCAATCGCGAAGCGATTGGCCGTTTGGTCAGCCGGGTATTGCGGCCGCGCGCCGGGCCGAGCCCCCTTGCCCGTGCGATCGCCGAGCTGAAGGCGGAGGCGCGCGCCGCCGGCCTCACCGACGTTGAGATCGATGCGGAACTGGCGTCCTACAAGGCCGAGAATCGCGGGAACGCCGGGCGCGGATGATCGTCTTCGACGCCTCGACCCTGGTGGGTGCGGCGCTCAAGGAGGATAGCATACCCGAACGGGCGCTTCTGCGTGCCGAGGAGACGGACGTATTCGCGCTCTCCAGCGCGGTCGAGGCGGAGATCGCGACGGTGCTGAGCCGGCCCAAATTCGCCCGGAGCATCTCGCTTGCGCGACGAGAGTTAGTTCTGCGCCTCGTGCGTGAGGCAGCCGTATGGTTCGCGCCGACGATACGCGTGACGGACTGCCGGGATCCGAACGACGATAAATACCTGGAACTGGCGCTGGCATCGGGCGCCGAGACGATCGTCAGCAGCGACGACGACCTCTTGGTGCTTCACCCTTGGTTAGGTGTCCGTATCCTCCGCGCGGCGGAGTACTTAGTCGCAACGCCTACATCGTCGCCGCGATGATACACCTCGCCCGGCTCACCAGCCGATCTGCTTCAGCGCCCAACCGGCGTTCCATATCTTCGTCATGTGGCGAATCTTCGCGCCCTCGAATTCCATGACATAGACGTAGTCGGTCTTCATGCTCTTGCCGGTCGGCGGGACAGGCCCCCCGGGGCCAGTGTGGGTGGCGGAAAAGACCCCAAAGGCGCTGACGTTGTTACGCTCGGTGTCGGTCGCGAACGATTTCACCTCGTAACGCCCGTCCGGCAGGGGCGTCAGAATACCCTTCATCCAGTCGGTGTAGGCTTGCAGGGTTTTCACGTCGGCTAGCGGCTCGGCCTGGGAGGCAAACGTGGCGTCCGGCGTGCAGTAGGCGCGGCACGCTTCCCACCCCTTCCCCGTCTCGCAGGCGGCGAAGAACTCCTTGGCGATTTCGGTGATGGACGGCATGGCGCGCACTCCTCCCGTTGCTTGTTCGACTCCTACTTAAGGGCCGACGATCGCCATAGTTCCGAACCGCGCGGTGCCCGCGCCCCGGCCAGCAGCGCCTCCGTGCTCAGATCCTCGTCGAGGTCCGGCCAATGGATGCCGTAGCCTCCGCCCGCCACCTCCCAGTGCCCTCGCTGCCGCGGAGTGCCGGCAAGCAGTCGCGGATACCAAGCCAGCGGCACGGTGATCGTGCGCCCGTCCATCAGTGCGACGGTCAGTTCATCATCACTCACCGCCACATCCCGAACCCGGATATCGACCGCGTCAGCCTGCGCCAAAGAACTCATGCCACGCCTCTATCAGCTCGGACCGATTCTCGCGAACCAATCCAAGCACGACGCCCAGGTCTCGGGCCGGATAGCCGGCGTTGCCGGCGAGCGCGACCGGCTCCAGCCACACCTTGGCCGAGGCGCCCGCCTTGTCAACGTGAATATGCGGCGGCTCGTTTGGTTCGCGGCTCCAGAAAAAGAAGCGGAATCCCTCAGCGCGGAGGACCGTAGGCACGGTCCCTCACATCGTCGCCCCGATGATCCACGGCGCGAACTCCGCGCCGCCGAAGTCGAAGCCCTCGCTCTTGGTGCGTTCGCCGGAGGCGACGCGCAGCATCAGGTCGAAGATGCGGGCGCCGCATTCCTGCACCGTCTCCTCGCCGTCGAGGATGGTGCCGCAATTCACGTCCATGTCGTCCTCGAGCCGTCGAAACATCGGCGTGTTGGTCGCGAGCTTGATCGACGGCGAGGGCTTGCAGCCGAACACGCTGCCGCGTCCGGTGGTGAAGCAAACCAGATTGGCCCCGCCGGCGACCTGCCCGGTCGCCGCGACCGGATCGAAACCCGGCGTGTCCATGAAGACGAAACCCTTGGCGGTCGCGGGTTCCGCGTAGCCCACCACATCGACCAGATTGGTGCTGCCCGCCTTGGCCATCGCGCCGAGCGACTTCTCCAGGATCGTCGTCAACCCGCCCGCCTTGTTCCCGGGCGAGGGGTTGGCGTTCATCTCGGCGCCCTCGCGCTTGGTGTACTCCTCCCACCAGCGCATCAGCGCGACCAGCTTCTCGCCGACCTCCGGCGACACCGCGCGACGGGTCAGCAAATGCTCGGCGCCGTATGTCTCGGGGGTCTCCGACAGGATCACGGTGCCGCCGTGGCGCACCACCAGATCGCTCGCCGCGCCGAGCGCGGGATTGGCCGACACGCCCGAGTATCCGTCCGAGCCGCCGCATTGCAGGGCGATGCACAATTCGCTCGCCGGGATCGGCTCGCGCCGCACCTCGTTCGATTCGGCCAGCACCTCGCGCACGAAGGCGGTGCCCGCCTCCACTGTCTTCCTGGTGCCGCCGAGTGACTGGATATCCATGCCCTTCAGCCGGCCGGCGAGGCGCTGCTCGGCGATCAGGCCGCCGATCTGGTTCACCTCGCAGCCGAGACCGAGGACGACGACGTGGGAGAAATTGGCGTGCCGCGCGTAGCCCGCGAGCGTGCGGCGCAGCAGCGACAGCGGCTCGCCCTCGGCCATGCCGCAGCCGCTCTTGTGGGTCAGCGCGACCACGCCGTCGACGTTCGGGAAGTCGGCGAGCGGGTCGTGGCCGGTGAACGGGTTGCGGCGGAACGTGTCGGCGATCAGTCCGGCGACATGGGCCGAACAGTTCACGCTGGTGAGGATGCCGATGTAGTTGCGCGTCGCCACCCGTCCGTCGGGGCGGCGGATGCCCCGGAAGGTCGCGGCGTGGTTGGTGAAGTCGGTCGGCCGCGCATCGACGCCGTACGCGTAGTCCTTGGCGAAATCGCCCATGCCACTATTGTGGACATGCACATGCTGGCCGGGTGCGATCGGCTGCGTCGCGAAGCCGATGATCTGGCCATAGCGGCGCACCGCCTCGCCGATCGCGATCGGGCGCACCGCGACCTTGTGCCCGGCCTGAATGCGCTCGACGGTGACGACCCCGTCGGCGACGGCCGCGCCTTCCAGCAGGGTGGACCGGGCGATCACCACGCTGTCGTCCGGATGCAGGCGGATGACGCGATCTGGCATTGTCTATCGTCCTTATAAGCTACCAAGAGCGCCGTCATGGCCGGACTTGTTCCGGCCATCCACGTCTTCCTTGGCCGCCAGCAAAGACGTGGATACCCGCATTCGCGGGCATGACGGTGGTGGTTTGGGCGCTTATCCCGCCACCGGCCCGGCGGCCTTCCTTACCGCCGTGACCGCCTCGCGCGCCGCGCGCGCCATCAGGCCGCTGTCATTGGCGATAGTGACAAAGCGGAACCCCATGTCGATCATCCTCGCCGCGTACGCCGCGCTGCCGTTGTGCAGGCCGGCGAACAGGCCGCGCTTCTTGGTTTCCTGGATCAGCTTCTCGTAGATGCCGAGGATCTTCGGCTCCTCGCGGTCGAGGATCGGCGTCAGGCCCATCGAGAAGCCGAGGTCGGACGGGCCGACATAGATGCCGCTGATGCCGGGCACGTCCAGGATCGCCTCGATGTTGTCGATCGCCTCCTGGGTCTCGATCATCGGGATGACCATGACCTCGTTATTGGCGATCTTCTGATAGGTGCTCGCCTCCCCATACATGGCGGCGCGGATCGGCCCGTTGCTGCGCTTGCCGGCGGGCGGATACAGGCTGTACTCGACCAGGCGCTGCGCTTCCGCCTTGGTGTTCACCATCGGGCAGATCACGCCCCAGGCGCCGCCGTCCAGCACCTTGCCGACGATGCCCGGCTCGTTCCACGGCACGCGGACGAGCGGCGTGACCGGATGCGCGTTCATCGCCTGGAAGCACTGGACCATCGACTGATAATCCTGCACGCCGTGCTGCATATCGACGGTGACGCTGTCCCAGCCGCACTGCGCCATGACCTCGGCGGAGAAGGCCGAGGGGATCGCGAGCCAGCCGTTCACCACCGCCTTGCCGTCCTTCAGCCGCTGCCTGATCTGGTTTGCCATCGACGCTTCCCCTTTTCGCTTGAGAACCCGACGCTATCGGGCGCGAGGGGGCGGCGTCAACGCGCGGCCATCCTGGCGCTGCCGCATTCCCGCGATGATCGATCGTTATACAATCGCTAATAAATCGTTACAATACAATTCGCGCTGGTCGCGCGAATCGAACCGTGCTTGATCGTATCTCACTATTTCTTGAGCACGATGCCACTCCTTCTGCAACAAACCATCCGCGCCGCGGAACGACCGGGCGCGACGGAGGACTCATGAGCACTCTTACCGTCGGCGTCGGAATGCAGTATGCGACCATCGCGCAAGCCGTGGCCGCGTCGCACAACAACGACGTGATCCAGGTCCAGGCCGGCACCTACACCAATGACTTCTTCAAGATCGACGACAGCATCACGCTGGAATCGATCGGCGGAATGGCCACCATCACCGCGACGACCACGCCGCTCGAGAACAAGGGCATCGTCATCGTCGGCGAAGCCGGACTCAACCCGAATGTCACGATCGAGGGATTCGTCCTGACCGGGGCGAGGATTTCGGCGAGCGCCGGCAACAATGGCGCGGGCATCCGCTACGAAAGCGGCAATCTCACGCTAGACAATGATCTGATCCGCAATAACCAGGACGGGATACTAGCGACGCCTTATGTGGCCAATACCGGTACCATCATCGTCAATACGTCGACCTTCTCGGCAAACGGCGCCGGCGACGGACAAAGCCACAACCTTTACATCAACCAGGTCGCCCAGTTTACGTTCGAGGACAGCGTCTCTGTCGGAGCGATCGTCGGTCACGACGTCAAGAGCCGCGCGACCAGCACGACGATCATCAACAGCACGATCGGCGACGGACCGACCGGCACGGCGTCCTACGAGATCGACCTGCCGAACGGCGGCAAGGCGCTGATCCAGGGCAACACGATCGAGCAGGGTCCGGACACGCAAAATCCGATCATCATCTCCTACGGCGAGGAAGGCGGCCTAATCGCCGGATCGACCCTGGCCGTCGCCGGCAACACGATCCTCAACGACCTGAATTCCGGAAGCTCGCTCGGTATCCGCAACACGACGGCGGTGGTCGCATCCGTCACCAGCAACCAGTACTACGGGCTGACCACCGCCCAACTCGAGTCAGGCCCGGCGACGCTGTCGGGCAACACCCTGCTCGCGACCGAGCCGCCATTTCTCGGTGCTGGCGGCGGTGGCGGCGGCGGCGGCAGTAGCGGAGGAGGCGGCGGCGCGGGTAGCGGCGGCGGCGGCACCGAGCCATCGCTTACCGTCAGCCAAAACAACGGTTATGTCCACGTTGGCGCGGCGGCGACGACGATCCTCGTGACCGGGACGCACGACTACATCTATGGCGGCGGCGGCGGGATCACCCTCACCGCGACCGGCAGCAACACCAGCGTCATCACCGCCGCCGGCTCTCCCAACGTGATCAACATGGACAACACTGGCCAGATCACCAGCGCCGGATCCGACGTCATCACGACCAGCGCCTACACCGTCGGCATAACAGCCTCCGGCAGCGACACCATCCACGCCGGGACGGGCACTGTTTCATTGACCGGCCTCGCAGGCAGCACGAACAGCGTAGTCGGAGGCGCCGGCCGGTTCACCTACGAAGGAGAGGGCGGCACGCTCGACTATACCGGTGCGGCGGGCAGCGCCTATCTCACCTTGCGATCGGACGCCGCGACGATCGCGTTCGGGTCGGGTGCAAGCCAGGTGAATGCGGGGACGGGGATCGAGGACTTCGTGTTCCGGAACGGCGGGGGCGGTGGCAGCGACTTGATCGCCGGGTTCAACCCGACGAACGACAGCCTGACGTTCCAGGGCTTCACCGGCAGCGCGATCGCAAGCGAGACCTCCCACGGGGGTTCCACCTACCTCAAGCTCACCGACGGAACATCGGTCACATTCCAGAACACACCGAGCCTGCTCATCTCTTGAAAGCCGGGCGGGGCTTCACAGCGCGGGCGCCCCGCCCGATAGTCCCCGCCCGTCGGGGGGACTAGGAATGGCACACGAAGCCGATGCGGCGATCGACGCCGCCCGGGGATTCCTGGGCGAGCGCATCACCACCAACGCCGCGTTGCGCGAACACCACTCGCACGGCCAGGACACGCAGACGCCAGTCCTCCCCGATGCCGTCGCCTTCGTCGAGACGACGGAGGAGGCCGCGCGTCTCCTTGGGCTGTGCCACCGGCACCGGGTTCCGGTGGTGGCGTGGGGCGCCGGCACGTCGCTCGAAGGCCACGTGACGCCGGTGCGCGGCGGTGTCACGCTCGACCTGTCGCGGATGGACGCGATCCTCGAGGTGAACACCGCCGATATGGACTGCCGCGTCCAGGCAGGGGTCACGCGCCCGAAACTGAACGAGCATCTGCGCGACCAAGGGTTGTTCTTTCCCGTCGATCCGGGGACCGCGCTTTGCACCCTGGGAGGCATGTGCGCGACGCGGGCTTCGGGCACCAACGCGGTGCGCTACGGCACCATCCGAGAGAACGTGCTGGGCCTGACCGTCGCGCTCGCCGACGGGCGGGTGATCCACACAGGAGGACGGGTGCGGAAATCATCCACCGGTTATGACCTGACGCGCCTCTTCATCGGCTCGGAGGGCACGCTCGGCGTCATCACGGAAATCCAGCTTCGCCTGCACGGCATCCCCGAGGCGGTGTCCGCGGCCGTGTGCCAGTTCCCGGAGTTGCGTGGCGCCGTCGAGACGGCGGTCGCCGTCCTGCAATCGGGCATCCCCGTCGCGCGAATGGAACTGCTCGACGACGTGCAGATGGGCGCCTGCATCGCCTACTCGAAACTCGACGGACTCGAATCCCTCCCCAGCCTGTTCTTCGAGTTCCACGGCACCGAGGCCTC
>JBAWFF010000051.1:0-2433 GCA_049591635.1 Acetobacteraceae bacterium
GCCCGCATCGACGCGGTTGGCGCCGGAGGTGATGACGACCGCCGGACGCTGACCGGCGCGGAACACGATCGACTTGGCGATCTGCGCCACCGTGCAGCCGACCGCCGCCGCCGCCTCGGCCGCCGTGCGGGTGCCGGCGGGAAACACTGTGATCGTGTCGGGATGGCCCGCCGCCCGCAACGCCGCCCGCACGCGTTCCACCGACCCGGTGCTGTCCGCTGCCGCCATTCGCGCCTATCTCCTGCCTGGATGGAACCCCTCGCCCTCTATATCCACTGGCCGTTCTGCCTCGCCAAGTGCCCGTACTGCGACTTCAACAGCCACGTCCGCGAGGGCATCGACCAGACCCGCTTCGCCGCCGCGCTCCGCGCCGAACTCGCGTGGGAGGCGGCCCGGCTCGGCCGGCGTCCCCTCGCCTCGATCTTCCTCGGCGGCGGCACGCCCAGCCTGATGGACGCGGGCACGGTCGCCGCGCTGATCGGGGACGCGGCGCGCCTGTTCGACCCCGTGCCCGACCTGGAGGTGACGCTCGAGGCCAATCCCACCAGCGTCGAGGCCGCCCGCCTCGCCGAATTCCGCGCCGCCGGCGTGAACCGCATCTCCATCGGCGTCCAAAGCCTCGACCCCGAGGCGCTGCTGATGCTCGGGCGCCAACACTCGGCGGACCAGGCGATCGCGGCGCTGGAGATCGCCCGGCGCCTGTTCCCCCGACTCTCGTTCGACCTGATCTACGCCCGCCCTGGCCAGGACCTGCCGGCCTGGCGCGCCGAGTTGCGCCGGGCGCTCGACCTCGCCGCCGACCATCTCTCGCTTTATCAGCTCACCATCGAGCCCGGCACGCGCTTCGAGACGCTGCACCGGCGCGGCGAGATCGTGCTGCCGGACCCCGACACCGCCGTCGCGCTCTACGAGGCGACTGGGGAGGAAGCCGCGCGCTTGGGCCTGCTGCCCTACGAGGTCTCCAACTACGCCCGCCCCGGCTCCGAGAGCCGCCACAACCTCGCCTATTGGCGCTACGCCGATTACGCCGGCATCGGTCCCGGCGCGCATGGACGGCTGATGCTGGAGGGCCGGCTCCTCGCCACCCGCCGCCACCGCGCCCCCGAGCCGTGGGCCGCGCTGGTCGAACGCCACGGCCACGGAACCTCCACCGAGGAAGCCGTCACGTCGCGCGAACGCGCCCGCGAAATGCTGCTGATGGGCTTGCGCCTCACCGAGGGGATCGACGCCGCCCGCTTCGCCCGGCGCACCGGGATCGCCCTGGCCGATGCGCTCGACCCGGAGATTGTGGAGCGTGCGATCGCCGAGGGCTACGTGGAATGGTTCGGCGGTCCCCCGCCCCCGCCGTCATTGCGAGCCGAAGGCGAAGCAATCCAGGCCCAGCCCTCCGCGCATGGGCCTGGATTGCTTCGCTACGCTCGCAATGACGATCGTTGCGATGGCGGCAGGCAACCGCGATCCCCAACCCACCTGCGCGCCACACCCTCCGGCCGGCTACGCCTCGACGCGCTGCTCGCCCGCCTCGTCGTCTGACCTCAGCGCGCCGGCGCCTCGCAGGGATGCGTCGCCATCTCCGCCGGGGAGGACACTTCCAGAATCTCGAATTCCTCGGCCGTCCTTGTCTCGTTATGCGGCGTCCCACCCGGGATGTAGATGGAATCCCCCTGTTCCAGCCGCACCTTGCCGTCCTCGAACTCCAGTTCCAGCCAGCCCTTCAGCACGTAGACGAACTGCGATTCGCAGGCGTGGTGGTGCCAGCCCGTCGGTTGCGTCATCCCCGCCTTGGTCGCGGTGACCTGGGCGCGCATCTGGCCCTTGCTCCCCGCCGTCACGCCGAGGTCGCGGTAGGTGAAGAACTCCCGCCGCCCCTTGACCAGCACCGGCTTCTTGGCGCTCGAGACCGCGACTTTCCGGTCCCTGGTCAACGTCCCCGCATCCGCCATCGTCGGCCTCCTTGGTTGGTCGCGCCCCGATGCTAGGCCCGGGCTAGCGCTGCTGCCAAGGCAGGCCCGCGGCCTTCCAGCCGCCGACCGTCCCCCGATGGCCCTGCGCATCGGGCGCGCCCTCGAAGCCGTCGGCGACGTTGGCAGCGCGCGCGTAGCCGGCCCGTTCCGCGGCCTGCGCCGCCGCCATGCTGCGCCCGCCGGTCTTGCAGATGAAGAACAGCTTGTGCTCCGCCGTGACGCCGGACTGGCGAAGCTGGTCGAGGAAGGCGGGGTTGACCTGCATCGTCGGGTAGGTCTGCCACGGGATCAGCACCGGCTCCTTGCCGGCTTCGCTCAGATCGGGAACGCCGACGAACGCCCATTCCGGATCGGTCCGCACGTCGATCAGCCGCGCGTCGGGATCGGCGCGCAGGGCTTCCCAGGCCTGGGTGGGGGATACGTTCTCGACCATGACGCACTCCGGCTGTTGCGCCCGCGAGCCTAGCAC
>JBAWFF010000052.1:0-3251 GCA_049591635.1 Acetobacteraceae bacterium
CAGGCGAGTCTTGGCGTCACGTTGATAGGACTCGATCTCGTAGGGTAGACCCAATTCCTCCAGCAGCCACAGGATGCGCTGCGAGCGGGAGTCGTTTAAGTGGTGCACGATGATCATGAAGAGCTCCGAAATCGTCTCGGCATCGCGCAAGGATCGGCATGAACGCGATCGAGGTCAGCCTGATCGTCTCCGCCTGCATCTTCGGCGGCGGGGTGGCGGGGTTGTTCCTGCACAAGATAGTGCCCGCGGAGCATCTCACCAAGGATACGCTGGACGTGGTGCGCCTGGCGATCGGCATGATCTCGGTGCTGGCGTCCCTCGTGCTTGGCCTATTGATCGCAACGGCGAAGGGTTCGTTCGACACGACCGACACCGCGATCCGCAACTACGGCGCCGACCTGATCCTGCTCGCCGAGGTCTTCCGCGACTACGGCAGCACCGCAAGCAAGCCGGAGACGCTGTTGCGAAACTATACCGAGCGCATTCTGCAGGACAATTGGCCGACGCATGGCCGCGCCAGAACGCCGGGCGAGGATCGCCACGCCGGCAGGTTGATGGAGGAGTTGCGCGAGGCGATCCGGGGGCTGACACCAATCGATGCCGGGCAGACCGCGCTACGGACCCAGGCATTGGAGATCAGCACCTCGCTGCTGAGGCAACGCTCGCTGCTGGTCGACCAGGCCGAACCAAGCGTGCGCCCGGCGATGCTGGCGATCCTTGTCGCTTGGATCGTGCTGATATTCGTGGGTTTTGGGCTCAACGCACCGCGCAACGGAACGGTGCTCGCCGCCTTCGCCGTATGCTCCTTGGCGATCGGCGGAGCGGCTTTCCTGGTGTTGCAGCTTGATAGTCCGTTCAACGGCATCATGCATATCTCGGATCGCTCGATGGCAACCGCTCTGAAGCATATGCCGCCGTAGGGTCGTCAGGCCTCGGTTTCCTCGCGCAGCATTTCCAGCCGCAACCACTCCTCCTCTGCCTCGCGCAGCGTCTTGCGTGCGGCTTCGAGCGCCTTCGTCGCGACGGCGAAGCGGAGGGGTTCTCGCGCGTAGAGGTCCGGGTCGGCGAGGAAGGCGTTGAGGCGGACGATCTCGGCTTCGACGGCGTCGATGCGTGCGGGCAGAGTGTCAAGCGCGTGGCGGTCCTTGAAGGTCAGGCGCGGGCGGCCGGGGGATTGTGGCCTCGTGGCCGGCCTCGGTTTCGTGGCGACGGCGACCACGGCCACCGGCTTCGGCGCGCGCTGGGCCAGCATGTCGGTGTAGCCGCCGGCGTAGTCGATCCAGCGCCCGTCGCCCTCCGTCGCGATCACCGAGGTCACGACCCGGTCGAGGAAGTCGCGGTCGTGGCTGACGAGGAGCACCGTGCCCGCATACTCGGCAAGGCGCTCCTGCAATAAATCCAGCGTTTCGAGGTCGAGGTCGTTGGTCGGCTCGTCGAGCACCAGCAGGTTCGACGGGCGTGCGAAGGCGCGCGCGAGCGTGAGGCGACCGCGCTCGCCGCCCGACAACACGCCGACCGGGGTGTTGGCCTGCTCCGGGCCGAACAGGAAGTCCTTCATGTAGCTGACGACGTGACGGGTCTGGCCGTTGACACTCACGGTGTCGCCGACGCCGCCGGTGAGCGCCTGCGCGAGCGTCTGCGCCGGATCGAGGGACTCGCGGCGCTGATCGAGCGTCACCTGCGCGAGGTTGGTGCCGAGGCGCACCTCGCCCGCATCGGGCGCCAGCGCGCCGGTGAGCAGGTTCAGCAAGGTGGTCTTGCCGGCGCCGTTCGCGCCGACGATCCCGACGCGGTCGCCGCGCAGGATGCGGGTGGAGAAGTCGCGCACGACCGCGCGGCCCGCATAGGATTTCGAGACTTGCTCCGCGACGATGACGAGGCGGCCCGACAAATCGGCCTGCGCGGCCTCCATTCGTACGTTGCCCAGCGCCGCGCGTTGCTCCTTTCGCTTCTTGCGCAGGCCGTGCAGGTCGGCGAGGCGCTTCTGGTTGCGTTTGCGACGAGCGGTGACGCCGTAGCGTAGCCAATCCTCCTCCATCGCGATCTTGCGTCCGAGCTTGTGGCGTTCGCTCGCCTCCTGCTCCAGCACCGCGTCGCGCCACGGCTCGAAATCGGCGAAGCCACGATCGAGCGTGCGAGTAACGCCGCGATCGAGCCAGACGGTGGCGCGCGACAGGCGTTCGAGCAGCCGGCGGTCATGGCTGATGACAACAAGGCCGGCGCGCATACTGGCGAGTTCGCGCTCGAGCCATTCGATGCCGGGCAGGTCGAGATGGTTGGTCGGCTCGTCGAGCAGGAGGATGTCGGGCGCCGGCGCGAGGGCGCGGGCGAGTGCCGCGCGGCGAGCCTCGCCCCCGGACAGACGGGTGGGGTCCTCGTCGCCGGTCAGGCCGAGACGTTCGAGTAGGCTGCGGGCGCGATGGCGGTCGGTGGCGGCGTCGCCGTCGAGGCCGGAGACGACGTAGGCGCCGGTGCTGCCGTGGCCGGACAGGTTGGGTTCCTGCGACAGATAACGGATGGTCGCGCCGGGTTGGGCGAAGCGGCGCCCGGAATCAGGGGTGATCAGACCGGCGGCGATGCGCAGGAGGGTGGACTTGCCGGAGCCGTTGCGCCCGACCAGGCAGACCCGGTCGCCAGGGGAGACGGCGAGTCCGGCGCCGGCGAGGAGGGGGGTGGTTCCGAAGGTGAGGGCAATGTCAGACAGCAGGAGCAACGGCGGCATGGGCTCTCTTACCACGCCGCCCCGCCTTCGGCGCCCCAAGCGCGAATAGCCTCACCGCCTCGTCGGAGCCGGCGAGGATCTCGACGAGGCGCACCCGGTCGGCGTGGTCCTCCGGGATCGCGTCGGACAGAGCGCGAACCTGCTCGGCGGCGCGGCGCAACGCGTCGTCGTAGGAATCGCCATTGCCCAGCTGGCGCGCCGCCTGCTCGAACCGGCGGAGGTCGCGAGCGGCGTTTTCGAGGTCGGTGGCTTGCGTGGGGGTGGCGGCCGCCGTGGCACCTCGCAGGGGCGCGATCAGGCCGCCGGTCAGCGCGTCGATGAACCGGACCCGGCACTTCTCGTCGAGGTTGGCCCGATTGGCGGCCAGCCTCTCGCGCCGCCGTGGGTCGGCTCTGCGCCAGAGCCCCTTGAGCAAGCCCGCCGCCGTCTGAACGGAGCGGGCGGCCTCGGCCAACGGGGCGGCGCCGATATCGGCGGCGGTCGTGCTCTCCAGATGGCCGATTGTCGCGCCGACCGCGAGGTCCACGGC
>JBAWFF010000053.1:0-2940 GCA_049591635.1 Acetobacteraceae bacterium
GCTGTCTCCGCCGCGCCGGAGTGGCGCGGCAGGTAGAGGCACACCATCGTGCCCTGGCTAGGTTCGGAGTAAATCTGCACTTGGCCGCCCGATTGCCGGGCGAAGCCGTACACCATCGACAGGCCCAGCCCGGTCCCCATCCCGATCGGCTTGGTGGTGAAGAACGGGTCGAAAGCGCGCTGGATCACGTCGCACGTCATCCCGATTCCTGTGTCGCTGACGCCCAGCGTGACGTACTGGCCGGGGGGCAGGTCGCGCTTGCGGGCACCACGCGCATCGAGCCACTTGTTGCCGGTCTCGATCGTCAGCCGTCCTCCGTCCGGCATCGCGTCGCGGGCGTTGATGCACAGGTTCAAGAGCGCATTCTCGAGTTGGCTGGTCTATGAGCGTGGTCCACAGCCCACCCGCCGCGACCGCTTCGACGGTGATCGCAGGACCCATCGTGCGGCGGATCAAATCCTCCATGCCTGCGACCAAGCGGTTGATGTCGATCGGCTTGGGATCGAGGGTCTGCCGCCGCGAGAAGGCGAGCAGGCGATGGGTGAGTGCTGCCGCCCGCTTGGCCGCGCCCTGGGCTGCGATGATGTAACGCTCGACCTCGCCGATCCGCCCCTGCGCGATCCGGGTCTGCAGCAGCTCCAGGCTCCCCGTGATGCCCGTCAGCAGATTGTCGAAGTCATGCGCGAGCCCACCCGTGAGCTGGCCCACCGCCTCCATTTTCTGCGACTGCCGCAGAGCTTCCTGGGCGAGCATGTGTTCAGCCTGCGCTTCCTTGTGGGCGGTGATGTCGCGGCCATAGGCATAGACGATGTCGCCCTCGCGCGCGGTATGCCACGAGATCCAACGGGCCGTGCCGTCCTTGTGGCGGAAGCGGTTCTCGAAGTCGGTGAGGTCCGCCCGCAAAGCGGCTCGATCGGGGCCGCTCTGCGTGAGCTCCGCGTCCTCGGGCCAGATGAAGTCGAGGAAGCTGCGTCCGATAACCTCCTCCGGCGCATGCCCCAGGATGGTGGTCCAAGCCGGGTTGACGGCTCGCAAGATGCCGTCGGCGTCGACCACCACGAGCAGGTCACGGGAGTTCCGCCAGACCCGGTCACGCTCGGCGGTGCGCTCGGCCAGCTCGGCGGCCTGCTCCGTCTCGGTCGTGATGTCGCGACCACTACAATAGACCAGCCCGTTCTCGGGCACGCCGACCCAGGAGATCCAGCGGTAACTGCCGTCCTTGCACCGATAGCGGTTGGGAAATCGGATCGCGGGCTGGCCCTGCTGGGTCAGCTCGAACCCGACTCGAGTCCGCTCTACATCCTCCGGATGGAGCAGCTCGAAGATCGACATGGTGGCGACCTCGGCCTCGGACCAGCCGAGAATCGTCTGCCAAGCGGGATTGGACGTCTCGAAGTAGCCCTTGGAGTTGAGCGCGCCCAGCAAGTCCGGGCTGACCTGCCACGTCCGCCCGCGCGCTTGGGCGCGCTCAATTACCCGCCGCTCAAGGTCGGCGTTCAGCTCACGCAGGCGTGCTTCACTCTGGCGGAGCGCCTCGTAGGCCGCAGCGCGCTCGGTCACGTCCGCACCTTCGACGAAGATGCCCATCACTTGGCCGGACGAGTCCTTGATGGGCTGGTAGACGAAATCGACGAAGCGTTCGGTGACGGGGGCGCCCGGCCGGGTCTGGACGGCGTATTTGGCGCGGCGTTAGCCGCGAATGCCTCGCCACTGGCGAAGACGCGGTCGAGCAGATCGAGGTATCCCTGCTCGACGGCGTCCGGCAGGGCCTCCCCGACGGTCCTGCCCAAAACGGGCCTGTGCCCGACCAACTGCATGTAGCCAGGGTTGGCGAGTTCGATCCTGTGATCAGGACCGCGCAGCATGGCCATGAAAGTCGGTGCTTGCTCGAAAAGCTGCGCGAACTGGTCCCGCTCGCCGGCAAGCTGGCGCGCGGCCAGTAATTGCTCGGTCGTCTCGGTGCAGAGACTCAACAGGCCGAGGATACGGCCGGCGTCATCAGCGACCGGGGTGTAGGAGAATGCGAAATGCACCTCCCTCCGGCCGTCGCCGCGGTCGAGGATCAGTGCGATGTCGTTTGTGTGGGCAGGCTCGCCCGCAAAGACCTGAGAGAACCAAGGCGTCAGCTCATCCTTGAACTCGGGCCAGACATCGAAGAAGGGGCGGCCCAAGGCAGCAGGGTGCCGTTCGGCCAGCATCGGCGCGTAGTCGTCGTTGTAGAGCAGGACCCGTTCAGGGCCCCAGGCAATGAACATCGGATGGCCTGCGGCCAGCATGACACCGACCAGGATCTTCAGTGGGTGTGGCCAGTTCGGCGGCGCGCCGATGGGCGTGGTCGGCCAGTCGAATGCGCGAATGAGCGCGCCCATATTGCCGCCGCCGGAGAGGAAGCCCGGCCTGGCAGTCTGCTGGTCCACTAGTCGTGCCTGTCGGGAGAGATCGGCCGCACGTCGGCCATACCCCATTGCGACGACCCGTCCTTCCCCGGCTCGTTCTGCTGCAGGAGAGGCAGCCCTGCTCGGACCGCCTCGCTCATAGTCTCGTATGGTCCCGAGGGGACGCACGCGGCGATGAATCGTTCCGACTGGGGCGTGAGCCGGGCGTTCAGGCTCGTATGCCGAGAGGCCATGATCCTGATTAGCGCCCGACCGCACGTGTCGCAATGTGACGCTCCGGTCGAAGGGGATGGCGTCGCCAATCCGGCCGAGCAGCGGCGCCGGCGTGCGATCACTTAATCCCAGTAGGACGAGGGGATGAAAGCCAACAGGACTACGATGTGGGATGGCTTCGCCTACAGATCCACCTTCCACGCACGGGGCGCGAACGGATCTCCAGGGCAGGCCCGCACCGATGTCGGTGGCTTGCCGCATCGCTCGCAGCGGAGCCGTGAGACCACCTGCGTCAATGTCATACACCGGCCCCGGTCGGCCGCCACTTCGT
>JBAWFF010000054.1:0-1756 GCA_049591635.1 Acetobacteraceae bacterium
GCCGCCCGATCCCGTACCAAAGCGGCGGATGGGGACGCTGGAATGGCTCCAACTCGATCGGCACTTTCTCGTACCGATAGTAACGACCAGCGTAACTCAGCTCCCGCGTCGAGAGGGCCGCCAGCACGACCTCCAGCGCCTCCTGGTACATCGCCGGCGCCGCCTCCGGGTCGGTTCCCCAATAGCCCAACTCGATCGGCGAGATGCCACGCCCGACTCCCAGCATGAACCGCCCGCGGCTCATCTGATCCAACATGCAGATCTCGTCGACCACGCGCAGCGGATGGTACATCGGCAGCGTGTAGACCAGTGGGCCGAAGCGCAGCCGATTTGTCCGCTGCGCCACCGCCGAGAGCCATACGGAGGGCGACGGCGCGAGGCCGAGCGGAGTCGCATGGTGTTCCGCGACGTGGTACCCAAGGAAACCACAGCGGTCGTAAGCCTCCACGAGGCACAGCCGGTCCTCGAAAAACGAGGCCAGATCGCCGCCGCCGCGATCCATGTGGTCGAAGATGCCGAACTTCATGGCCTTGATCCGATTCCCCGCCCCTATAAAACAGCATTCACCCCAAAGGAGAAATCCATGCCCGCCATCACCCGCCGCCGCCTCGCCGCGCTGACCGCTTCCCTGCCGTTGGTCGCGCTCCGCACCCGTCCGGCGGCGGCGGCCGATTTCGAGTACAAATTCGCCAACAACCTGCCCGTCACGCACCCGCTCAACATCCGCGCCAACGAGGCCGTCGCGCGCATCAAGGACGCCTCCAAGGGCCGGCTGGTCATCCAAATATTCCCGAACAACCAGCTCGGCTCGGACACCGACATGCTGAGCCAGCTTCGCTCGGGCGCCATCGAGTTCTTCACCCTGTCGGGCCTGATCCTTTCCACCCTTGTCCCCGTCGCCTCGATCAACGGGCTCGGCTTCGCCTTCAAGGACTACGACCAGGTCTGGAAGGCGATGGATGGCAGCCTTGGCGCCTTCGTGCGCGCCGCCATCGACACCCGCGGCCTGACCGCGTTGGACAAGATGTGGGACAACGGCTTTCGCGAGATGACCACCAGCACCAAGCCGATCGTCACGCCCGCCGACCTGCACGGCCTCAAGATTCGCGTCCCCGTCAGCCCGCTCTGGACCTCGATGTTCCAGGCGTTCGGCGCGTCGCCGACCTCGATCAACTTCAGCGAGGTCTACTCGGCGTTGCAGACCAAGATCGTGGACGGCCAGGAGAACCCGCTGGCGATCATCGAGACCGCCAAGCTCTACGAGGTGCAGAAATATTGCAGCCTCACCAACCACATGTGGGACGGTTTCTGGTTCCTCGCCAACAAGTCCGCCTTCGCGAAGCTTCCGGCCGACCTCCAGGCGATCGTCGCCACTGAAATGAACCGCGCGGCGATCGATGAGCGTGCCGACGTCGCGAAGCTCAACGCCGACCTGCAAGGCAAGCTCACGTCGCAAGGCCTCGCCTTCAATCCGGTCGATGCCGCGCCGTTCCGCGACGCGCTCCGCAAGGCCGGGTTCTATGCGGAGTGGCGCAAGAAGTATGGCGAGGAGGCATGGAAAGTCCTGGAAGCAAACGTCGGGACGCTGGCGTAGGATGGTGCGTAACTACACCGTCATGGCCGGGCTTGGCCCACGGCTGTCCGGTTCGATTTTGCTGTACAAAGCGCACGGCATTGATTCTACTCAGCTCGGGACGTTTGGCGACGATCCGGGACATGAGGAGGGCAACGCCGTGCCGCATCAGAATACTGTGTT
>JBAWFF010000055.1:0-4005 GCA_049591635.1 Acetobacteraceae bacterium
GAACGCATGGAGCGGATGCTGGGCGCGCTCGCCGCCTCGGTCGCCGACGGCCAGGGGGCGCCCCGGCTGCTGATCGGCACCGGCGCCGACAAGGTGCATCTGCTGATCCCGGTCACCGCCGATCGCGGCCTCGCCGGCGCCTTCAACGCGACGATCGGGCGCGCGACGCGCACCTTGGCGCGGCGGCTCGAAGCCGAGGGCAAGACGGTCAAGATCCTCTCGGTGGGCCGCAAGGGACGCGACTTCCTGCGCCGCGAACTGGCGAGCCGCTTCTCCGGCGACATCACCTTCGCTGGCAAGAAGCGCGTCGAGTTCGCCGACGCCCAGGACATCGCCCAGCGCGTCACCGCGATGGTCGCGGCGGGCGAGGTCGACGTCGTCACCATCGTCTATAACCGCTTCCGCTCAGTGATCTCGCAGATCGTGACCGAGCGGCGGCTGGTGCCGGCGCCGATTCCGGAGGACACCACGGAGGCGGATGCGCTCGGCGGCGCCGTCTACGAGTTCGAACCGGACGAGGAGACGATCCTCGCGCGCCTGTTGCCGCAGGCGCTGGCGATCCAGATCTACCGCGCGCTGCTGGAAAGCTCCGCCGGTGAGCACGGCGCGCGGATGACCGCGATGGACAATTCGACGCGCAACGCCGGTGACATGATCAAGCGGCTCACGTTGAACTACAACCGCGCCCGCCAGGCCAACATCACCCGCGAACTGATCGAGATCATCTCCGGCGCCGAGGCGCTCTGAGAGTCTCGCACGCCAACAGGAGCATACTATGTCCGCGACTCTCGCGCCCCGCCCGACGGCGGCATCCTCCAACATCGTCGGCCGCGTTACCCAGGTCCTGGGCGCCGTGGTCGACGTGCAGTTCGACGGCGATCTGCCCTACATCCAGAACGCGCTGACGACCAAGGTGGGCGATCGCCCGCTCGTGCTGGAAGTGGCGCAGGAACTGGGCGAGCGCACGGTGCGCTGCATCGCGATGGACAGCACCGACGGGATGGTGCGCGGCCACGAGGTGCACGATACCGGAGCGCCGATCCAGATGCCGGTCGGGCCGGAGACCCTGGGCCGCATCATGAACGTCATCGGCGACCCGGTCGATGAGCGCGGCCCGATCCAGACCAAGCTCCGCTACCCGATCCATCGCGACGCGCCCAGCTTCGAGGAGCAGGCGACCTCGGCCGAGGTGCTTGTCACGGGCATCAAGGTCGTCGATCTGCTGGCGCCCTACCTGAAGGGCGGCAAGGTCGGATTGTTCGGCGGCGCCGGCGTCGGCAAGACGGTGCTCATTCAGGAACTGATCAACAACATCGCCAAGGCGCATGGCGGCGTGTCGGTGTTCGCAGGCGTCGGCGAGCGCACCCGCGAGGGCAACGACCTCTATCACGAGATGATCGACGCCGGCGTCATCAAGCTGGGCGAGAACACCACCGAGGGATCGAAGGTCGCGCTGGTCTACGGGCAGATGAACGAGCCGCCGGGCGCGCGCGCGCGCGTCGGCCTGTCCGGCCTGACCGTCGCCGAGTATTTCCGCGACGAGGAAGGCCAGGACGTGCTGTTCTTCGTCGACAACATCTTCCGCTTCACCCAGGCGGGCGCCGAGGTCTCCGCGCTGCTCGGGCGCATCCCGTCGGCGGTGGGCTATCAGCCGACGCTTGCGACCGACATGGGCGCGTTGCAGGAGCGGATCACCTCGACCAACAAGGGGTCCATCACCTCGGTGCAGGCGATCTACGTGCCCGCCGACGACCTGACCGATCCGGCACCCGCCACCTCGTTCGCGCACCTGGACGCGACCACCGTGCTGTCGCGCCAGATCGCCGAGCTTGGCATCTACCCGGCGGTCGATCCGCTGGATTCGACGTCGCGCTCGCTCGATCCGCGCGTGGTCGGAGACGAGCACTACGGGGTGGCGCGCGAGACCCAGCGCATCCTGCAAACCTACAAGAGCCTGCAAGACATCATCGCGATCCTCGGAATGGATGAGTTGTCCGAGGAGGACAAGCTGGTGGTCGCCCGCGCGCGCAAGATCCAGCGGTTCCTGTCGCAACCGTTCCACGTCGCCGAGGTGTTCACCGGCTTTCCCGGCGTGTTCGTGCCGATCGCCGACACCGTCCGCAGCTTCAAGGCGATCTGCGCCGGGGAATACGACGAGCTGCCCGAGCAGGCGTTCTACATGGTGGGCACCATCGAGGAAGCGGTGAAGAAAGCCGAGACGCTGAAGGCCAACACCTGATGCCGATCGCCCTCGAAATCGTCAGCCCGGAGAAGCTGCTGCTCGCCCGTCCGGTGGACATGGCGGTGATCCCCGGCAGCGAGGGCGACATGGGCGTGATGGAGGGCCACACCCCGATGATCGTCATGCTGCGCGGCGGCGTGATCGCGCTCTATCAGGGTGAGCAGGTGACCGACCGGCTCTACGTATCAGGAGGGTTCGCCGAAGTGACGCCGGAGCGCTGCACGGTCCTCGCGACCGAGGCGCTACCGGTCGCCGAGATCAAGCGCGACACCGCCGAGCGTCTCGTGGCGGAGGCTCAGGCCGCCTATCTCGCCGCCGACAAGACGACCAACGAGAGCGAGGAATTGGCGCAGGATCGCGTGCAGGCCGCCCAGGCCATGCTGGAGGCGATCGCGGGAGTGTAGCCCAAAACGACATCGTTGACCGCGCCAAACGACCGAGTCTATGGTTCGATATGACAATTGCCATGCCTGCCAGCATGGTTCGGACCGGCACGGACCTGGACGGGTTCGCCGCTTTGCTCCGTCCAGCTACAGCCCAGGTGACCGTGACTGGGCGTGGTGGTCCATTCGCTGGCCACATCGTCCGCATGGCGTTGCGCGACCTCTGGCTGCAACGCGCCGTCGCGGGGTCGGCATGGATCAACTACGCCGCCATTAGTTCGGGCCGGCTTGGAATCCTGCTCGGGCCCGAGCGTGGCCCAGGGGCGGTCTGGCAAGGCGAGCCATTGGCGGCCACCGAGATCGCGGTGCGGAATCCCGGACAGGACTATTGCATCGCCGTTCCGGCGGGCTCCCGGTGGGAAGCCATGTCGCTGCCGATCGAAATGATCACGCGGGCGTTCAGCGTCATGATGGGAGGCGACCCGCCCTCTCCAAATACCTCCACCGTCCGAACCACGCCCTCCGCGATGGCGCGGCTTCGGCGGCTGCGCGACGCGGCGGATCGTCTGGCCGAGGATGCGCCGGAGGTGGCGGCGAATGCCGAGGCCGCGCGCGGCCTCGAAATCATGCTGACAGAGGCGATGATCGACTGTCTGGCCGGGTCAGGTGTCAGGGACGACAGGGCCGCCGTCCGTCGGCACGAGACGATCATGAGACGCCTCCGTACAATGCTCCAGGAGACCGACGAGGAGGGGATTTTTCTACCCGACCTCTGCGCTTCGATGGGAGTGTCGGCGCGGACGCTGCGCGCGTGCTGTCACGAGTACCTCGGCATGGGCCCGCAGCGATTCCTGATGCTGCGACGCATGCACCGAACGAGACGCGCGCTCCAGAATGCGCACCCCGCCGCGACGGTGACCGAGATCGCCATGTCCTTCGGCTTCTGGGAGCTTGGGCGGTTTGCCATCGAATACCGGCGTCTGTTTGGCGAGTCGCCGTCGGTCACCCTTCGCCGCGCTCGGCGGTAGAGGCCGGCGCTATCCTCTCGGCCTCCATGTCATAGTCGTCGGCCAACTCGAGAAGGCACCCGATCACGAACGGATCGGTGAGCATCGCGGCGGCTATGCGGAACCTCGCCGCCCTGGCCCGCAGTTCGTCCGCCGACGCTCCGATATCGCGGGCCCAACCGTGGCGTGACGCGCTCACCTGATACCAGCCGCCCCTTGACCTCACCCGTTTCGTCATTCCCGCGAAAGAGCGTGTGAAAGAATTTGCGCGACGCGCGCGGGATTTGATTCCCTGTCGGCGTTGCGGACGGGAGGCAGCGATGGCGGGGGACGCGCGGGTTATTCGGCCGGATCGGCGCCAGGTACGATGGGA
>JBAWFF010000056.1:0-3217 GCA_049591635.1 Acetobacteraceae bacterium
CGCTCGGCTTCGCGCGCGACATGCTGATCGCGGCTCTCCTGGGCGTCGGGCCGGTCGCGGATGCGTTCTTTGTCGCGCTGAAACTGCCCAACCTGTTCCGCCGGCTGTTCGGCGAGGGCGCGTTCAATGCCGCGTTCGTGCCGGCCTTCTCGGGCCTGCTCGCCGCCGAGGGGCCGGCCGCCGCCCGCCGCTTCGCCGAGGAGGCGTTCGCGGTGATGGTCTTCTGGCTTGGTCTGCTGACCATCCTGGGCGAGATCTTCATGCCGCAGGTCATGCGGGTACTCGCGCCGGGGTTCGAGGCGATTCCGGCGAAGTTCGCGCTCGCCGTCGAGCTGTCGCGGATCACCTTTCCCTACCTGATCCTGATCTGCCTCGCGGCGCTGGTTTCGGGTGTGCTGAACGGGCTCGACCGTTTCACCGCCGCGTCGGCCTCCTACGTGCTGTTCAACGTCGTCACCATCGCGGCGATGATCTGGCTCACCCCGTATGTGCCGACGATCGGCCACGCGCTGGCATGGGGCGTCACCGCATCCGGCGTCGCGCAGTTGGGCGTGCTGCTGGTCGCGGTGCGCCGGGCCGGAATGGCGATCCGGGTGCCCTGGCCTCGGCTCACGCCGCAAATGCGGGTGCTGATGCGGCGGATGGCGCCGGGGCTCCTGGGCGCGGGGGTGACGCAACTCAATCTCGCCGTCGACGTCATCATCGCCAGTTTGTTGCCGGCGGGCACCGTCTCGATCCTCTATTACGCCGATCGCGTGCAGCAACTGCCGCTCGGGGTGATCGGGACGGCGGTAGGCACCGCATTGCTGCCGCTGCTGTCGCGCCAGGTGCGCGCCGGAGAGGCGCAGAGCGCGGTCGGCACGCTCAACCGGGCGCTGGAATACGCGCTGTTCCTGACCCTGCCGGCGGCGTTCGCGCTGATCGTCTCGGCCTGGCCGATCATGCACGCGCTGTTCGATCGCGGCGCGTTCGGTGCGTCGAGCACCCTGCTGTCGGCCCACGCGCTCGCCGCCTACGCGGTCGGGCTGCCCGCCTTCGTGCTGGTGAAAGTCCTGGCGCCGGGGTTCTTCGCGCGCGGCGACACCGCGATGCCGGTGAAGATTGGGCTGATCGCGGTCGCGCTCAACCTGGCGCTGAATCTCGTCTTCATGCGTCCCTTGCAGCAGATGGGCCCGGCGCTCGCCACCAGTCTCGCGGCCATGTTCAACGCGGGCTGTCTCGGCGTGGTGCTGGCACGGCGCGGGCAACTCCGGCTCGACAGGCAAATTCGCGCCCGCGTGCCGCGGATGGTCGGCGCCGCGCTGGTGATGGCGGCGGCGCTGGCCGGCGCGCAGCATGGACTGTTCGGGATCGCGCAGCCGCACGGCGTGTCGCGGTTGGCGGCGTTGGCCGCGCTGATCGCGGTCGGATTGCTGGCTTACGGGGGCGCCGGCCAAGTGCTGGGTGCCTTCGATCTGCGCCAGATGTCGCGGATGCTCCGCCGTCCGGCCTTGCCCCGAGCGGGCCGATCGGCCATCACTCCGCCGCTCCCCTGAAAGCCGCCCATGCCTCGCATCCTCTCCGGCATCCAGCCCTCCGGCATCGCCCATCTCGGCAACTATCTCGGCGCCATCCGCAACTGGGTCGCGCTACAGGACAGCTACGACTGCCTGTGGTGCGTGGTCGACCTGCACGCCATCACGGATTGGCAGGAGCCGGCGATGCTCGCCCGCCAGACACGCGAGATGGCGGCCGTGCTGCTCGCCTGTGGCATCGACCCCGAACGGCACGTCCTGTTTCTGCAATCGCAGGTGCACGCGCATGTCCGGCTTGCCTGGATATGCAACTGCGTCGCCCGCGTCGGCTGGCTGAACCGGATGACGCAGTTCAAGGAGAAGGCGGGCAAGGACCGCGAGAATGCCTCGGCGGGACTGTATGTCTATCCCAACCTGATGGCCGCCGATATCCTGACGTATCATGCGACGCATGTGCCGGTTGGCGAGGACCAGCGTCAGCATCTCGAACTCGCCAACGACATCGCCCAGAAATTCAATCACGACTACGGAAAGGCGTTCTTCCCGCCGATCCAGCCGCTCATCCTGGGGCCGGTACCGCGGGTGATGAGCCTGCGCGATGGCACCAGGAAGATGTCGAAAACCGACCCGTCCGATCAGAGCCGTATCAACCTCAACGACAGCGCGGACGCGATCGCGCTGAAGATACGCCGCGCCAAGACCGATCCCGAACCGTTGCCGGCGGAGCCGTACGGGTTGGAGAAGCGGCCCGAGGCGCGCAATCTCGTCGGCATCTACGCCGCGCTCGCGGGCACTGATCAGGCGGGCGTGCTGCGCGAACACGCGGGCAAGGGCTTCGGCGCCTTCAAGGAAGCGCTCACGGAATTGGTGATCGCGACGCTGACCCCGATCGCACGCGAGACCGATCGGCTGCTCGCCGATCCCGCGCGGATCGACAAGATCCTGCGCGACGGTGCCGCGCGCGCCGCCGCCATCGCCGATCCGATCGTGGCGGAGGCGGAGCGGCTGGTCGGGTTCCTTACGCCTTGATCGTCTGGAGCACCTCGAAGCCCTCGAACTCGGGGTGCCCCAGATAGAGCGGCTTGTTCTGCCCGGCATTGCGGTGCGCCGCCCGGAACGCCTCCGACTGCGTCCATGCCTCGAAATCGGCGTGCGAGCGCCAGATCGTGTGCGAGGCGTAGAGCACGTGGTCCTCGCGTGCCGGGCCGCGGACGAGGTGGAACTCGACGAAGCCCGGAACGCCGCGCAGATGCGTGTCGCGCCCGGTCCAGACTTGCTCGAAATCCGCTTCCGAGCCGGGCTGGACCTTGAAGCGGTTCATGGCGATGAACATCGTGATTCCCTTTCCAGACCGAGGCGCTCATGGCCGGCCATTCGCAGTTCAAGAACATCATGCACCGCAAGGGCGCGCAGGATGCAAGGCGCGCCCGCCAGTTCGCCCGGATGATCCGCGAAATCACCGTTGCCGCACGGCACGGCCTGCCCGACCCGGCCGCCAACCCGAGGCTGCGCGCCGCCGTGGTCGCGGCACGGCAGGCCAATATGCCGAAGGACACGGTCGAGCGCGCCATCAAGAAGGCGAGCGGGGCCGGCGGGGCCGAGGAGTATGTGGACGTCCGCTACGAAGGCTACGGACCCGCCGGCGTCGCGATCATCGTCGAGGCGCTGACCGACAACCGCAACCGGACGGCATCGGACGTCCG
>JBAWFF010000057.1:0-27112 GCA_049591635.1 Acetobacteraceae bacterium
CGTCGGCGATATCGCTGATCGGTTGACTGTCGAGCAACGCCGCGACTCGTGGCATCACGTTCTTGCCGACTGCGGTCGCCGCAGCGAACAGATGCGAATACGCCGGTGCCAAGGCGACTATCAGGTCAGCCAGAGGCTCGGCCAGGACATGCTCATACGCATCAGCATCCGCGACGAGCACCTTGGTCAGTCCCGGCAGCTTTGTCGCAGCCGCCGCTGCTTTCTCGGTGCCCTTGCCGACCACCAGCCCATGCGTTTCACCCAATCGGGTCGCGGCGGCGACGGCGCTGCGCGAGGGCTGCTTGATGCCCGCGGGATCGTACTCCAGCAGGACCAGGGACATCGTCATCAGGCGATTACCTTCGCTTCGGTGCGGAGTTTTTGGACCAGCTCGGAGACCGAGCCGACCTTCACGCCGGCCTTCCGCCTGGGCGGCTCGCTTACCTTAAGAGTGAGGAGTCGCGGTGCCGGATCGACCCCTAGGTCGGCAGGCGTCATCGTCGCAATCGGCTTCTTGCGCGCCTTCATAATGTTCGGCAGCGAAGCGTAACGCGGTTCGTTCAGTCGTAGATCGGTGGTGACAACGGCCGGCAGGCTCAGCGCGACCGTCTCCAGCCCGCCGTCCACCTCTCGCGTCACTGTGATCCCGTCGCCCTCTATGGCCACCTTGCTGGCGAATGTTCCCTGCGCCCAGCCGAGCAACGCGGCCAGCATCTGGCCGGTTGCGTTCATGTCGTCATCGATCGCCTGTTTGCCGAGTATGATCAGTCGGGGCTGCTCGGTGTCGGCGATCGCTTTCAACAGCTTAGCCACCGCGAGGGGCTGTAATTCGGCTTCGGTCTCGACCAGGATGCCACGGTCGGCACCCATAGCTAGCGCGGTCCGAATGGTTTCGGCGCATTGGGCGACGCCCAGGGAAACGGCGATGATCTCGGTGGCGATCCCCTTTTCCTTGAGGCGCACTGCCTCCTCGATTGCGATCTCATCAAACGGGTTCATCGACATCTTGACCCCTGCGGTCTCGACGCCGGTGCCGTCCGATTTCACCCGTACTTTGACGTTGTAATCCACCACCCGCTTGACCGGGACGAGTATTTTCATGAGACCATGCCGCTTCCAGGAACCCGTGAGCCAACGCAGGCGGCCACTGGTGGGCGGGCCTGTTCGCACCTGCAATATGGGGCGGACCATATCCACCCGCCGGAGCCGCTGTCAAACGTCGCGCGGAACCGGTCGGGTCAACTCCGCATAAGGGCCAGCATCAGCACGAACAGCAGGAGTGCCCCGGCTTGGAGGATGATGCGCCAGCGCATGAGTTGGTTCGATCGCCTGGGATCCGTGCTTCCCCGCGCAAGACCGATGATGCCCGCGAGCAGAACGCCAGCGGTCGCAATCATCAGCGGGACGATAAGGAAAGGAAGAACGTGGCTCACCTGGATCACATCGAGCTAAGGACCCGACCCTACATGGGCCGGGACGCGATGTCTTCAGCGCCGTTTGCGGCGATCCTCCTGGCGTTCGCCTGTGTCTTCGCACCTGCCGCATGGGCCGCGGCCCCGCTCCCCGCTTCTTCTTCAATCAGCGACGCCGAGGCGCGGCAGGCGCTGGATGTCCTGACCGATCCCGCCCGTCGTGCGCAGGTGGTGACCACCCTGGAGGCGATCGTCCACGCCGAGGCCGTCCATCCTCCGAGCGGGGAGGTTGCGCCGGCTGCTTCCGGGGCGCCCGCGGCTGCCAAGGCGCCGCCTCCGGCGATCAAGCTCAACCCCGACAGCCTCGGTGCGGCGGTGGTGGCGGGCGCCACGGGGTTCCTCGGTACCCTGTGGGAGCGGACCGCCGAAGCGGCGCGGGCTGTACAGAGCCTGCCGCTGTTGTGGGGATGGATCGTCGTTATGACGACGAACCCAATGGCCCATGGGCTTTTGAGGGCGGCGGCGTGGCGGGTCGCAGTCGCCATCACCGCCGCCTTCGCGGCGGCGATGGTGGCGCGTCGTCTATTGCGCCGTCCCGTCGCCGTGCTCGAGATGCGGGCACCGTCCATCAACGGAGCACCGTTCCCCGGCCAGGTCGAAGGCGATACGGAGCCCGGGGAGGCGCGGGCCGAGTTGGGCGACACCGAGCCGCCGCGCCCGCGTCGGATCGCCGCGTTCACCTTGCTGCGTCGCCTTCCGCTCGTGTTCGCGCGTCTCGTCCTCGACCTGCTGCCGGTCTTGGCATTCGCGATCGTCGGCCACATCGTCGCGGCGAGCCGGCTTGGCGGCACCGAGCAATCCCAGTTGGTGGTGCTGGCGATGGTGGACGCCTATGTCATCGTGGCTGGCGCGATGTCGTTCGTTCGCATGATGCTCTCGCCCGACGCGCGGCCGCTTCGGCTGCTTCGGGTTTCGGATGCGACCGCGCGGTGGGCAACGCGTTGGATCCGCCGGATCATCGTCGTCGGAGTGCTCGGGTACGCAATCGCCGAGGTCGGGTTGGCGTTGGGCATGTCGCAGGTCGCGCATGACGGGCTGCTGAAGATTGTCGGCCTGATCAACCATGTCTTTGTGGGCGTGATGGTGGTGCAGAAGCGGCGTGCGGTGAAGAACCGCCTGCGCGCACCCGTCGGCGCGACCGGGCCGATCGCGCGCCTTCGCAATGCGTTCGCCCCGATCTGGCATTGGATCGCGCTGTTCTTTCTCGTCGCCAGCTGGATCGCCTGGGCGATCGAGGTCCGGAACGGCTACTCAGTGGTTCTACGCCTCTTCGTCACCACCGTGGTGGTGCTCGCCGCGGCACGTCTGGTCTTGATCGTGCTGCTCGGATTGCTGGAGCGCGCGGGCCGCGTCAGGCCGGAAGTCGCCGAACGCTACCCAGGGCTGGAGGCGCGGCTCGCCCTGTACCATCCGATGGTGCGCGCGATCGCCCGCGCGGTCGTCTATGCCTGCGCCGTCCTGACGATGCTGGCGATGTGGGGCGTGCCCTTCCTGTCTTGGTTCACCGCAAGCCTGCTTGGCCGCCGTCTCGCCGCTGGGCTGGGAACACTCGTACTCACTCTCGTTCTCGCGGTCACGGTGTGGGAAGCGGTCAACGCCGCGATGCAAGCACACCTCGCCCAATTGAGCCGCGAACAGCAGGTCGGCCGCTCGGCCCGGCTGCGAACCTTGCTGCCGCTATTACGGAGCGCGCTGCTGGTTACGATCGTCGTCATCGCCGGGCTGACCGTCCTGTCGCAAATCGGCATCAATATCGGCCCGCTGCTGGCCGGCGCCGGGATCATTGGGGTCGCGATCGGTTTCGGCTCACAGAAGTTGGTCCAGGATCTGATCACCGGCATTTTCTTGCTGCTGGAGAATGCGATGCAGGTCGGTGATTGGGTCACGGTGTCGGGCCTATCAGGCACCGTGGAGGCGCTGTCGGTGCGGACCATCCGGCTGCGCGCCAGCGACGGCTCCGTCCACATCATTCCGTTCAGTTCCGTCACCAGCGTGACCAACACCAACCGCGGCATCGGCAACGCGGCGGTGAACGTGACCGTTTCCTACGCGGAGGACACTGACCGGGTTAGTGAGTTGCTGGCGGATATCGTGGCGGGAATGCGCGCAGAGCCCGAGTTCGCCGCACGGATGTTGAGCGACCTTCAGCTCTGGGGGGTGGACAAGCTAGACGGTGCCGGTGCCACTATCGCGGGTCAGATCGTCTGCACCGCCCCCGGCCGTTGGCCGGTACAGCGGGAATTCAATCGGCGGGTGAAGAAGCGGTTCGAGGACCAGGGCGTCGAGATCTACAACCCGGCGCGCACGGTTGTCATCCCACTGCGCCCACTGGCGCTGACTCGGACGCAGGGCGAGCTGTCGGAAGGGGGTGTGGTATGAGCGGCGAGGATAAATTACGCGGTCTTGTCGGAGAGGTCGCTCGCGATGGTTATGCTTTCGTGGAGGCGCCGGTGATGCGCGCCGTGCTGACGCGCAGCGGCCCGCTCGCCGACTGGGACGCTTTTGCCGGAAGTTGGGATGACTTGGGACTCGATACGTACATGGCTGATGGCGGCCGCTATCGGAAACGCCGCCATGCGGTCTATGCCGCCGGGCCGGACGGGATTAGGCGCAAGGCTCATCAACCGCATTACCAGAGCCGGGACTACAACGCGCTGAATGGTGGCATTGCCCGTTGGTTCGAGCCGGTGCGCTCCGAGATCGGCGCCGGACCGACGATGACGGCTGTGCTGACGGCTTGCTGCGCGCTGTTCGAGTCGCTAACGCCTGCGGCGCGTTGGCATATCGAGATCCACCAGTTCCGTATCGAGGCCCGTGCCGGCCAAGCCGGCCGTCCGACGCCCGAGGGGACGCACCAGGACGGCGTCGACCATGTGCTGGTGCTGCTGGTGGGTCGGCGCAACATCCGTGAGGGTGTGACCGCAGTAACCAACCTCGCCGGTCGAACACTTGGCAGCTTCACGCTGACCGAGCCGTTGGATGCCGCGCTGGTTGATGACAACCGGGTGATGCACGGCGTCACGCCGGTCGCGCCGATCGATCCGGCGCTACCTGGCTATCGCGACGTCCTGGTGGTGACGTTCCGCCGAGAAGGGTGAACCCGCGCTTCCCGCCGGCGCTGGCATCTGCTACCGGGACGGCACGAAACGGAGAGCGCCATGTCAGAGACAACCCCACAAGTCGGAACCGCTCAGCAGCGTCCGCCGCTCGTGGTGAACATTCAGTACGTGAAGGACCTGTCGTTCGAGGTTCCCGGCGCCCCACAGATCTATACCCAGCTCCGCGCCCAGCCAGCGGTCAATATCAACCTCGATGTGCAGGCTCGGCGCATCCAGGACGGTCAGGACGTCTTCGAGGTCTCGCTGTTGATCCGTGCCGAGGCCCATGAAGCTCCTGCCGGAACGCAGGCGGCCGGGGCGGCTACGACGCAGGGCAGCAATGGACAAGCGCCAATTGCGGCGACGACCAACGCAATTTTTGTTGCGGAGTTGACCTATTCGGGCGTGTTTACGCTTTCAGGCTTGCCGGAGAACGCGGTCGAGCCGGTATTGCTGGTCGAGTGCCCACGTATCCTCTTCCCCTTCGCGCGCAACCTCCTTGCCGACGTGACGCGCGAGGGGGGCTTTCCACCTGTTCTGCTCCAGCCGATCGATTTCGTAGCGCTGTGGCAAGCGCGCCGCACGCAAGGCCAAGCGACAGGGCAGGGACAATCGATAGTGGTTTGAGTAGCGGTAAACGTCAGCCGCGCCACTCTTCCAATGCTGCCATATCAGCAATCATCGCCGCGATTGGGAATCCTTCCGGCGTGCGGCCGGCTTGGGACCAGCGCGGCGACAGCAACGCATAGCATTCGTCCGCGGCGGCGTTCCAAAACGCCCATGTCATGCGCTGCGTCTCGCCCCAGGTGATGCAGGTCAGGCATTCGTCGTCCGCCCCGACGACCCAGATGCAGTGTCCGCCGGCGATCGCATCCGTGGTCGCGTCCCACTCGCCTGCCCCATCGAGCTGAGCCTCATGAAGGGTGACACCCACATAAAGGCCGCCAAAGATTTCCAACGCGGCCCGAACATGGGCGACGTTCTTCGGATCGACGGCACAGAACGCCGTCAGGGCTTCGCCTCCAACCTGGTTACGCATCCAGTAGTTCAGCACGTCGAGACAGACCGCCCCACGATCGGTGGCGGGATCATCCGCCACATAGCCGCTCGTGGCGGAGTAGAGTCGGATGACCTCTGCATCGGACATGAAGGTCAGCGGAGGAACGTAGCTCTGCCAGGTGCTGACGGCGTGCGAAATCGCGGCGGCGGTGCAGTCGCTTAGCGTATCGTTGCCGCACATCCCCCATGTTCCGGGCGCGATATCGCGCGTCCAATCTACCGCTCGGCCGGGCTCCTGGACGCCAAGATAGCGGTTGAGCATGGGGATCAGTGCCAGCCGGGCCGGGTTATGCGCGCGCCGGCCGAGGCGCCTGACGCAAGGGTCCGCGGCGGAAGGGCTTAGTGAGATCATTTGCTGATCTGCGTCGCCACAATACGTAGCGCGGCGCGGGCTTGCGTGGGCGTCATGGTGGCGGGTGTGATGCCCACCAGGGTCGTCATTCCCACGGCGGTCTCGATGATCGGGAGGAGGACTGACGCAGCCTCCAGCACGGCCGGGATCGGCGCCGGCAGGGGCAACCCGGCCAGTACAGCGATGACTGCGTTGACATCCGTCTCTACGCGGCTGACCACAGGCTGTGCAGCGGCGGTCGTGGCGGCCGACACGATCGCGGTGGCGGCGACCTGAAGGTCGCCGATAGCCTGATTGACGGAAGCAGTCGTGGAAGCGTTGATGCCGGGGATCGAGGCGAGCGTGGGCAGCATCGCGGCGAAGGCGGTCGCAATGAGGTTTACGTCGCTCGCCACGGCGGCGGGAGTAGGCGTTCCCGTCGCGCAGGCGGCGAGGGAGGTCGCGGCGAGCAAGGCGGCGCCCGCCAGCAGGGTGCGTCGGTGCATATGGCTCTCCGGGATCAAGCGGTGGTGGACACTGCGGGTGGGGTGACCGCGGCGTCGGGCCGCAATGCGCGAGACGCGTCCGTCGCTAGCTGAGGCAGCATCGGGCCGAGATGCTGAGTCGCGATCGCGGTAACGGCATCGCTTACCAGCGCCTCGACGCGCGACTTGTCGGCGTTGGCATCGTTCATCAGCGTGGCGATCACGCCGAAGGCAGACCCCGCGAGACCGGCCGCCGTCACCGGGCTTCCGGTCACGTAGTAGGCACCGATCCCCACAGCCGTCGCGGTGAGAACGCCAATGCCATGGATCGTGGTCGGCTGGCGGAGCCAGCCTCTGATTCTGGAGTTCATGATGTCTCCGGGGTTGTCGAACTTTCGACCGAACGGCCACCGGCGACCCATCGCCGGAGGCGGATCAGGTGGCTGTCGGCTGATGTCTCAGCTGTGGGCGGACGCCGTTGGCGCCCGCGAACCGGGCGCGTACGGGCAACTGCCCTTGCGCCGTTTGCGGGCACCGACCGAATAGGCGCCGAAGGGTCGATCTTGATCGGCGCTGGGGCCGGCTATGCTGGCCTGGTAGTCGGCCCAGTCAGCCGGAGCGAAGTCCCGGAGTTCCGACACCAACTCGCTGGCTCTCAAGGTCTCCTCGGCGTAGGCGGGGCGCGGCAGCGGCTGGACTTGCATCAGCGGAAAGTCGGACGCGAGTCGGATCGGGATGCCGGTACGAGTCAGGCGTAGATTGATGAACAGGGGACCGAACCAGCGATCGCTTTCAACGATCCCCTCGTAGACGGAGAAGCCGCCGGGACACGGCAGATTGGCCGGACCGCGCACCAGGAGGCTCCAGTCCGGCGCGGCGCGTGCCATAAGCCCGGTCCAAATCTGCACTGTGCCGGGCTCCGGCAGCGCAGTGAGAAATGGCGGCGAGCAGCCTCTCAACGTTTCAGGAGCGGCAGCGTCGAAGCGGGCGGACTGGCCGGGGAATTGCGCTGACGGCTGCAGCGGGAGCCAGTCGGCAGCTCCAGCGTAGTGCCAGAACAGATCGGCACCATCCCAGATGAGACGTAGTTCCATCGGCGCGAATACATACCACCCGAAGGCGGAAGCCGCTGTGATCGCGTCGCAGTAGCGGTAGGCGCGGGTCGGAAGCGTGCCGAGCGCGGAGCGGTCGGCACGCTGGGGCGGGCGGGCCTGCTCGATCATGCGATAGAACCGGACAGAGGGGCCGGATGGCTGAGCGGGCATGTTTGCCTCATGAGCGGGGGCAAGCCGTCCCGCGGCGCAAGCAGCTGCGGGACGAAGGGGTCATCACGCGGTGGCGCGGACGGCCGGCAGACGGTAACCCCCGCCCACGCTGATACGGCCGGTGTCGGCCACTTCGGTCGGCACTGGCGCCGGCAAGCGATAGCCACCGCCGAGGCGCACGCGGCCGGAATCGGACGTCGCGGCGCGGACGGGCTCGGGCAGCAGCGCGGTCTTGTTCATGTTGAACTCCTGTGGGTTACGAATTTATCTCGAGGCTGCGTAGCCCCTAGACCAGACGCCGACACGAAAACGGCCCCGCCGAAGAGGCAGGGCCGCGAGTGGTCGGAACTCTGGAGAGAGGCGGGCATACGTCGCCCGTTGACTGAGACAGACATACTCCAACCAGGGAGCGATGTCAAGCTTATTTTCCTAGTGAGTCCAGACAAAAGTCCTAACTCTAGCGGCGGCAATCTTTTCTCGCATTCCGTTAGTCTCGCGTTTATATTTCGCCGTCAGGTTGTTGATGGTCCGCTCCAAGCCCTCAGTTAGCGAGGTATCCGATCGCCCATTCGGACGCATCGAACATAGTCTTGCTCCGACGATCGGATTATACCGGAGCGGCGCTGCACGTTGGCTTGTTCGGCGCCATGTCCGCGCGCGATCGTGCGGGACAATCCGTACTGCCGAAGATGCGGAAGACTCGCGCGGTACTTGCCATTCTGGCCCTGCGCGCGCCGGATCCCGTGCAGCGTGGGCATCTAACCGCTCTACTTTGGAGCCGGCGGGATCCCCAACAGGCGCGTGCTTCTCTCCGTCAGGCTCTGCATGAGCTTCACGATGTGCTCGGGGCAGAGGCGAGGAACTTGCTCCAAGTCGACCGCAACTACCTCGCGTTGCGCGCCGACCTGATTTGGGTGGACGTAGGCGCCCTCAGGCAAGCGAGACCACATCGTCCGGAAGGGCTTGCGCTTTATCGCCCGTCCTTTCTGGACGATCTCAATGGCCTCGATCCTTCGTTCGACCGTTGGCTCAGTGCCGAGCGGCAGCGGTTGGTGCTCCTCGCACGCGGGCTGGCCGAGACCGCTCTGGGGGAGGCGGCCGAGCCGTCCGAGGTGCTGGCGGCGGCTGAGCAACTTCTTGGAGTCGACCCGGCGCACGAGGGCGCGTGGCGCGCAGTTATGCAGAGTTACGGACACGCTGGCGACCGCACGGCGGCGGCCGATGCTTTCGCGCGATGCAAGGCCGCGCTTGCCGAGCACGCCGGGCTCGAGCCCTCCTCCGAAACCCTGAACCTTGCCAGGGCGCTCCGCGAGGATCGAGCGATCGCGTGCGATGTGGTCTCCGTGCGCGGATCAGATCGCGAAGTCCGCATCGTCGCGTCCGCGTCTGCGCGCGCACGCACCGAGCCCGGCACGCGCATCCGCGTGGGGATCATGCCGCCGCGAGCACTCGATCCGAACCGGGTCGATGAACTTTCACTGGGCTTGGCGGAGGAGATCACGACCGCGCTCGCCCCGTTCCGATGGATATCGTGCGTTTCCAGCCCCTCGCTTGCTGCGATTGCCGCCGAGTCGCGCGACGCGAGTCTGGCATGGCGCAGCCTCAAGCTCGATTTTCTCTTGGAGGGGACCATCCAACGCGGTCCCCACGGTGTGCGGATCATGGCAAGGCTGCTTGATATGCATGCTGCCGACGAGGTGATCTGGGCGCACCGCTTCGATCGGGCGGTGGACGACATTTTGGCGCTTCAGGACGAAATCGCCTCGGCTATCGTGGCCCAGATCGCGCCTGAACTGCTTCTGCGCGAGGGCAAGCGCGCCGTTGCCCGGCGGCGCGCTGATCCGACGTCGCACGATCTGATGCTGCGGGCGATACCGGCCATCTACCGGCTTGATCAGGCTGACTTTCGTGCGGCCGGACAGATGCTAGAGGAAGCCCTTCTTCTCGACCCCGGCAACGCTCCGGCGCATGCTTGGCTGGCGCACTGGCACATCTTCCTGGTAGGACAAGGTTGGGCAGAGGACACCGGTGTAGCGATCCGGCAGGCGTGCATGCTGGCAGAGAGGGCAGTGACTCTCGATCCGGGTGATGCGCGTGCGCTGACGCTAGCGGGTCATGTGCGGGGCTTCTTGGACGACAAGGCGCAGGAGGGGCGGGCACTCCACGAGCGAGCCTTGGCGATCAACCCCAACCTCGCGCTTGCTTGGTGCTTGTCGGGCCTCGCGCATTGCTATCTCGGCGAGCTAGACGAGGCGATCCGACGCATCAACCAAGCGCAGATCCTTTCCCCGTACGATCCGCACGGCTTCTTCTTCGATATGGCCCTGACCATGCCGTACTTGCTGCGCCATGAGTACAAGATGGCTGCTGAGATCGGCCGGCGCGCGATCGAACTAAACCCGATCTTCTCGTCCAGCTATAAGGTGCTGCTAGCTGCCCTCGGGCATCTCGGTCGCGAAGCGGAGGCGCATGCGGTCCGTGCCCGGCTCCTCGATCTGGAACCGGGCTTCACCATAAGCGATGCGTTACGCAGGTCACCGCTCACGCGCGAACAGGATCTGGGGCATTATGCGGAGGGCCTTAGGCTGGCTGGGCTTGCCGAAAACGCGGTCGCTCCCGCTTCTCCGGCGCTCCCGCTGCTGCGTTATCGGCCCGCCCGCCGGTCGTCGCGGACCGCTGGGCGCTAGCGCGCCCCCCGGCCTCCACGCCGTTAAGTGCCGCGACGATCCTGCTGATGCCCTCGGCGTGCCAGCGTTGGATGGCCTTGTGATCCGCCCCCATGGCTGCCGCCAACCTGCGCCAAGGGAAGAGGTGACGCTCGGTAATCGGATTAACCAGGCTGCGGGCACCGACGATGCGGCGCAAGACATACCGATCAACGGGAATCAGCAGGATCCAGCCCATCGCCTCATCCATCCGGCTGATCTCGGCCGCCGACGGCACCGGGGGGCGGATGCGCTTGTCGGCCGGAGCATAGCTGTCCATGGCGATCCGTACGATGTCGAGATTCGAGGTTCGGAGCCTGGTGGTCCAGCCGGTGTTAGGCAGCGCTAGAAGTGCCGCGCCAGCTTCCTCCAACCGTCGGGTTACCAGGGCTGCATCGATATGCGCCTCGGCGGTGGTCGCCTCGGTATGAAACTGCGACATTTGGATGGACCTCCTCGGACCGGATCAGCGGAAGAAGAACGGCAGCGGATAGTCGACCCCTTCGAGTAATGTGCCGGCGGTCAGAGGCCCCCAGCTCCGAGGATGACCGGCGGGCAACGGCTCGCGCCCGGGATCATCGTGTGGCCGGACGAAGTCCGGCGGCGCGCACCGGGCGCTAATCGCGCGGGCACGCGCTTCAATGAGGTCCTGGCTGCGCCCCAGGAGGCGGGCGATTTCATCCCAAGTCGCGTTCTCCGCACGGAGGCGGCGGATTTGCGCATCGAGGGCTTCGGTCCAGGCGCTCGGGAGGGAGACGACAACGGCGGGAGTGGGCATTGGCAACCTCGTCTCGAACAAACCAGGAACCCTAGTTAGTGTGACTGCCTGGAGAAAGTCAATAGGATTAACCAACTGTGCCAATAAATCCCTTTTCTGGTTAGTCTTCATGACGTAGGTTGCTCCGATGAGCACCCCGCAGGAGATCGGTGAACGCATCCGCACGACCCGTCAGGAGCGACGAATCACCCAGGAGGAGTTGGCGGCGGCGGTGGGCGTCTCGCGGAGTGCGGTCGCGCAATGGGAGACCGGCCGCTCCGGCCAGATCACCGGCAATCTCGCGCGCATCGCGCAGGTGCTTGGGGTAGGCGTTGAGTATTTGATGCAGGGCGGCCCGTCGGGCATCCCCGAGGCGAGCAGCGCCGACGAGATAGCCATACTGCGCCTCTACCGCGACTGCGCGCCCGAGGACCGCCAGATACTGCTGCGAACGGCCCGCCGGCTGGCCGGCCCTCGTTGAGCTAGCGCAACAGCAGCACTGCCAAGCTGCCTGCCCCGGCGGCGAAGCAGTAGTAGGCGAACGGGTTCAAGGCCCAGGTGTCGTTGCCGCGGAAGTAGCGCATCAAGAAGGCGGTGCTGGCATAAGCCGTCAGTCCGGCCACGACCGCCGCGAGAATGGACAGCTCGACAACGTTGCCGCTGAGCGCCACCCCGGCGTGGCGCAGCTTCGGCACCTCGAGGACGGTGGCACCGAGAATGATCGGGGTCGCGATCAGAAACGAGAAATGCGCCGATCCCGCGTGGTCGATCCCACGAAGCAACCCCCCCACGATGGTGGCGCCGGAACGTGAAATGCCAGGTACCAGCGCGGTGCATTGCCAGCAACCGATCGCAAGCGCATCGGCGACTGTGAGGGTCGAGAGCTGACGATGGCCGCTTCCGCGTAGTTGCTCGCCGAACAGCAGGAGCAAGCCGTTCACGATCAACATGGCGGCGGCGATCACGGGCACGCCGAACAATCCCCGAAGCATATGCTCCAACAGAAAACCCACGATCACTCCGGGAATAGTCGCGACCACGATGAGCCAGACGACGCGCCGGCTCTCGGCCACCTGATGAGTGTCGCCGATTCCCAGGATGCCAATCAGAAGCGCCCACCAGTCGCGCCAAAAATACAGCAGGAGCGCGATGGCGGTGCCCACATGGAGCATCACCAGAAAGGGCAGGAACGAAGGCGCGCTCTGGTCCACGCGCCAATTCAGGAGGGCGGGCAGCACCACGGCATGGCCGAGGCTACTGACTGGAAACAGCTCTGTAGCGCCCTGTAGCAGAGCGAGGCCGACGGCCTGGATCGCGGTCATCATCGACGCTTCCTCGCCCGAAACCGGGGCGCGCCGCAACACTTCTTCTGCCAGCGGTCAGTCGTTTATTGGGTAGGCTGCCATCAGGCGTCGCTGGGTCCGCCACAACCGCAAAAGTTCCCGGACCCGCGTGGGGCGCGCCCCACGCGCGCGGTTGGCGGCACCAATGCGGTAGGCGAGGCCGTAATGCAGGAACTGGCTGCGCCATGCCTGCCCCAGTGACGTGCGAGGATCCCAAATATGAGTTGCCTCCGAGCCCGCGCCATTCACCTCGATCACCCGGAATCCCTCGCCCCGACCGAGGGCGGCGAGCGAAGCGAAGCGCACGTCGATCCGTCCGAAATGGAAGTCAGGGATGGCACGCGCGAACCGTTCCAGGCGTGCTGTTAGTGCCGGAGTAATATGGCCGACACCGTCGCGAAAGATGGCGCCCTTGCAGTGGTTTCCCACAAACACCAACGCCACCCGGACCCCCTGCGCCGGCACTTCGGTAAGGCGTGCGGCGAGGCGCGGAAAGTAGAGGTGCGCCAGCTGCCCCGCCCGAGCGTCCGCCAGCACAAGGTCGCGCAAAGTGGTCCGTCCGTCCCCCACGACGAACGGAGTAGCCTTCAAGGTGAGCGAGGTGATCCGGCCGTGCGGCTCGTTGGGGTGGCGGACATAGAACAAGCCTGCTTCGTTCTCGTACTCGATGAATTCCTGAAGCACCACGCGCTGACCCGCCGGAAAGCCCACGAGATAACGCAGGAGGTCGTCGCGTCCCCGCGCCAGCCGAACGCCGGTGCCGTTGCAGCCGATGTCCGGTTTGGCCACGATCGGCCAGGCGAGCCCAGCCGCATGCATCGCGGCCTCGGCGGCCGGAAGGTCGGCTTCCGTCCCGGTTGCATCCAGGACGGTATAGCGAGCCAGCGCGGCGCGGTCCGCTCCATCGGCAATCTGGTCGAGGATGGAGGTCTTGGATTCGCCGCAAAGCCCACCCGCGGTGATCCCCGGATTCGCCGCAGTGAGAAGTGCCGGCGACCAATGGCGCAGGCCGAGCGCGATGCAATGGGCCACCACGGGCGTGTAGAAAAGCCAGCTCGGCCAGAACTCGAAAAACGAAATCGGCCGCTCCGACCGGGGCTGCCGGTCTACCCGTGCCAGGGCCGCGTTGGTGCTCATCGCTGGTGTGCGTCCTCAAATTGCGGTCTCGGGCGGGAGGATCTCCGCTTGCCGGACTGGCTCCGCAAGCGGCGGGCGATGCCGCCGGCCAAAGTCACGACCACGATCAGCCCCAAAACGCCCGCCCAGCGCCATATCCCGAAATGGTCCATCAAGAACGAGCCCACGCGTGTCGAGAGGGTGAACAGTGCCGACGTCCAGAATACGGTCGCGATCATCGTGGCGAGGGTGAATTGGCGCAGACTGGCGCCCAAAAAGCCGCAGGTCGTGTAGGTCGGCAGCCGCACCCCGGGCAGGAAGCGGCTCACCAGCACGACGCGGAACACCCGCCCGCGTAGCCAGGCCCGCACCATCTCGGTTCGCGCGGGGGGTAGCAGTCGAGCCACCCAGGGAACATACGCGGCGATCCGGCCCAGTCCATACAGGCCCAGATCGCCGAGCACGATGCCTACGTAGAGGGAGCCGAGGGCAAGCGGGACCGAGAGGCTGCCATCGGCCGCCTGCATCCCGGCGAGAACCGTCGCCGCGTCTTCCAGGATGAAGGTCGCGAAAATGATCGCGAACGCCTGCAGCCCCGGGTGCTGCTGGGCGAAGGCGAACACGTCGGAGACCGACAAGCCGAACATTCCGTACTGACCGCCGACCTGTGGTGTTCCGACCGCCCCGTTAGCTCGGGTCGCCCCGCCCGGGTGGCGGCCCGCGACAGATAATGCCGGGCCCGCGTTGGACAAGGCGGAAGATCGACGCCTATCCTCTCGGCGAGAGTCGATCAAGGAGGCAGGGGATGGCGTCAGACGTGGCCTGGTCCGACACGACGACTGAATTGGCGGGGGTCAAGCTGCATCTGTCGCGTGCCGGCAGCGGGCCGGCGCTTCTGGTCTTGCATCACGATATCGGCACGCCGGGTCGGTTGCCATTCTACGATCTGCTGGCGGAGCGGTTCACGGTGCTGGTCCCGCACCATCCCGGCTGGGGCCTGTCCGCGCGGCCAGGCTGGATGCGCAGCGTCCGCGATATCGCGGCCGTTCATCAGTGGCTGCTGGCCGAGCAGGGGCTGACCAACGTCTCCCTGATCGGGCTCGGCTTCGGCGGCTGGATCGCCGCGGAAATGGCGAGCCTGGCGCCCCGGGACTTCCATCGTCTTGTGTTGGCCGCGCCGATGGGAATCAAGCCCGCTGAGGGCGACATCCTGGATCAAGCGATCATTTCCTATATTGCCTATCCGCAGGCTGGCTTTCACGACCAGGAGAACTTCCGTCGCGTCTTCGGCGACGTCACGACCGATCAGCTCGAGGCGTGGGACATCGCCCGCGAGATGTGCTTTCGGACCGCGTGGAAGCCCTACATGTACAGCCAGACGCTGCCTTACCTGCTTGGCGGGGTGCGCGCGCCCGCGTTGATCGTGTGGGGCGACGACGACAAAGTCGTGCCGCGAAGCGCCGGGAATGCCTATGCCCGAGCGTTGCGTCAGGCCCGGCTGGAGATCGTACCCGGCTGCGGACATCTGATCGAGATGGAAAAACCCGAGGCACTCGCGAGCCTCGTGACCGACTTCGTGAACGCTGCCTGAGCAACGGCCGGATCAAGGAGCAACCCATGCACCTGATGTATTTCACCGAGCAACCGATGTCCGCCTATGACGCCGACGAGGGACGGCGGTACGGTGCGACCGCATTGACATTCTCCAATCGGAACTTCGATCCGGTGGCCGGCAGCCGGCTGTACAACCAATACCTCGAGGACTACATCTACGCGGACGAATGCGGCGCCGACGGTATCATGTTGAACGAGCATCACAATGCTCCGTTCTGCATGCAAGCCAAAACCAACGTGTTCGCTTCGATCCTCGCGGCGGTTACCAAGCGGGTGAAGATCGTACTGCTTGGCAACCCCTTGCCGCTGGCCGAGAACCCGATCCGGATGGCCGAGGAACTCGCCATGATCGACATGATCAGCAAGGGGCGGCTGGTCTCCGGCTTCGTGCGCGGCGGCGGACAGGAGCAACTCGCCAGCGGCGTGAACCCCGCCTTCAACCGTGAGCGGTTCGAGGAGGCGCATGACCTGATCGTGAAGACCTGGACCCAGCCCGGGCCGTTCCGGTGGGAGGGCACGCACTATCAGCACCGAGTGGTCAATCCTTGGGCGGTGCCGCTGCAAAAGCCATATCCGAGGGTGTGGATTCCCGGCGTGCTGTCGAAGGAAACAGTCCTTTGGGCGGCGCGGCACCGCTATCCCTACATCGCGCTGAACACCGCGATCGACGCCACCAAGGCCATCTGGGGCATGTACTCGCAGCAAGCGCGCGAGGTCGGCTACGAGGCGGGGCCGGAGAATTTCGGCTACCTGATCCGGGTCCACGTCCAGGAGACCGAGGAAAAGGCGCTAGAGAACGCGCGGCAATTCATGTGGATGCAGGGCGAGTTCACCGGGCTGGCCCATCCCGTGTGGGCCAATCCCTCGGGTTATTTCTCGCCCTCCGGACGCCGCAACTTCGTGGAGTTCGCGGTTGGGCGGGCGAAGAACCCGCGCGGCAGCCCGACCTTCGAGGAGCAGGTCGCCAATACCATGATCATCGCGGGTACCCCGAAGACCGTGATCCCGACCCTCAAGGCGCTGATCGAGCAGACCCGCCCCGGCATCATGGGGTTCTGGGCCAACGACGGGAAGGTAAGCCCCGAGGACACCCGTACCTGCATTCGCCTGCTCTGCCAGGAGGTGATGCCGGCGGTGCGTGAACACGGCAAGACGCTTGGCCTGCGCTCGCCCTTTGAGGCCGAGGCGCCGATCAGCATCGAATACTCGAAGGACCTTCGTCCGCAGGCAGCCGCGGCCGAATAGCCCGCGGGACGGGGCCGGTCTTGCGCGGCTGGTCCCGCCCCGCTTCTCTCGCGCCATGCAGAGCGGTATCCAGTTTTTCCCCGACGTCGGTCCCGATCAAAAATCCGGCCGCGACTACTGGCAGGAGGCGCTGCACCTGGTCGGATTGTGCGATCGCTACGGCTACGACCACGTCCGCACCGTCGAGCACTATTTTTCCATCCTTATGGCGGCTACAGCCCCAATCCGATGCTGTTCCTGGCCGCCGCCGCGCAGAGGACGCGCAGGGCGCGGCTCGTCACCGGTGCGGTGCTGCCGGCGTTCAATAATCCGCTGAAGCTCGCCGCCGAGATCGCGATGTTGGATGCGCTGTGCGACGGTCGGCTCGACGTTGGTTTTGCACGCGCCTTCCTGCCGCATGAGTTCGCCCGCTTTGGCGTGCGCCTCGACGACAGTCGGGCGCGGTTCGACGAGGGCGTGGAGCAGGTTCGCCGGCTCCTGGAGGAGGAACACGTCAGCGTCGAGGGACGTTTTCATTCCTTCCGTGATGTCACGTCGCTGCCGCGTCCGACGCAGCGGCCGCGTCCTCCTTTCTTCGTCGCCGCCCTTGCCACGCCCGAATCCTTTGAGCGTGCCGGCGCCGCCGGTTACGGCGTGATGGCGATCCCGATGGCGGGCGGGGCGATGGCGGAGCTGCTCGGTATCAATCGCGAGGCGCGGACTCGTGCGGGTCACGTCGGCTCGGGCACCGTGATGATGGCGTTCCACATGTTCTGCCACGTCGATCAGCAAGAGGCCGAACGCATCGCCCGGGTGCCGCTGAACCGCTACCTCAGATCGCTCGTGGATGCCGCCGGAGAGTGGATCGGCGGGGCGGAATCGACCGACTATCCAGGATACGACAAGGTGATCGCGGGGCTGGCACGGGAGAATTTCGAGACGCAGGTGGCGAAGTGCGCCGCCTGGGTCGGAACGCCGGAGTGCATCCTGGACACCGCCGCCACCTATGCCAACCAGGTCGGCGGATTCGAGGTCGCGTCACTGCAGGTCAACTTCAACAACATCGTGATCGCCGATGCCGAGGCGTCGATGCGCCTCTATGGTGAGCAGGTGCTGCCGCGGCTCGCCGCGAGAAGCTAGGTAGCCCCGAAGATATAGTCACATCGACGGCGCCGGCCCCGGATCTGTGCACACTTTGGCCTTCGCAGGTGCGGCATTTGCAGACGCAATGCCCTTCGCACATGCAGCATTTGTAGACACCTTTCGCGGTTGCGAACAGGGTTTGTAGACACAACGACGCAGCGCGTCACTGATAGTCGTTTCATACGACCCTAATTGGCCTTTCGCGCCCCGTCCGCCAATCAATTCGGACGGTTTCCCGCGAGCCGCCGCTCGACGAATTCCAGCCGATCCTGGCCCCAGAATATTTCCTCGCCGATGACGTAGCTCGGTGCTCCGAACACGCCGCGCGCGAGCGCTGCCTGGGTGTCCCGTAGGCGCTGCTCCGACCATCGCGGCTCGGCAGCGAGGGCCATCAGCGCCGCCGCGTCCAGGCCGGCATTTTCGATCAGCATCGCGAGCGTCGCGGTGTCCCTAGTGTCCTTTTCTTCCTCCCACAGCGCCCGCAACACACGATGCGCCAACGCGATCGCCGGACCATCCCCGATCGTCTCGCGCGCCGCGATCACGCAGTGTGCCGCCTGGGTCTCCTTGGCCGGGAAGAAGCGGGGCTTGATGCGGATCGGAATCCCGAGATGCGCCCGCCATCGCTCCAGCTCCATCAGCCGATAGGCCTGGCGTTGTGGTGCGCGCTTGGGCAGCGGCAACCCGCCGGAGTTTGGAAAGATGGTGCCGAAATCCACCGGGAAAATCCGCACGCTTGCTCCATGCCGCGCCGCGATCACCTCCAGGCGCGACGCCCCCAAATGGGTCCAGGGCGAGTTCAGCGAGGCGTAGTAGTCGATGTGCGGCGCCATTGGCCTCCTCGTCCCCTATTCGCGGAATTCCAGCGTAACACCGAAGGCGGCGGTAGCGGGAACGATAAGGCTTCGTGCTTCCCGGCGAGCGTCGATCGCGCCCGCCGACAGGGCCGCAGACGCCTGATCGAGCGAATGGGTCCGCATCGTCAGCACCGCCATGAACGCGGCGCGCCCCATGTCGTCCGGTGCCGTCGCGCCGAAGGACGCGGCGAGCGAGGCCCGGGTAACGATGTCGAAGCGGGACAGGCCCAGCAAGAGCGCATAGCCATCGTCGGCTTCCCGCCGCAACGCCGCCTCACCGAACATTCGCGCGAACAAGGAAGCGAGCCGAGCCGGATCGTCCGCTGCTATCACCGCGCGCATCACCCCGATCGTGCCGTTCGGGTGATGCCGCCAAGCGTCACGCCAGACGAGATCACGGGTGAAATGGTGACAGAAGTACAGACGCCCGACATCCGTCGCGCCCGGCTTCAGGCGCACCGTACGGAACACCGCGTCGCGGTGTTCACCGTCGGGCAACTCGACGGGGCGGGAGAACTCGTTGGGCGGCTCGATCGGCACCCCCGCAGCGCTCAGTGCCTCGTACACCGACGTGGAATCCTCGGTGCCGAAGACGAGGCCGTTCAAGCCGGGGGTTGCGTCCAGAATCTCTGTCCGTCTCGGCTCGCCCGCGGGGGCGGCGATCAATTCCAGGTACTCGGTCCCGAAGATCGCGAGATGGTTCATGGAGCCGAGCGTGTGATAGCCGCGTGGCGTGAGGTTGAAGCCCAGTCGGCGGTAGGTCTGCTGACCTTCCTCCAGTTGGTCCCGCACGTTGACCACCACATGATCGAGCGTGGGGACAGGGAGCGTGGTCATCGGAGCCTCCTCGCGAATGCGTCAATTGTCGTCCCCGACATGCGCGAGGATCGCGGCGGAAGGCAGGGCCGCCTCTAACGCGGTATCGGCGCCCCGGCCGAGATAGCCGAGAAAAACCTCGCAATATCGCCGTGCCGTCGAGTGCCACACGCGCTCGCGTAACCCGCGATGCCGCTCCTGACGCTCCTCCAGGCTCATGGTCAAGGCGCGGTGCATCGCCTCGGCGATCTCGTCGGCGTCGAACGGGTTGACGATCAAGGCGTCGGTCATCTCGTCAGCGGCGCCGGCGAAGCAGGACAGGATAAGAACACCGGGGTCGGCCGGGTTCTGCGCGGCCACGTATTCCTTGGCGACCAGGTTCATGCCGTCGCGCAGCGGCGTCACCACCGCCACGTCGGCCCGTCGGTAGAAGCCCGCGAGGGTACGCCGGCGCACCGGACGGGTCATGTATCGCAGCGGTGTCCAGTCAAACTCCGAGTACCGGCCATTGGTGTCCCCGGCGATGCGGTTCAACTCCTCGCCAAGTTCGCGATACGCGTTCACGTCCTCACGCGAGCGGGCCGCCACCTGTAGAAAGCTGACCTGGCGCCGATGCTCAGGGTGGCGGGCGAGCAGCCGGCCGAATGCCTCCATGCGATTGATCAGCCCCTTGGAGTAGTCCAGCCGGTCGACGCCGATCGCCAGTTGCCGCTCCCCCAGGCTGGCGCGCATCCGCAGCGATTCCGCGCTCCGCTCCGCTTGCACGGCCATGCGGGCGAACGCCTCGGCATCGATGCCGATGGGATCAACGATCGACGCGGAGGCACGATCGCCGATGACGAGCCGACCCATGCCCCCGGCTTTGGCGCCCAGCATTTGCTCGACGCAATCGACGAAGGCAGTGCGGTAGGTCTCCGTGTGGAAGCCCACCACGTCGTAGTCGCACATTGAGCGCAGGAGAGGGTCGATATGCGGCAGCGCCCGCATGATCGCGGGCGGCCCGAACGGTGTGTGCAGAAAGAAGCCAATTTGATTGGTCACCCCGAGGGCGCGAAGCTCCGCGCCGAGCGGGATCAGATGGTAGTCGTGTACCCACACAAGATCGGTAGGTCGCAGCAGTTTTGCCAGCGCCCACGCGAACCGCCGGTTGACCGCCCGGTAGCCCAAATAGTCCTCGGTGCGGTAGTTCACGAGCCCCAGCCGGAAATGCAGCAGCGGCCACAGGGCGCTGTTGGAATAGCCCGCATAGAACCGCTGATAATCCGACTCGCTCAGGTCGATTGTCGCGAAAGTGATGCCGTCAGCGGTCTGAAGGGCCGGTTCCTGCTCCGGGCGAGCGTTGCGCCGTCCGCTCCATCCGAACCAGAGGGAACCGGGCGTGAGCGCGTCGGCAAGCGCGACGGCCAATCCGCCGGCCCGCGCGCCTTTCTCGCTCGGCAGCGGCACGCGATTGGATACCACCACAAGCCGCGCCAAGTTCTGGCCTCCCATCTTTGATTTGGCCGAATCCGAGGCAGCTTCCGCCTCAAAAAAACCTGACCGTCGCGTTCTATCTTCCGCGGGCTGAGCCCACCGCGTCGGCCAACCGACTTTTAGAGGACCACAAGATATGCGGATCGCCCAGATCGCTCCACTCACCGAGGCCGTGCCGCCTCGTCTCTATGGCGGCACTGAACGCGTGGTTTCCTACCTGACCGAGGAATTGGTCCACATGGGGCACGACGTCACTTTGTTCGCCAGCGGGGATTCCGTGACGACGGCCCACCTACACCCGGCATGGCCAAGCGCGCTACGGTTCGACGCCGGCCTCCGCGACCTCCAGGCGCCGCATGTCCTGATGCTGGAGACCGTGTTCGAGCAGGCGGCTCGCTTCGACGTTCTTCATTTCCACATGGATTATTTTCCATTCTCCCTGTTCAGCCGCCATCGTACCCCCTTCGTGAGCACGTTGCACGGCAGGTTGGACTTGCCGGAGTTGGTGCCGATCTTCGACAAATTCAGCCAAGTGCCCGTCGTGTCGATTTCCGACTCTCAGCGCCGGCCGTTGCCGCACGCGAACTTCGTGCAGACCATCTATCATGGCCTGCCGCTCGACCTGCTGACGCCGCAACCGGTCAAGCCCAGCTATCTGGCCTTCCTGGGACGGATCTCGCCGGAGAAGTCGCCAGACGTTGCGATCCGCATCGCCCGCCGCGCCGGCATTCCGATCAAGATCGCCGCGAAGATCGATCGAGTCGACGAAGCTTACTACCGGGAGCGCATCCGCCCGATGATCGACGGGCGGCACGTGGAGTTGATCGGCGAGATCGGCGATGCCGACAAATCGGAGTTCCTGAGTGGGGCGATCGCGTTGCTGACCCCGATCGACTGGCCGGAGCCGTTCGGCCTCGTGATGATCGAGGCGATGGCGTGCGGCACTCCCGTGATCGCCTTCAACCGCGGCTCCGTTCCCGAGGTCGTCGAGCACGGGCTGACCGGTTTCGTCGTCAGTGATGAACCAAGCGCCGTCGCCGCCGTCCCGCTTGCCGCCGCGCTATCGCGCACGGCGATCCGACGCCGCTTCGAGCGACGCTTCAGCGTTCAGCGCATGGCGGAGGAGTACGTGGATCTTTATGCGTCGCTGGGTGCCTCGCGTCGCCCCTTGCTTCGTCTCGCGACCTGATATCAGCGGGCGCAACACCGCAAGGGGAGGGGGACTACCCCAAGAGCCTCCCCCCGGTGCCTCAGCGGAGACCGGCGTTCAGCTTCGCCAACGCGGCGGCGCCGGGAACCAAGCCTGCCTCGTCCAGCGCGTTGAATGGGGTCTCGACCGTGTGGAGGTGCTGGTGCAAATCCTCCGGTTCGGGGTCGACGTAGAGAAGGCCGGTGGCGATCTCGCCCGCCGCGCCGCGTTCCTGGAGCCAGGTCATCGCCGCGATCCGATCGTGCACGTTGTATTCCGAGGCGAGCTTGCGGAGCTTCAGCAGGCTGCCGTCGTGCTGGCGCACGATCTCCACCGTGCCCGGTTCGTATTCGACCGCGATTTCCTCACGGCCCTCGATGACATCGAGGAAGTTCACCGCCTCGTTGTGCTCGCGTACGTAATCGAAGCTCTTGGTGGACCCTTCGTGGTTGTTGAAGGCGACGCAAGGGGAGATGCAGTCGATGAACGCCGCCCCTTGATGGGTGATCGCCGCCTTGATGAGGGGCACCAGTTGCGCCTTGTCGCCCGAGAAGCTGCGGGCCACGAATGTGGCCCCGAGTTGGAGCGCGAGGCCAACAAGGTCGATCGCCGCGTCCGTATTGACCACGCCGCGCTTGGACAGGGCGCCTTTGTCGGAGGTGGCGGAGAACTGCCCCTTGGTCAGTCCGTAGACTCCATTGTTTTCAACCATATAGAGCATGTTCACGCCGCGGCGCATGGCGTGGGCGAACTGCCCGATCCCGATCGAGGCCGAATCCCCGTCGCCGGAGACGCCGAGGTAGATCAGGTCGCGGTTGGCAAGGTTGGCACCCGTCAGCACCGACGGCATCCGTCCATGCACCGAGTTGAACCCGTGCGAGGCGCCGAGGAAGTAGGTCGGCGTCTTGGACGAGCAACCGATGCCCGACAGCTTGGCGATTCGGTGCGGCGGCAGCGACAGCTCGTAGCAGGCCCGGACAATCGCGGCGCTGATCGAATCGTGTCCGCATCCCGCGCACAGCGTCGAGATCGCGCCCTCGTAGTCCCGCCTGGTGAAGCCGAGCGTATTATTGGGCAGGTCGGGATGGTGCAGTTTCGGCTTGGGGATGAATGTCATGGCGCGGCCTTCCGAAACGGCATTACCGGGAGCGCGTCCGCCGCCCCGGCGATCGCGTCGGCGATGAAACGGGCGGTGATGGGGGAGCCATCGTAGTGCAGCACCCGCGTCAGCCGGGCGGGATCGATGTCCAGTTCGTTGATCAGCAAGGTGCGAAGCTGCGCGTCGCGGTTCTGCTCGACCACGAAGACCTGATCGTGGGCGTCGATGAAGGCGGCCACGTCGTCATGGAAGGGGAAGCCGCGGACGCGTAGGAGGTCGATCGCGACGTCCTGCTCGGCCAGATGGTCGACCGCCTCCTCCATCGCCGGCGCGGTCGAGCCGTAATAGATCGCCCCGATCCGGGTCGGCCGCGCAGCCTCCCGTCTGACCGGCGCCGGGACCAGCAGCCGGGCGGTGTGGAACTTCTTGAGCAGGCGCTGCATGTTGTCTTCGTAAGCCGCGCCTTCCTCGGTATATTTCGCGTAGCGGTTCTTCGACGTACCGCGGGTGAAGAAGGCGCCCCGCGTCGGATGCGTGCCCGGATAGGTCCGGAAGGCGATTCCGTCGTCGTCCACGTCGAGGTAGCGGCCGAAATCGCGACCCGCCTGCAACTCCTCGGCGGTCATCACCTTGCCTCGGTCCATTCGCCGGGAATCGTCCCATTTCAATGGCTTGCACAGCCGCTCGTTCATACCGATGTCGAGGTCGAGCAGCACGAACACCGGCGTCTGCAATCGGTCCGCGAGGTCGAAGGCCAGCGCCCCCATCTCGAAGCATTCGTGCGGGTCCTCGGGGAACAGCAGGACGTGCTTGGTGTCGCCGTGCGAAGCGTAGGCGCAGGCGAGGACGTCGCATTGCTGGGTCCGCGTCGGCATCCCCGTGGACGGGCCGGCCCGCTGCACGTCGAAGATGACGGCCGGAATCTCGGCGAAATAGGCCAGCCCGAAGAACTCCTGCATCAGCGAGATGCCCGGTCCCGAGGTCGCGGTGAACGCCCGCGCCCCATTCCAGGCGGCGCCGATCACCATCCCGATCGAAGCCAGTTCGTCCTCGGCTTGGACGATCGCGAAGCGATGGCGCCCGGTTTCCTTGTCCACCCGGAAGCGCCCGCACCAGCGGGTGAACGCCTCCGCGAGGGACGACGACGGCGTGATCGGATACCAGGCCGCGACGGTCGCCCCGCCATAGACGGCGCCGAGCGCGGCAGCGGAGTTGCCCTCCAGGAAGATGAGATCGCCCACCGCGTCGGCCCGGCGCACCCGCAGCCCGATCGGGCATTCGAGATGCGTCAGGGCGTAATCGCGCCCGATATGGAACGCCTGCACGTTGGCCGCGATCAGCTTCTCCTTGCCGCGGAACTGCTCGCCGAGCAGCGTCTCGATGGCGCTAACGTCAATATCGAGCAGGGCCGACAGCGCCCCTACATAGATGATATTCTTGAATAATTGCCGCTGGCGGGGGTCGGTGTATTGTGCATTGCATAATTCGGTCAGCGGCATCCCGATCACGACGATATCGGAGCGGAACTTCGACTCGGGCAGGGGCTTGGTCGAGTCGTAGAACAGATACCCGCCCGGTTCGATGGAGCGGATGTCCTGGTCCCAGGTCTGCGGGTTCATCGCGACCATGAGGTCGACTCCGCCGCGCGCCCCGAGATATCCGGCCTCGGACACCCGGACCACGTACCAGGTCGGCAGACCCTGGATGTTCGACGGAAAGATGTTGCGGGGCGCGATCGGCACCCCCATCCGCAAGATCGACTTGGCGAACAGGGCGTTGGCGCTCGCCGAGCCCGATCCGTTGACGTTGGCGAGCTTGACGACGAAGTCGTTGACCCGCTGCAGCCCCTGCGCGCGCGTCAGTGTCTGTGACATACGTGCTCCGCCTGTGCCACGTCGATGAGGAATTTCTGCATGTCCCATGCCCCGGTCGGGCACCGCTCGGCGCACAGCCCGCAATGCAGGCAGACGTCCTCGTCCTTCGCCATCACCCGCCCGGTCTTCAGCGGGCCGGAGACATAGAGCGCCTGGGTCAGGTTGCGCGCCGGCGCGCTCAGCCGCCCCCGCAAATCGGCTTCATCACCGTTGTCGATGAAGCTGATGCAGTCCTCGGGGCAGATATCCACGCACGCATCGCACTCGATGCAGAGTGCGTCGGAAAACACGGTCTGGACGTCGCAGTTCAGGCACCGCTCGGCCTCCTTGAAGGCCAGCCGGTCATCATAGCCTAGTTCCACCTCGGCGCTGATGTCGCGCAGGGCCTCCGCCTTGTCGCGATGCGGCACCGCGTAGCGCAGGTCGAGCATGATGTCGTTGTCATAGCTCCACTCGTGGATGCCCATCTTCTGGCTCACGAGCGTCGACATGGGCGGCGGCCGGTCGTGGACGTCCTCGTTCTCGCACAGCTTGTGGATGGAGATCGCCGCCTGGTGGCCGTGCGCCACCGCCCAGATGATGTTCTTCGGCCCGAACGCGGCGTCGCCCCCGAAGAACACCCTCGGATTGGTGGACTGGAACGTGGTCTCGTCCACCACCGGCATGTCCCACTCGTTGAAATCCAGCCCGATGTCGCGCTCGATCCAGGGAAATGCGTTCTCCTGACCGATCGCCACCAGGACGTCATCGCACGGGACATGCTGCTCGGGCTCGCCCGCCGGCACCAGCCGCCGCCTTCCCTTGGCGTCGTATTCAGCGCGGACCTTCTCGAACATCACCCCGGTCAGCCGCCCGCCTTCGTGGGTGAACGATTTCGGGACCATGTAGTTCAGGATCGGGATGTCCTCGTGCAGCGCGTCCGTCTTTTCCCAGGGCGAGGCCTTCATTTCCTCGAAGCCGGAGCGGACGATGACCTTGACGTCCTCACCCCCCAGGCGGCGGGCGGTCCGGCAGCAATCCATCGCCGTGTTGCCGCCGCCCAGCACGATGACCCGTTTGCCGATCCGCTCGATATGGCCGAACGACACCGAGGATAGCCAGTCGATCCCGATGTGGATATTGGCAGCCGCCTCGGTCCGGCCGGGGACCTGAAGATCACGTCCACGCGGCGCGCCGGTGCCGACGAAGATCGCGTCGAAATCCTGCGCGAGCAATGCCTTGAGGCTGTCGACCCGCTCCCCGAGCCGCAGCTCGAGGCCGAGATCGACGATGTAGCCGACCTCCTCGTCGATGACGCTCTCGGGCAGGCGAAAGCGCGGGATCTGGCTGCGGATCATCCCGCCGGCCCGGTTGTCGCCGTCGAAGACGACGCACTCGTAGCCCATCACCGCGAGATCGCGCGCGACCGTCAGCGAGGCCGGGCCAGCACCGACCAGGGCGATCCGCTTGCCGTTCGACGTCGCCGCCGGGGAGGGGAGAAGCCCCTTGATGTCGCCCTTGTAGTCCGCCGCGACCCGCTTCAGCCGGCAGATCGCGACCGGCTCTTCCTCGACCCGCCCGCGCCGGCAGGCCGGCTCGCACGGCCGATCGCAGGTGCGCCCGAGGATCCCAGGGAAGACGTTCGACTTCCAGTTGACCATGTACGCGTCGGCATAGCGCCGCGCCGCGATCAGACGGATGTATTCGGGAACTGGCGTGTGCGAGGGGCACGCCCATTGGCAATCGACGACCCTGTGGAAATACTCAGGGTCCTTGATATCTGTCGGCTGCAAGAGCGGACTCTCCTAATCCCTGGCGGGGCCGTTCTTCTGCGGCCGAGCCCTCGCCACGTCAATCCAGCGTAGGTCGAAATCGCCCTGGCTTCAATGATCCAACGCCGCATGGCAGCTCAACTGGTTTTCGCCACCGCCTCTGTGCCGATGACGCCCGCCCCCGCCAACTCGGCCAGATCGGCCTGGCCGAGGCCCAGCAGCCGCCCGAGCACCTCGGCGTTGTGCTCGCCCAGCGTGGGCGAGGGGCGCACCAGCGCATACGGCGCGCTGCCCTCGCGGAACGGCGCCGCGGCATGGAGGTGTCGGCCCATGAAGGGATTGTCGGCCTCGCGCCAGAAGCCCCTCGCGAGCAGATGCGAATCGCGCGTCAGGTCGAGCGGCGCGCGCGACGCCCCGGCGGCCACGCCCGCGCCCTGAAAC
>JBAWFF010000058.1:0-3204 GCA_049591635.1 Acetobacteraceae bacterium
CGCGGCGGCGGGCGCGACGGGTTCGACGCCACCGGCGAGGCATGCATCCACTATCTTTGCATGACCGAGGACGACATTGTCCGCCTGGGCGGGCGCGGCAAATGCAACCCACCGTTCCGCGAAGCCGCCGAGATCCCGCGCATGTGGGACGCCTTGCTGGCCGACCAGATCGCCTATGTCTCCACCGACCACGCCCCTTGGCCGATCGAGCGCAAGCGCGATCCCGACATTTTCAAATGCGGCGCCGGGCTGGTCGGGCTGCAAAGCTTCGCGCCACTCATGTACACCCTGCTCGACGAGCGCGGCCTGTCGCCCACCCTGATGGCCCGCTTCTGCGCCGAGCGCACCGCGCGGCTGCATGGGCTGTTTCCGAAGAAAGGGGCACTGCGCGTCGGCGCGGATTGCGACATCGCGGTGTTGGAACCGGGCCGCTTTACCTTCGACGAGGCCAGCATCGTCGATCGGCCAGAGGTACGCTGGTCGCCCTATCATGGCCGCGCGATGCGCGCGCGCGTCGCCGCCACGGTACTGCGCGGGCGCCTGATCTGGGACGGGACGAGCGTGCTTGCCACGCCGGGAACCGGCCAGTTCGTGCCGCGCCAGACGCGATGAGGGTGCGATGCGGCGGTGGTGGTGGCTCCTCGCCATCGTCGCGCTTCTCTGCGCGGGCGGTGTCGCGGCGATCGTCGTGCATCTGCGCCGCTACGTCGTTCCGCCCGGCTGCCGCGATCCCCGTACGCTCGCGCTGGTCGCCGCCCGCCTGCCGCCGGATGCGAAGCTGGAGCGCATCAAGGTGCTCGCCGGCGGCCCGCTGGCGTTTCAGTTCATCTGCCACGCCGACATGGGCGCGCTGGACGTGCGTTATACGAGCCGGCTAAGCGAGGATCGGACGCACCAGGTCGTCACGGTCTCGATCAGTCCCGTGCTGATTTGGATGCGGGTGAAGTGACCCGGGCCTGATCCGGGGGCTGGCCCGGCCATGAGGATGGACGTAGTGAGAACTGCGAACAATCGAGGGAGATGCTCCATGTCGGTAAAACGGCGTTCCGTCATCGCGGCCGCGTTGCTCGGCGCGATTCCGCCACTTCGCGTGGCCGATGCCCAGCCGACATCCAGCCCCGGCGTCACCGCGACCGAGATCAAGATCGGCAACACCGTGCCCTACAGCGGGCCGGCCTCGGGTTACGGCCCGGTCGGCCGCTCGTTGGCTGCCTATTTCAAGATGATCAACGACCAAGGCGGCATCAACGGACGCAAGATCGACTTCATCTCGCTCGACGACGGCTACTCGCCGCCGAAGACGGTGGAGCAGACCCGCAAGCTGGTCGAGGAGGACAAGGTGTTCGCCGTGTTCGGCAGCATCGGCACGCCGACCAACACCGCGGTGCACAAGTATCTGAACAACCGCAAGGTGCCGCAGCTGCTGGTCATGACCGGCGCCACCAAATGGAACGATCCCAAGCACTTCCCTTGGACCTGCGGCTTCCTGCCGAGCTACCAGGCCGAGGCGCGCATCTACGCCAAGTTCATCGTGCAAACCATGCCCGAGGCGAAGATCGGCGTGCTCTATCAGAACGACGATTTCGGCAAGGACTATCTGAAGGGCATCCATGACGGCCTCGGGCCGGCCGGCATGAGCAAGATCGTCAAGGAGGTCTCCTACGAGACCACCGATCCGACGGTCGATTCGCAGATCGTCGCGTTGCAGGCCGCCGGCGCCAACGTCTTCATCAACATCACGATCCCGAAGACCGCCGCGCAGGCGATCCGCAAGGCCGCCGATATCGGCTGGCATCCGGCCCAATTCCTGGTCAACGTCTCGAACTCGATCTCATCGGTGCTGGTGCCGGCCGGGCTCGACAAGTCGACCGGCATCATCTCGACGCTGTTCGTCAAGGATCCGGGCGACTCCCATTGGTCGGACGACCCAGAGATGAAGGCGTATCTCGATTGGCTCGCCAAGTACCAGCCGAGCGCGAACAAGGCCGATCTGTTCAACGTCTGGGGCTACGCGGACGCGGCGCTGCTGGTCCACGTGCTCAAGCAATGCGGGGCGGACCTCAGCCGCGAGAACCTCATGAAGCAGATTGGCGCCATCCAGCATTTCCATATTCCGATGACGCTTCCCGGCATGGAGGTGAACACGACGCCCGACGACTGGGCGATCATCGACCAGCTCCAGTTCGAGAAGTTCAACGGCAAGGTCTGGGTGCCGTTCGGCGGCCTGATCAAGGGGTAGGCCGGAGCCGGGCCGTGATGGGCGAGTATGACGCCGCATGTGCACGCGATACGGGGCGCGCCGCGATAGCATCCATCGCGGCGGCCGAGGCCAGCAGACGCCGGCGGCTCAGTGAGGTCACGGCGGGTCTTATCTACGGCGAAACCACCAGCCTCCGATAGAGGTGCCAGGTCGCGTGTCCGAGCACCGGCACGACGATCGCAAGCCCGATCAGCAGGGGGATGCACCCGATCACCAGCCCGGCGGCAACCACGAAGCCCCAGGCCGCCATCGGGCCAGGATTCATCCGCACCGCGCGCACCGACGTCCTGATCGCCGTCTCGACCGTCACATCCTCGCGGTCGAGCATCAGCGGGAAGGAGACGACGCTGACCGACATCGCCAGCACGGCGAGCAGGAAGCCGATCCCGACGCCGAAGACGATCAGCGCCCAGCCCCGCCATGTGTGGAACACGTCATGGAAGAACGCGCTCGCCGATACCGGCTCCACCGGCCCGAGGGTGATGTCATAGAGCCCTTGGGCGATGATCAGCCAAAGCAGGAAAAGCCCCGTGAGCATCAAGCCGAGCCGCAGCACCGCGGGAAACGAGGGGGAATGGAGCACCCGCAACGCATCGGCCCACGACACCTCCTCGCCGCGCTCGCGCCGCTGGCTCATCTCATAGAGCCCGATCGCCGCGAACGGGCCGATGATGGCGAACCCGGCGACCCCCGGGAACAGCAGCGGGACGACGCCGTAGCCGAAGGCCAGCCGCGCGAAGACCAGGCCGGCGATGGGATAGATGATGCAAAGCAGCATGACGTCGGTGCGCGCGGCACCGAAATCAGCCAGCCCGGCAGCCAACGAGTCGCGGATGTCGCGCAGCCCGATCCGGCGAACCGCAGGGTGTGCGCGACGCTGTGCGTGAAGGGCCTCGGGCTCGTCATGGGCGACCGAGTCGACGGCCGACGCCGCGCCCTTGATC
>JBAWFF010000059.1:0-17297 GCA_049591635.1 Acetobacteraceae bacterium
TCGCGCGGGCCGGGCTGTGCCACGCGGTCCTGCCGCTCGCCGAGATCGCGCCGCGCCTGCTCGCCATCGGCGGTTCGACGGGCGGCCCGCCGGCGCTGTTCGCGCTGATGGGCGCCCTGGGTGCGACGATGCCGGTCCCGGTGGTGGTGACGCAGCACATGCCGGCGGCCTTCACGCCGATCCTGGCCGAACACATGGGCCGGGCCGGCCGGCTGCCCTGCGCGGAGGCGCGCGACGGCGAGGCGCTGTCGCCCGGTCGCGTCTATCTTGCTCCGGGCGACCGCCATCTGCTGATCGAGCCGGCGGCGAGGGGTGCCACGGCGCGGCTGAGCGATGCGGCGCCGGTCAATTTCTGCCGCCCCTCGGTCGACCCGATGCTGGAAAGCGCCGCCGCCGCGTTCGACGGGCGGGTGCTCGTCGCGATGCTGACCGGGATGGGCCATGACGGGCTCGCCGGCACGCGAAGCGTGATCGCCGCCGGCGGGACAGCAATCGCCCAGGACGAAGCCAGCAGCGTGATCTGGGGAATGCCCGGCGCCGTCGCGCGGGCCGGGCTGTGCCACGCGGTCCTGCCGCTCGCCGAGATCGCGCCGCGCCTGCTCGACCTGCTGCGGGTGGTTCGGCGATGAGCGTCGCGTTATCGGGCGGCGCGTTTCAGGTGTTCGCCGAACTGCTACGGGAACGCTCCGGCCTCGCGATCGGGCCGGACAAGCTCTATCTGCTCGAAACTCGCCTCGCCCCCATCGTCAGGCGCGAGAATCTCCGCGACCTCGCCGGCCTCGCCTACCGCCTCCGCGCGCCTTCCGCCGAGACGCTGGAGCGCGAGGTGGTGGAGGCGATGACCACCAATGAAAGCTTCTTCTTCCGCGACGAATATCCGTTCGCCCATTTCCGCGCCAAGGCGCTGCCGCGACTGCACGACGCCCGCCAGCGGGGCGTCCCCCTCCGCATCTGGTCGGCCGCCGCCGCCGCCGGGCAGGAGGCGTACTCGCTCGCCATGATCCTGGCGGAGAGCGCGTTGCGGGACCGCCCGGTGGAGATCCTGGGAACCGACATCGCGCGCGAGCAACTGACTCGCGCCCGCGAGGCCCTTTACACGCAATTCGAGGTGCAGCGCGGCCTGCCGATCCAGATGCTGATGCGCCATTTCCGCCGGGAAAGTGGCGGCGACTGGCGGGTCACGCCGCCGGTGCGGGCGCTGGCGCGGTTCCGCGAGTGGAACCTCCTCGCCGACCCCACCCCGCTCGGGCGCTTCGACGTGGTGTTCTGCCGCAACGTGCTGATCTACTTCGACCAGGCGACGAAGCGGCGCGTGCTGGCGGGGATCGCGCGGCAACTGGCCGATGACGGGCTGCTCTACCTCGGGGCGGCGGAGACGGTGCTGGGCCTGACGCCGCATTTCGTGCCGCTGGCCGAGGAGCGCGGGGTCTACGCGAAGGCGAGCGCATGACCTGCGAGGTAATCGACGCCGACCCCAAGCGGGCGCTTTACCGCATCCGGGACCGAGCGGCATGGGCCGTGGTCCGCGACAGGGGAGTATGGATCATGATCTCCATCAACGAGACCGTCAGCAACTACATCGCGGCATGGAACGAGACCGACGCGGGGCGTCGGCGCGCGGTCGTCGCGCGGGCGTGGAGCGACGATGGACGCTACCTCGACGCCCATCGCGAGGGCACCGGGCACGCCGCGATCGACGCCATGATCGCCGCCGTGCAGGAGCGTTTCACCGGTTATCGGTTCCGTCTGGCGAGCGGGATCGAGGCGCATCATGACCGGGTGCGCTTCAGCTGGACCGCCGGCGGCACCGAGCAGGCGCCGCTGTTCTTCGGCGGCACCGACTTCGCGGTGCTGGCCGAGGACGGCAGGCTGCGCATGGTGACCGGCTTTACCGACGCCGCGCCAAGCGCCGCCTGATCGCGGCACCCCCCTCTCGCGGCGCGCGGGAGGGGGCCGATCACCGAGGCCGGCGGACGGCCCGCACGGTCCCGCTGCGTCCGCCGCCACAGAAGAACCGGTCGCCGCCATCGGATTCGAGTCCCGACACGGCGACACCGGGCGGCATGTCGAGCCTCTCCAGCACCTCTCCCGTTGCGGGATCGATCCGCCGCAAATCGCTCTCGTCGGCTTCCGAGGTGCCGTGCCAGAGCTCGCCGTCGACCCAGGTGACGCCGGTGACGAAGCGCGTGGTCTCGATGGTCCGAAGGATCGCCCCAGTCTCGGGATCGACCCGGTGGATCTTCCGGTCCCGGTACTGCCCCACCCAGAGCGTCCCCTCGGCCCAGGCGAGCCCCGAATCCCCGCCGCCGCCGGGCGCGGGGATCGTGGCGAGCACGCGCCCGGTCCGCGGATCGATCTTCTGGATGCGATCCTCGGCGATCTGAAACAGGTGCCGGCCATCAAAGGCGGTTCCCGCATGGGCGGCGACATCGATCGAGCGCGCCGTCTTCCCGCTTTCCGGATCGAGGGCGTTCAGCCTGTCGCCGGACGCGAACCAGACGTGCTGGCCGTCGAAGGTGACGCCGTGCACCTGGTCGGTGCCCGAGAAGGGTCCGTATTCGCGGAGGATTTCGGCGGGTGCTTGTTTCATGCATCCAAGCTAGGCGCTTGGCGGGGGAGCGGGGAGTAACAAGGTCGTCGCGAGTCGCGGCGCGGCAGGCGAAACGCGATTTGTCGTTGTCCAACTTGCCCGAACGCGCGGCTGGGCCATGACTTCCCGCGGGCGGCCGAGGTATCATTCCGGTTAGGACGAATGGTGGCCCTTTGCGGCGTCGTCCGTTTCGTCTCCTTGCAACGGGTGCCCGACATGACCGAGCAAAGCGACAAGCCAGGTTCGATCAATGTGCAACCGGCCGCCAACGACGCGACATCCGCGCACCCCGAGCCCCGGGACGCCCGAAAGGCCACGCGGACGCGAAAGCTTCTGGCCGGCGTGCTCGGTGTCGCTGTCCTGGCGGCTCTCCTTGTGTTCGGCATCCCGTATGTCGAGGAGATGCTCAGCACCGTCTCCACGAATGACGCATTCGTGAATGGGCACGTGACGTTTGTGGCACCCCGCGTGGCAGGGCAGATTTCCCGCGTTCTGGTCGATGACAACAACCGCGTGCACAAGGGCGACCTCCTCGCCGAGTTGGACAAGGAGCCGTACCGGGTCGCGGTCTCCGAGAAGCAGGCAGCGGTCGACACCGCGAACGCGGACCTGCAAGCAGCCATCGCGGCGGTCCGCGCGATCGAAGCGCAGGCACGGAGCCGGCGCTGGGACCTGCAACGCGCCGTGCAGGATGTCGATAGCCAGGTCGCTCTCCTGCACGCGCGGGTCGCCGCTGTTGGCAAGAGCAGGGCCGCACTGGCCCTGGCGCAGGTTGAATTCGATCGGGCGCGGCAACTCGTCGGCCGGGCCGATGTGCCGCGTGAGGTGTACGACCAGCGGCAAGCGGAGCTGACGACGGCCGGCGCGGAACTCGCCCAGACCCTGGCCGAAGTCTCCCAGATCCGCGTCGCGCTGGGGCTGCCGGCCCAACCCGACGGGGGCGATCTCGGCCAGGTGCCACCCGATCTTGACGAGACCTTTTCGTCCGTCCTCGATGCGCAGGCGCAGCTCATTCAGAGTGCCGCTCAACTCGGCGTCGTGCACTCGTTCGACCAGAGTCCGAAAGCGATGCTCGACCAGTTCGAAAAACTGGGGGACATCAACAGCACGTTCGCCCAGTTCACGGCCAATGCGCCCCCCGTCAAGCAGGCCGAGGCGAAACTCGAAGCCGCCAAGCGCGATCTCGCGCAGGCCGAACTCGATCTTCGCTACTGCGACATCACGGTGGAGATCGACGGCGTCGTCACGCGGCGCAACGTCAATCCGGGCAACTATGTTCAGGTCGGTCAGAACCTGATGGCGGTTCGCTCGCTCGACGACATTTGGGTTGACGCCAACTTCAAGGAAACGCAATTACGCTCCCTGCGGATCGGGCAGCCCGTCGATCTGTACGTCGACATGTACGGCGGCAAACACGTCTTCAAGGGCCGGATCTCCGGCTTTACCGAGGGGACCGGATCGACCCTCGCACTGCTGCCGCCCGAGAATGCCACGGGCAATTTCGTCAAGGTGGTCCAGCGGTTGCCGGTGCGGATCGACCTCGTCGATTACAACGCCGATCAGACACCTTTGTTCATCGGTACCTCCGTCGTTCCCTACGTCTATATCCATGAGCCGCCAACCGGACCCAATGCCGGAAAGCTTCTCCAGAGCTATATGCCGCCATCTCCGAGCCCTGGTCCGGTCGCCAGTGCGTCGGGCGCCAGGCCATGACCGGCGCGGCCCTGTCGCCGCCACTCCAGAGTTCCCGGTCCCGCACGGCGATAAACCCCTGGGTCGTCGCCGCCGTTGTCGTGGTGCCGACCTTCATGGAGGTGCTCGACACCACGATCGCGGTCGTGGCGCTGCGCTATATCGCGGGCGGGCTGTCAGCCACGGTTGACGACGGCGAATGGGTCATCACCAGCTACCTCGCCGCCAATGCAATCGTCCTGCCGATCACCGGCTGGCTGAGTTCACACCTTGGCCGGCGCAACTATTTCCTGCTGTCGATCGGCATATTCACCCTCGCCTCGGGGCTGTGCGGCATGGCCAGCAGTCTCAGCCAACTGATCCTGTTTCGCGTGGCTCAGGGTCTTGCGGGCGGAGGACTTCAGCCCTCCAGCCAAGGCGTACTGCTCGACGCCTTCCCGGTAGAGCGGCAGGGCGCGGCCATGACGCTGTTCGGCTTGGCCGCGCTGATCGCGCCGGTTGTCGGTCCAACGCTCGGTGGCTGGATCACCGACGACTATTCCTGGCGATGGGTGTTCTGGATCAACGTCCCCATCGGCCTCCTGGCCCTGGGTGCGTGTGCCATCACACTCCAGGACCCCGAATACCTCACGGCCCAGCGCACGGAGTTGCGGAAGCGACCGTTCAGCTTTGACGGCATTGGCCTGTCGCTGCTGGTCATCGTCATCGTCTGTTGGGAGGTGACGCTCAGCAAGGGCCAGGAATGGGACTGGCTGGGCGACCCGTTCTGGCGTGTGCAAACGCTGGCGATCCTGTTCGCCGTGGGTCTGGCCGGGCTGATCTTCTGGGAACTGCGCCATCCGAATCCGGTGGTCAATTTCCGGCCACTGGCGGAGCGGAATTTCGCCGCCTGCTGCATCATCATCTTTGGCGCCTACGCGGTGCTGTATGCCGCCAGCACCTCGTTGCCTGCCTTGCTCCAGTCGCTGTTCGGCTACGACGCATTGAGCGCCGGACTGGTCATGTCGCCGGCCGGCTTCTTTGCCGTCGTCGCCATGCCGTTCGTGGCGCGCGCGCTCGGTCGTGGAACCGATGCGCGATGGCTGATCGCCGCGGGTCTCCTGACTATGGCCGCTGGAAATTACTGGATGTCGCGGATGAACCTGGACATCAGTCCAGGGCAGGCCGTCTGGCCGCGGGTGGTGCTGATCGTCGGGCTGGCGATGTGCTTCGCCCCCGCGAACGTGGCGGCCTACCTCTATACGCCGGTCGCGTTGCGCGGGGCGGCGGTCGGCCTGTTGAGCCTCCTGCGCAACGAAGGCGGCAGCGTAGGGACATCGCTGGCCCAGACGATGCAGGAGCGCCGCGACCAGTTCCACAGTCTCCGTCTTGGCGAATCGCTCGATCCCTTCAACGCGGCGGCGCGTTCCTTCCTTGATCAGGCTTCCGGACCATTCCTGCAACAGACTGGCGATCCGGTCGCCGCGAAGCAACTGGCCTTGCAGACGCTCGCGAACCTGCGCGAGCAGCAGGCATCGGCGCTCGCCTATTTCGATGTGTTCTGGGTGCTGGCCGCTGTCATGGTCGTGCTTGTGTTCGTTGTGCTGCTGATGAAACGCTCCGTCGCGGAGAAAGGCGCTCGGATTGGAGGCGAGTGAGGCGAACTCGACGCTTCACACATTCGAGCGTGTGCGCTGGCCCTACCGCGGGTCGATTGCGGCGCGGCACGCGATGGCCGCATCATGGATTTGTTGGATAGAAGGGGAACGGGCATGCCGCGGTTCATGATCAATGAGCGGACCGGGCGCTTGATGCGCGCCATCGCGACTGGGGCCGTGACCTCCCTGTGTCTCGCCGCCTTGCCGGTCGCGGCGCATGCCTATTCGGCTCTCTACGTGTTTGGCGACAGCCTGTCCGACGTCGGCAATGTTTTCGTGGGTACCGGCGGCGCTGAGCCGGCCAGTCCCTATTTCGACGGCCGGTTCTCCAACGGACCGATCTGGGCGGACGATCTTTCGGCGAGCCTGGGCCTCGGCGCGCTGAAGCCGTCGTTGCTCGGCGGGACGGACTACGCATTCGGATCAGCGACGACAAGCAACCCCTCGACCGCATCGAGCATGGTGCCGACGCTGACGCAGCAGGTCGGACTATTCCTGACGGCGACCGGCGGGAGCGCGCCGTCCTCGGCGCTCTATTCGGTCTGGATCGGCGGCTCCGACATGCTCAATCTCCTGGAGAGCGGCACGACCGGGGTGACCGCGCTGACGGAAGCGCAAGAGGCGGCGCAAAGTGCCGCGGCTGACATCGGTACGCTGATCGACCACGGCGCGCGGAGACTCCTGGTGCCGCTGCTGCCCGACATAGGCGCGTCGCCGGCCGCGACGGCGGCGGGCCTGGGCGGAGACGCGACGCTGTTGTCCCTCGCGTACAACGCCTCGCTGGAGGCCGCCATCGCGGGCCTGGGCTCGGTTCCAGGGCTCGACATCAGCTATCTCGACACGTTCTCGCTGGTCGACGCGATCGTCGCCGACCCGGCGGGATTTGGCCTCACGAACGTGACGGAGCCTTGCTACGTCGGCCCGTATACAGGCGGCGGTTCGGTGTGCGCCGACCCGGACGGTTATCTGTTCTGGGATGCCGACCACCCCACCGCTTCCGGCGGCGCCGCCATCGCCGCTGTCGCCGAGGCCCTGGTACCCGAGCCCGGGACGATGGGGGTTTTCGTCACCGGCCTGGTCGGCCTCGCATTCACGCTGCGGCGGCGGCGGGATGGCCGACGAACGGCTTCCTTGCGGGGCTGAAGATGACCCCTCCCCCAACCCCTCCCGCAAGGGGAGCGCTTCGACTCCCCTTCCCCTTGCGGGAGGGGGCTGGGGGGAGGGGCCGCACGAGTCCGGGCGCGACGCGAGTTTCACGAGGCGTGATCCACCAGGATGCCACTTGCGTCGGTGCTCCCGCTGACCGCTGACTCGACCCGCCGTTTGGCGGTCCCGCCCTGAAGCAGTGATCTGACCCGATCCTCGTCCTCGGCTGTCGCCGGATTGTAGACGACCATGCTGAGATCGGGCCGGCCATCGACGGTGAAGGATGAATATTCGAACGCGATCGGGCCCAGTATCGGGTGACGGAGTTGCTTGACGCCGTCGCCATGGGTGCGGACGTCATTGTCACGCCACATCGCGTCGAAATCAGCGCTCAGCCGGCACAACTCAGCGACGAGTGGCTCAACCTCGGCGCCCGCGCCAGCCCGTGCGGCGTCCGCCCGGAAGGCGCTTACGACGAAGCGCGCGACATTCTCCCAATTGAACTGCGCGGCACGGACACGCGGATCGAGGAAGATCATGCGCAGGACGTTGCGCTGGTCAGGCGGTAGTGCGCCGTAGTCGGTGAGCACGGCGGTCGCGGCGCGGTTCCAGGCGACCACGTCCCAGATCGCGGTCTTCACCAGCGCCGGGCTGACATCGAAGACATCGAGCAAACGTTGCAAGCGCGGCGTTATACCCTCGGAGGGCTTGTAGCGGACCTCGGGAGTACGTCCGAGCCCGAGGAGGAAAAGATGCTCGTGCTCCACTTCGGTTAGCATCAACGCGTGGGCGATCCGTTCGAGCACGTCGGCGGACGGCGCGCCGCCCCGTCCCTGCTCGAGCCAAGTGTACCATGTGGGACTGATGTTGGCGCGCTGGGCGACCTCCTCGCGGCGAAGGCCGGGGGTGCGCCGTCGCGCGCCTGAAAAGCCGAACGCCGCTGGGTCGAGCCTGGTGCGGCGGTCCTTAAGATAGGTGCCGAGGGGATTGTCATGAGAGGTCACACTCATCCTATTAGTCCTTATACCTCTATAACGTCACTACTTTAACATGATGATTCGTCTCCCCACAATGCGGTCTTCAGCAAGCAGGAGATTGGCATGCGCGTCTTCGTTACCGGCGCCACGGGGTTCGTCGGATCGGCCGTCGTCCAGGAATTGCTTGGCGCCGGTCATCAGGTACTCGGTCTTGCGCGGTCCGATTCCGGCGCCGAGACGCTCCGGCAAGCGGGCGCCGAGGTGCATCGCGGATCGCTCGGCGATATCGGTAGCCTCAAAAGCGGCGCGGCCGATGCGGATGGCGTGATCCACACCGCGTTCAATCATGACTTCTCGACATTCGCCGAAAATTGCGAGGAGGACCGGCGCGCGATCGAGGCGATCGGCGAAGTGCTCGAGGGATCGCAGCGCCCGCTGCTGGTCACTTCCGGTCTCGCGCTTCTGGCGCAAGGTCCGCTTGCAACCGAAACCGACGTTCCGAGTCCCGCCTTCCCGCGAGTCTCGGAAGCGGCGGCGGCCGCGGTGGCGCAACGCGGCGTCCGCGCGTCCATCGTGCGCCTCCCTCCGTCCACCCACGGCGCCGGTGATCACGGGTTCGTGCCAATCCTGATCAACATCGCGCGGCAAAAACGCCTATCAGCCTATGTTGGCGAAGGAAGCAATCGCTGGCCAGCCGTGCACCGTTTCGATGCCGCGCGAGTCTTCCGTCTCGCCCTCGAGCGGGGTGCGACCGATGGCCCTTATCACGCGATCGCCGAGGAGGGGGTGCCATTCAAGGCGATCGCCCAGACGATTGGGCGCCACCTTGGCGTGCCTGTGATGGCCATGTCGCCTGAAGACGCGCGGGAGCATTTTGGGTGGTTCGCGATGTTCGCCGGCGTGGACGTTCCGGCGTCGAGTGCGCGAACAAGGGCGCTTCTGGATTGCGAGCCAGACGGGCCGACGCTTCTGCAAGACATGAACGACGCCGGCTATTTCCAGGATCCGTGAAGTACGCGCATTCCTTGCCAACTCAGGATACGTCAGGCTGGCGCATCCTTCGTTCCGATCTGGCCGAGTGCGACGATGGCATCTGGCGGCAATTCGAGTTCAGCGGCGGCGAGGTTTTCCCGCAAGTGTTCAACCGACGAGGTGCCGGGGATCAGCAGGATGTTGGGCGCTCGGCGGAGCAGCCAGGCGAGCGCCACCTGCATCGGCGTCGTACCGAGCCGAGTGGCGACATCGCTCAGCACGGCCGACTGGAGCGGCGTGAAGCCGCCGAGCGGGAAGAACGGCACATAGGCGATTCCCACGGCGGCCAGGTCGTCGATCAGCGCGTCGTCGTCGCGATGCGCGAGATTGTACTGGTTCTGCACACAGACGATATCGGCGATGCCGCGTCCCTCGGCGATCTGCCTGGTCGTTACGTTGCTGAGGCCGATATGGCGGACCAGCCCTTGTCGGTGGAGCTCGGCGAGCGCCGCCAGCGGCGCCTCGATCGAGCCCTCGGCGGGGCCATGCACGTCGAACATGACGCGCAGATTGACGACATCGAGCACGTCCACGCCCAAATTCCGAAGGTTATCGCGCACCGCGCGCGTCAGGTCCTCGGTCGAGAAGGCCGGGTTCCACGAGCCGTCGTCGCCGCGCCGCGCTCCGATCTTGGTGACGATCACCAGATCGTCCGGATAGGGGTGGAGCGCGTCCCGGATGAGCTGATTGGTGATGTGGGGGCCGTAAAAGTCGCTCGTATCGATGTGATCGACCCCTGCCGCGACCGCTTCGCGCAGCACCGCGATTGCGCCGTCGCGATCCTTGGGCGGCCCGAACACGCCCGGTCCGGCGAGCTGCATCGCGCCGTAACCGAGGCGCTTCACGGTGCGATCGCCGAGCGTGAACGTTCCAGCTTTGCTGATATCGATCATGCCATGCCTCCTTTGGATCGAGCCTGCATGTCAACTAGTCTGGCGCGTTCACGCTGTTGCCGCTACTGAGCGGCGAGGGGCGCGACCATCACGGCGCGATCCTGGCTGAGGCCGCGCGGCTCGCCGAAGCCGGCGCGGCCCGCGGCAAGATCGTCGTCGATGTGGGGGAGGAGACCGCACCATGAGCAACGCTCCTGAACGGCAATTCGACGCCCTGGTGATCGGCAGCGGCGAGGGAGGCAAGTTCCTGGCTTGGCACCTGGCGCGCTCCGGCCTGCGCACCGCGGTGGTCGAGCGCCGGTGGATCGGCGGCTCCTGCCCGAACATCAACTGCCTGCCAAGCAAGAACGAGATCTGGAGCGCCCACGTCGCCAGCCTGATCCGCCGTGCCGACGAGTTCGGGATCACGACTGGTCGGATCACCATCGACATGCCGGGCGTGCGCGCCCGCAAGCGCGAGATGGTGGACGGGCTGATCGCCCTGCATCAGGAGCTCTATAAGGCCAGCGGTGCACAGCTGATCATGGGCCAGGCCCGCCTCATTGGGCCGAAGACGGTCGGGGTCGTGCTCAACGAGGGCGGCGAGACGACGATCACCACCGATCGCCTGTTCCTCAATCTCGGTACCCACGCGACCATCCCGGATGTGCCCGGCCTCGCCGCGGCCGAGCCGCTTACCAACATCGAGGCGCTTGAGATCGATCGCGTGCCGCGGCATCTGATCGTGCTGGGCGGCGGCTATGTGGGGCTCGAATTGGCGCAGGCGTTCCGCCGCTTCGGCGCGGCGGTCACCGTGGTCGAGGGAGGCCACCAGCTGGCCGGCCGCGAGGACGCCGACGTCGCCGCCGCGATCAGCGGCGTCCTGCGCGACGAGGGCGTGACGGTTCGCCTCGATGCAAAGGTCTCCGCTGTGGAGGGCCGGTCGGGCGAGCGTGTCGTGCTGCGTGCCAAGACGGAGGGTGGCGAGCTGACCGTCGAGGGCTCCGACATCCTGGTCGCCGCGGGACGGACGCCGAACACCGCGGGCATCGGCCTGGAGGCCGCCGGCGTCAGGCTCGACCCGCGCGGCTTCATCGCGGTCAACGATCGGCTCGAGACCAGCGCGCCGGGCGTGTGGGCCATCGGCGAATGCGCCGGCAGCCCGCAATTCACCCACGTCTCGTTCGACGATTTCCGCATCATCCGTGACAATCTCGCCGGAGGCGTCCGGAGCACGCGCGATCGGCTGGTTCCGTACTGCATGTTCACCGAGCCGCCGCTCGCCCGAGTCGGCCTCAGCGAGGGTGAGGCGGCGCGTCAGGGCATCGCGGTACGCTCCGCGAGCTTGCCGATCGAGGCCGTCCTGCGGTCGCGGACCATGTCGGAAACCACCGGCTTCATGAAAGCGGTGGTCGGCGCCGACAGCGACCGCATCCTGGGCTTCACGATGTTCGGCGCGGAAGCCGGCGAGGTAGTGGCCGTCGTGCAGACGGCGATGCTGGCGGGAATGCCCTACACCGGCTTGCGCGACGCGATCATTGCCCATCCGACGATGGCCGAGGGGCTCGGCGCCTTGTTCTCGCGCATCCCGGCGCACCCGAGCGCGGGCGTCGATCAGACGCCCTGAATGGTCAACGTACGATCGAGGAGACAGCGCCGATGCGAAACAGCCATATAGACATCGCGCCGATCGCCGGCGCGCTGGGAGCCGAGATCGGCGGCGTCGATGTCGCACAGGATCTCGATGATGCCGTGATCAGCGAGATCCGTCAGGCCCTCCTCGATTACGGCGTGATCTTCTTTCGCGACCAAAAGCTCGGCATCGATCGGCACAAGGCCTTTACCAGGCGCTTCGGCGAGATTTTCATTCACCCGAACTACAAGGGCGTCAGTGCCGATCCCGAGATTGTCGATATCAGGCGCGAGCCCGGCGACACGAGGATCGTCGGAGAGGACTGGCATACCGATACGACGATGGCGGCCGAGCCGCCGCTGGGTGCCATACTATACGCCATCGAAGTGCCGCCCTACGGCGGGGATACGCTGTTCGCCAACCAGTATCTCGCTTACGAGAGCCTGTCCCCCGGACTGAAGCGCTCGCTCGAGGGCTTGAGAGCCGTGCATAGTGACCGCATGGTCGCCGGCCCCCAGGCCGGGATGAATGCGCACCGATCAACCAAGGTGCGTGAGGACGCCGACTGGCGCGAAACGATCAGTATCCATCCCGTGGTGCGCACGCATCCGGAAACCGGTCGCAAGCTGCTGTTCGTCAACCGCTCCTACACTGTCGGCTTCGATGGCTGGACGGAAGCGGAGAGCAAGCCGCTATTGGATTATCTGATGGAACACGGGCACCGGCCCGAATACACGTGCCGCTTTCGATGGGCGAGCGGGTCGATCGCTTTTTGGGACAATCGCTGCACCAAGCATTTGGCGGTGCACGATGCGGGCCCGTTTCGCCGGATCATGCGGCGCACGCAAATTCGCGGCGACGGCGTTTACTGACCGCGACGCGACGCGAATGCGTCATCCAGGGACGTCCGTGCTGCCCTTGCTCCATTCCAGGAGGCGCCGCTCGCTCAAATCCATCAGCGACGTCAAGGCCATCACCATGGCGGCGACGATGAGGATCAGGGCCATGACGCCGGCGACGTCGAAGCGGCCGCTGAAGGTTTCCACCAGCAGGCCCAGACCGCTCTTGGCGGCGATCATCTCGCCAATGACCGCGCCGGCGCTGCAGTAGATCAAGGTGAGCTTGAGGCCGGCGAAAATGCCGGGCAGCGCCCACGGAAGGCGGACGTGGCGAAATAGGCGAAGCTCGGAGGCCCCGAAGAGACGTGACATCAAGAGAAGATCGCGATCGACGGTCTTCAGGCCGCTGAGCGTGCTCAGGAGCATGATGAAGTAGCCGAGCGAAAACGCGAGCACGATTTTCGACGCGATGCCGATGCCGAACCACAGGATGAACAGCGGTCCGAGAGCGATCCGAGGCATGCTGTTGAACGCGGTCAGAAAGGGCGAGACGATCCGGTTGAGCCAGTCGTTGCGGTCCAAGACGATGGCGGAGGCGATACCCAACACGACCGACAATGCGAAGGCGATCGCGATCTCCAGAAGCGTCGTGCCGAGATCCGGAAGGACTTCGCCGCCCTTGAACAGAAGCCACAGGGATTTCGCAACGCTGGCCGGCGTCGAGACGAACGCGGCGTCGGCAAGACCCGCGGCCACGGCGCCTTGCCATATCGCGAGGATCGCGGCCAGGAACAGACCGCGTGCCAAGTTGACCGATCCCGAGTGACCGCCCGACGCGCGGGTCGCGGAGCCAAGACCTGCTTCCGAACTCGCGAGGTCGGTCATTCCGTGCTTGCCTTCAAGGACGCCCAGGTGCCGCGATACAGGTCGTGATAGCGCGCATCCGCCTGGAGCGCCTCGGCCGATCGCGGCCGCGGCAGATCGACACGGATCTCGTCGACGATCCCGGTTCCGTTTTTCGCCATGACGATCACCCGATCGGCCAGCGTGATCGCCTCGCCGATGTCGTGCGTCACGAACACGACAGTCGCGTGACTGCTTTCCCACAGGCCCAGCAGCTGATCGTGGAGGAGCAGCTTGGTTTGCGAGTCCAGCGCGCTGAACGGCTCGTCCATGAGGTAGATACTGCGTCCGACGGCAAAGGCGCGGGCCAGCGAGACGCGCTGCCGCATGCCTTGGGACAGCTTGGAGGGATAGAAATCCCGATAATTCCGGAGCCCGACTTTCTCGATATACGCCATCGCCCGGTGTTCCCGCTCGTCGCGGCCGACCCCGGAAAGCTCCAGCCCATATTCGACGTTGCCCGCCACGGTACGCCAAGGCAGGAGCGCGTCGCGCGCGAGGATATAGCAGATATCCGCGCGTCCGGCGGCAGGCGGCCTGTCGCGGATCGCCACCGTCCCGCCGGCGGCGGGCACCAGCCCGGCGATCACGTTCAGGAGCGTCGTCTTGCCGCAACCGCTGGCGCCGAGGAGCGCCACGAACTCGCCTTCCAGCACGGCCAGATCAACACCGGACAAGGCATTGCGGGCCTGTCCGAAGCTTACCGCCAGCCCTCGCACGCTGATGTCGATCGGCCTCCCGCGCTCGGCTGTTGCGATTGACACCATTCGGGCCAAGGCCTAATTCGAGCAGATGGGATTTTCCTGCTCCGGGGTGACGATGACGTCCGATCGCGTCATGGGCGCGCGGAGTTGCTTCTGGTCAATGAGGAGCCGCGACCAGGTATCGATCGTCCTGGTGGTGATCTCGGGGCCAAAGCCTGGAAGAATGCGCTTCACCATCGCCTTGTACTCGGCATCCGAAAGTTCGGATACCTTCGCGTACCGCCGCATGATCGCGACAACGGCGTCGAGGTTTTCCGGTTTGCTGTACCAGCAGTAGGAGTCTCGCATCGCCTTCACGAAGCGCGATACGACCTCGGGCTTGTTCTTGATCGTGGCCGTCGACGCCCACCATCCGTTGTAGCCGAGATCATGAAGCGCCTTGGGACCCTGATTCTGAGCGAGGTCCAGGACGACCGTGCCTTCGTGCGTGGCCGCCACGATCGACGGGAGGGGCTCGACGCTCAGATAGGTGTCGATGGTGCCGCGCTGCAGGGCGGGGCGTGCCGTGCTGGGAAGTCCGACGGCCAGGTACGTGACATCGTCCGCCTTGAACCCCGCATCGGTCAGGAGCATCTTCTCGATGTATTGCACGGAAACGCCGAGGGCGAGGACGCCCCAGTTCTTTCCGGTCAGATCCTTGATGACCGCGGGATAGCCTTCCGCCAAATGCGGCAGGGGCAAGCCTTTGCGGGCGATCAACGCGAATGGCATCCTCACCGTCGAACCGGCGACGCCCCTGATCGGCAAGCCCTGTTCGACGGCCACCAGGAGGTTGTCCCAGGAGTTGTTGACGAAGGTGACACTGCCGCTCGCGACGGCCGCGGTCATCGCGGGTCCGGTCGAGATCGGAATAAGCTCGACCGACAAGCCATCCTTCTCGAAGATCTTCTGGTCGTGCGCGACAAGCGCGGGCAGCGAGATGAGCGCGCCGGGATAGTAGCCCACGCTCGCTTCGAGCTTGGTCCGCGCGTCAGCGGTCGTCGGCACGGCCGTCAATGAAAGGCCCAGGGCCAGTATACTGGTTACGATCCATTCGCGCATTCGCTTCGCTCCCTCCTTGCTGATCACCAGACCCCATCCTCGTGAAGGGCGCGACGCCGCGACGCGTCGTAGCCGAGTTCGGCCAGCACGGCCTCGTTGTCGGCGCCCAGAATGGGTGGTGCTCGTTCCGGTCCAACCGCGCGTCCGTTCAGCCTGAAGCCGGCGGTCGGAACGGATGCGTCGCGGTCCAGGCCCGGAAGCGCGACACGGCGGAACAATTCGCGGGCGGACACGTGCGCCTCGTCCAGCACCTCGTCGACCGAACGGACCGCTCCGGCGGCGACACCGGCAGCGGCCAGCATCTCTTCCCATTCGACCGCCGGGCGCCTGGCCAGGCACGCGCCGATGATATCGCGGAGGGCGTCCTGGTTCCGCTTGCGGGCCGCCGGCTCCCGGAAGCGGGGATCGGCGACGAGATCGGGCCGATCGAGCACTCGGCACAGCGCCGCGAACTGCTCCTCGGTGTTCGCGACGACCGTCAAGGGCGAGGTGAGTGTCGGAAAGAGCCCGGACGACGGCGCGCCGCTGGCGGCGGCATTGCCGATCGGCGCGGCGGGGACCCCTCCGTTGACATGAGACGAAATGATCGACCCCATCGAGGCGATCGCGCAGTCGAGCATGGCCACGTCGATCAATTGGGGCTGTCCGGTGCGGTCGCGCTCGCGCAGGGCGGCCAAGATGGCCACCGTCGCCGAGAGGCCGGTCAGATAGTCGACCAGCGGGGGGCCGGTGCGGCTCGGCGCCGTCTCCGGCGTTCCGGTCACCGACATGATCCCGGACACGGCCTGGACGATGTGGTCGTAGGCGGCGCGCGCCGACATGGGGCCGTCCTGGCCAAAGCCCGAGATCGAGCAGTAGACGATCCGAGGATTGATAGCCTTGATATCCTGAAAGCCAACGCCGAGTCGGGCGGCGGTGCCGGGACGCCAGTTCTCGATCATGACATCGGCTCGGGAAGCGATTTCCCTCGCGATCCCGACGCCTCGCGCATCCTTGAGGTTCAGCGCCACCGATCGCTTTCCCGCGTTGCAGGACAGAAAACCGCTGCCCATGCCGGCGGCGCCCAGCGTCCCGTCCCCGCCTTGGCCGCGCATCCAATCGCCTCGGGACGGACGCTCGATCTTGATCGTCTCCGCGCCCAAGAGCGTGAGGATGTACGAGCAATACGGGCCGGCGATCACGCTCGCGCATTCGAGCACACGGACGCCGGCAAGCGGTAACGACCTCAAGCGCGGCTTCTCCCGTGTACCGAGATAGGTGTGATCACCACCATATGGTTTGAGCCCACCACGGTCAAGTGCTACCTCTTGAACATGCGCGAGCCGAAGTCAGTCGCCGACCTGGTGTCGTACCGCCTTCTCCGACTATCCAATACGCTCGGTCTGTACAGTGGCCGCCGCTACCGCCAGCAGTTCGACGTGACGCTTCCTGAATGGCGCGTCCTCTCCATCATCGCGTTGCATGACACGACGACCGCTCGCGATATCAGTCGCATCCTGGCGATGGACAAAGGATGGGTCGGTCTCTCGGTCGAGAAATTGCGGCGGCGCGGCTTTCTCGTCAGCTCGTCGGACGAGCGGGACACGCGCAAGAACCTTCTCAGCCTGACCGAGGAAGGCAGGAAGGCGCACGACACGATCATGGCCATTGCCCGGTGGCGGCAACGGCGACTTCTGGCGGCTCTTCCGAGGGGCACCACCGATACACTGATCGCAAGCCTCGATCGGCTTCAGGCCGAGGCCGACCGAATGTTGGAAGAGCTAGACGCTTCGCTCATTCAGGCGTCTTCCTCCTCAAGGTAGCGGCGCCGGCAGCAACAACATCGTCGTGAATCCCGGCACCAGCGGGGTCAGCCAGCGGCGTGCTCGGCCGCGACCGAAAGACTGCGCCTTGCCTGCCGTCGCGAGTGAATCGAGCGCCCGCTGCACGGTGCGCTGGCTGGCGCCGAGGGCGAGCGCGAGGGCGGAGCTCGACCACGATTCGCCGTCGGCGAGGAAGGCGAGCACCGCCGCGTGCGGCTCCTCGACAGGGCGCGCGAGCACGACGACCTCGGCTGCACGGCGCGGCACCAGCGTGAAGCCGCGCGTCGTCGCGCTTACGTCGGCCAGCGTCTGAAGTGCGACGCGAAGCCGCCCGATCTCGACCCGCAACCGCGCGCGATGGGAGTCATC
>JBAWFF010000060.1:0-18454 GCA_049591635.1 Acetobacteraceae bacterium
CGTTCAGCCCGCGTACCGGCGGGTGCCGGGATCGCGTGAACCGCCCGCGCGACCGCCGGCGTCACGCCCGCCGTCGCGGTCGTCGGCGGTATCGGCGAGCGGCCAATAACCGGACGCGCCTGGGCCAGCATTTGCGCCGTTGGCCGCCGCGCGACTCCGCCCAGGGACCGCGACGTCGCCATCGCCGCCGCCGGTACCACCGTCGCGCCGGAGGCGTTTCGTAACTTGTTGATGGTGACGTTGTTGACGATCCTCGTGTTGTTGTTGGTGATGCTGGTGATCTGCGTCATGTTGGTCACGTGGCGGATGTTGACGTCACGCACGTACTGGGGGCCGGCACGGAACCACGGCCGATAGGGCTCATTCGGACCGAGCGGCACCCAGCCGACCGAGCCCTGGCTGAGCAGCGCCGCCGTCACCCCGACCGCGAGGCCGACGCCGAAGAACGTGACGAGCGCCGGCGCATAGACCGGATAATACGGCGCCTCGGCGACCGGCTGGCTGTAGCCCGGAATCCAACCCCACCGTCCGTCGATATCGGCCCAACGGCCATAGTGGAACGGAGCGAAACCCCACGGGTCGGCGTCCACCCACGTCCAACCCCAGGGCTCGACATAGGCCCAGTGACCCTCCCGATACGGCACCCAATTGGCCTGGACCTGCGGATACCAGACGTCGCCGTATTGCTGGTTGGGGGTCCAGGTTCCGTAATCGGCGAGTTCCGCGCCACCCGGCATCTGCGCCACCAAGGCCGGCGCCGCGGTTTGCTGCGCCGGGGCCGGGCGCTCCTCGGCGAGCACGTGGTCGATGAACGCATCGTGCGCGGCGTCCACGATTTGCACCTGGAACGGCGCCGCGTCGCCGGTGATCTCGGCGGCCTGCCCGGCCGCCAAGGAGCCCTCGGCGCCGTCACCCAGCGTGGCCGTGCCCTCCAACACGGTGACCCGGGTCGGCGATCCGGTGTCCCCGGCCGCCACGGCGTAGCGACCCGGGGCGGCGATCGTGACCGACCCGCGTGGGGTAACGAGCGTGTAGGTCTCGCCCTGGCGCACGTCGCGCACCCGGAGGTAGGCCTCGCCCTGGGGAATGCTGGCGACCAGCGTGGTGGCGTCCAGCGTGCCGATTTCGAGTTCGGTTCCTCCCGCCATCACGATATCGGTATCGGAGACGTCGATCCGTGCCTCCGCTCCTGGTTGGGTCCAGAAGCCCTCGCCGGTCGTCACCGGGTAGTTCACCGCCGCCGGGCTCCAACTGTCGGCCCCGGCCGCGTGGAAGGAGACGACGCCCTGCACCCGGGTCAATGCGCCGACCCGCGTGGGCGGGTTGACCTCATCGGGGGGTGCCGGCTCCTGTGCCTGCTGCGCGCGCGCAACGGGCGGAAGGACGGTCACGGAGAAGCTGGTGATCGCCGCCGCCGTGCTTAGGCGGAAGATGATGTTGGCGCGTCGCATGGCAGGGCTTTCGTGCAAGAGTCGGGTGGTTCTCGGGTCCAAGCATGGCGAAATCGCGTCCTTTCCCGCCATCGGAGCGGCCCGCGCGCCGTTGCCCTCCACGGCGTCCGCCCGCACAGTCGGGGCATACCGCGAAGGAGATTCTCATGCTCGTCGAACTGACTGGCCACGCCGCCCTGATCACCGGGGCGAGCAAGGGACTAGGACTGGCGATGGCGACCGAGTTCGCCGCTTCGGGCGCCGACGTCGCCATCCTTGCCCGCCGGCCCGAGGTGCTGGAGGAGGCGAAAGCGCACATTGCGCACACCGGGCGCGGCCGCGTGCTGGCGATCCCCTGCGACGTCTCCAAGGCCGCCGATTGCCGGTCGGCTTTCAGCGCCGCCACCGCCGCGTTCGGCAAGATCGACATCCTGGTGAACAACGCGGGGACCTCGCGCGCCATGCCGTTCGACCAGGTGACGGACGAGATCTGGCAGGAGGACCTGGACCTCAAACTGTTCGCCGCGATCCGCCTCGCTCGCCTTGCCTTGCCCGCGATGAAGGAGCGGCGTTGGGGCCGGATCATCAACGTGCTCAATATCGGCGCCAAGGCGCCGCGGGCGAACGGTGCGCCGACCTCGGTCTCGCGCGCCGCCGGCATGGCGCTGACCAAGGTGCTCGCCAATGAATGCGCGCCGCACAACGTATTGGTGAACGCGATGCTGGTGGGGCTGATCGTCTCCGACCAGTGGGTGCGCCGCCACGCCGCGCAGGGCGCGAACACGCCGTTCGAGGAGTTCACCGGCAAGATGGGCGCCGGCGTGCCGCTCGGGCGGATGGGAAAGGCGGAGGAGTTCGCGGCGATGGCCTGCTTCCTGTGCTCCGAGCACGCCGGCTTCACCACCGGGACGGCCATCAACATGGACGGCGGCGCGTCCCCTGTGGTGTAGCGACATGGTCGCGAAGATCATTCCCGTCTCCACGTTCGACTGCGTCGTGTTCGGCGCGACCGGCGATCTCACGCTGCGGAAGCTGCTGCCGGCGCTTTACTGGCGCTTCCGCGACGGCCAGATGCCGGAGGATTCGCGGATCATCGGCGCCGCGCGCTCCCAACTCGACGACGACGGCTTTCGGGAGCGCGCCGCCGCGGCACTGAAGGAGCACGTCGATCCGGCATCGCTCGACGCCGCGACGGTGCAGCGGTTCCTCGCGCGCCTGAGCTATGCCCAGCTCGACGCGGTGCGCGCGGACGGCGGTTGGGAGGCGCTGTCCGAGCGGCTCGACCCGGCGCGTATCAGGGTCTTCTACCTCGCGGTCGCGCCCCGCCTCTACGGCCCGATTTGTCGCAACATCGGCGCCCACGACCTCGCCACGCCACTGTCGCGGGTGGTGCTGGAGAAACCGATCGGCCACGACCTCGAATCGGCGCGCGCGATCAACGACGAGGTGGGCCAGGTCTTCACCGAGTCGCAGACCTTCCGCATCGACCACTACCTCGGCAAGGAGACGGTGCAGAACCTGCTGGCGCTGCGCTTCGCCAACTCGATCTTCGAGCGGCTGTGGAACAGCGACGTCATCGACCACGTGCAGATCACCGTCGCCGAGACGGTCGGGCTGGAGGGCCGGGGCGACTATTACGGCCAGGCCGGCGCGCTGCGCGACATGGTGCAGAACCACCTGTTGCAGCTGCTGTGCCTGATGGCGATGGAGGCGCCGGTCTCGCTCGACGCGGATCGGGTGCGGGACGAGAAGCTGAAGGTGCTGCGCGCGCTGCGTCCGATGGAACCGCACGAGGTGGCGGGGCTGACGGTGCGTGGGCAGTACGCCGCTGGCGCCGTCGATGGCCGCCCCGTCCCCGGCTTCCTCGCCGACCTCGGCGAGTCGTCCGGCGTCGAAACCTTCGTCGCGCTGAAGGCGGAGGTGCGGAGTTGGCGCTGGGCGAACGTGCCGTTCTACCTGCGCACCGGCAAGCGCCTGCCGCAGAAGGTGAGCGAGATCGTGGTGCAGTTCCGCGCACTGCCCTTCTCCGTCTTTCCGGGCGCCGTCTCCGAACTCGCCGCCAACCGGCTGGTGATCCGCCTCCAGCCGGAGGAAGGGATGCGGCTCGAGATGATGACCAAGGAGCCGGGTCCGGGCGGCCTGCGCCTCACGCCGACCGGGCTCGACATCAGCTTCGAGAAGACGTTCGGATTGCGCTACCCCGATGCCTACGAGCGGTTGCTGATGGATACCGTGCGCGGCAACGCCACCCTGTTCATGCGCCGCGACGAGGTGGAGGCGGCATGGTCCTGGGTCGAGCCGATCCTGGAAGCCTGGGAGGGCCGCTCCGAACCAATGCGCCCCTACCCCGCCGGAAGCTGGGGCCCGACGGCGGCGATCGCGCTGATCGAGCGCGACGGGCGGACGTGGTACGAGGAAGGGTGATCGCCACTCAGGCGTGGACATAATCTCCACGCGGGCTGATTGAGCGCACCCACGCCCTCCAGGAGACTCCAATGCCTCGCCGCAAGCCCCGCGGCCGTCCACTTGACGGCTGGCTGGTGATCGACAAGCCGGCTGGCCTAACCAGCACCGACGTGGTCAACCGCGTTCGCCGTGGGTTCGACGCCCAGAAGGCCGGCCACGGCGGCACGCTCGATCCACTGGCGACTGGCGTGCTGCCGATCGCCTTCGGCGCGGCCACCAAGACCGTCCCCTACGTCATGGACGGCACCAAGCTCTACCGCTTCACCTTGCGCTTTGGGGAGGCTCGCGACACCGACGACGCCGACGGCCAAATCATCGCCACCTCCGCCGTCCGCCCCGACGACGCCACGATCGAGGCGGCCCTGGCGGCGTTTCGCGGCAGCATCATGCAGGTTCCACCCGCCTTCTCGGCGGTGAAGATCGCCGGCGAGCGTGCCTATGACATGGCGCGCGAGGGCCGCGCTCCGGTGCTGGAGCCGCGCCCGGCGCGGGTCGATCGCTTCGTCCTGGTCGAGCGTCCCGACGCCGACACCGCCATTTTCGAGGTCCAGTCCGGCAAGGGCGTCTATATGCGAAGCCTCGCCCGCGACCTCGCCGTTGCCTGCGCCAGCTTGGGGCACGTCGCCGCGCTCCGCCGCCTACGGGTCGGCCCGTTCACGGAGCAGCAATCGATTCCCCTGGACAAGGTGGCCGGGCCGGACCATACGACCCCCGTTTCCCCGGACCTGCTGCTTCCGGTCGTGACCGCGCTGGCCGACATCCCGGCGCTGGCCTTGACTGAGGCGGAGGCCTCCGACCTGCGGAACGGCCAGGCCATCAGCCTGCTCGCTCTCCTTGGTCGCATTCCAGGGGCCGCCGATCCCGATGGGGGGCTGGCGCGCGCCATGGCGGGGGGCCGCGTGATCGGACTGTGCCGGCTGCGAGATGGCTGGCTTCGGCCCGAACGGATCCTCTGAGGGCTCCGCGCGCGCATCCTCCCACCAGAAGGAGTAGCCCGATGTCGTTGACTGCGGAGCGCCGAGGCGCGCTCGTTTCCGACTATGCCACCAAGCCCGACGATACCGGCAGCCCGGAGGTGCAGGTCGCCCTGCTGACCGAGCGGATCGTCGACCTGACCGGCCACCTGAAGACGCACGCCAAGGACTTTCACAGTCGCCGCGGGCTGCTGATGATGGTCGGCCGCCGCCGCCGGCTGTTGGATTACCTGAAGCGCAAGGATCAGCGGCGCTACGAGACGCTCATTGGGCGGCTGGGCCTGCGCCGCTGAAATTGGCCCCAGCGGCGCCCATATGCGCCGTCGGGTATGATACGAATCCTTCCGCCATGGTGGCGGGGGGCAACGCGGGAAGACCCGCACACGTCGCGACACGCGGCGGACCACACACCGCCAGCCGGCACCCGCCTGGGAACCGTGACGGCGTTTCCGGCCACATGGCCCGCGGCCTGCACTGCTCGCAGCCCGCGCCTCCATGCGACCCGAGACGCCGTTTCCCCAAGGACACAGGGGTGACATCAAGGCTGACCGGGGATCGTCCGCCGATGCCGCGCGCATCGAAGGACGACGCATGTTCAATTACTACCGCAAGGAACTCGACTGGGGCGGGCGCAAGCTCGTGCTCGAAACCGGCAAGATCGCCCGCCAGGCGGACGGTGCCGTGCTGGTTAGCTACGGCGACTCGATCGTGCTCTGCACCGCCGTCGGCGCGAAGTCAGCCAAGCCCGGCCAGGACTTCTTCCCGCTTACCGTGAACTACCAGGAAAAGGCGTTCGCGGCCGGCAAGATCCCCGGCGGGTTCTTCAAGCGCGAGGGCCGGCCCAACGAGAACGAGGTGCTGGTCAGCCGGCTGATCGACCGGCCGATCCGCCCGCTGTTCCCGGAGGGCTTTCGCAACGAGGTGCAGGTCGTCGCCACCGTGCTCAGCCACGACCTGGAGAACGATCCCGACGTCGTGGCGATGATCGGCTGCTCGGCGGCGCTCACGCTGTCGGGCATTCCCTTCTTCGGCCCGGTCGGCGGCTGCCGCGTCGGCTACCGCGAAGGCCGCTACATCCTCAATCCGACCGCCGAGCAGCTTGAGGACTCGGCGCTCGACCTCATGCTCGCCGGCACCGCCGAAGGCGTGCTGATGGTCGAGAGCGAGGCGCGGGAACTCTCCGAGGAGATCATGCTCGGCGCCGTGACCTTCGGGCACAAGGCGTTCCAGCCGGTGATCGAGGCGATCATCGAACTGGCCGAGCGCGCCGCCAAGGAGCCTTGGCCACTGCCCGAGCGTTCCGAGGAGGAGAAGACGCTATCGGCCCGTATCGACGCGCTGGCCCGCGCCGACATGGCGGGCGCCTATGGCGAGAAGGAGAAGGGCGCGCGCCATGACCGCATCAGCGCCGCGAAGAAGTCGGCGCTGGCGGCGATCACGACCGAGGGGCTCGATGCCGAGAAGGGCAAGGAGCTGTTCAAGAAGCTGGAAGCCGACATCGTGCGCAACGCCATCCTCGACACCGGCATCCGCATCGACGGCCGAGACACGAAGACGGTGCGCCCGATCATCGCCGAGGTCGGCGTGCTGCCGCGCGCGCACGGCTCGGCGCTGTTCACCCGCGGCGAGACGCAGGCGCTGTGCGTGGCGACGCTGGGCACCGGGCAGGACGAGCAGATCATCGACGCGCTCGAGGGCGAGTACCGCGAGAACTTCATGCTGCACTACAACTTTCCGCCCTATTCGGTGGGCGAGACCAAGCGCATGGGCAGCCCGGGTCGGCGCGAGATCGGGCATGGCAAGCTCGCCTGGCGGGCGATCCACCCGCTGCTGCCGGAGAAGGCGAACTTCCCCTACACGATCCGCATCGTCTCCGAGATCACCGAGAGCAACGGCTCGTCCTCGATGGCGACCGTCTGCGGCTCCTCGCTCGCGCTGATGGACGCCGGCGTGCCGCTGACCCGTCCGGTCGCCGGCATCGCGATGGGGCTGATCAAGGAAGATCGCGGCTTCGCGGTGCTGAGCGACATCCTCGGCGACGAGGACCATCTCGGCGACATGGACTTCAAGGTGGCGGGCACCGAGGCCGGCGTCACCAGCTTGCAGATGGACATTAAGATCACCTCGATCACGCCGGAGATCATGCGCATCGCGCTCGATCAGGCGCGCGAGGGACGGATGCACATCCTGGGCGAGATGGCGAAGGCGATCACCGGGGCGCGCGACGACGTCGCCGCGACGGCGCCGCGCATCACCGTCATCAACATCCCGAAGGACAAGATCCGGGAGGTGATCGGCACCGGCGGCAAGGTGATCCGCGAGATCGTCGAGGTGACCGGCGCCAAGATCGACATCGGCGACGACGGCACGATCAAGATCGCGGCGACCGAGCAGGACCGCGCGCAGGCGGCGATCGACTGGATACGCGGGATCGTCGCGGAGCCGGAGATGGGCACGATCTATAACGGCAAGGTGGTGAAGACCGCCGAGTTCGGCGCCTTCGTGAACTTCCTCGGCTCGCGCGACGGGCTCGTGCATATCAGCGAGTTGGCGCAGGGGCGCGTGAACAAGACGACCGACATCGTCAACATGGGCGACTCCGTGAAGGTCAAGGTCGTCGGCTTCGACGAGCGCGGGAAGATCAAGCTGTCGATGCGCGTCGTCGATCAGCAGACCGGCGAGGACATCACCGAGAAGGTCGGCCCCAAGCCGGGGCGCGGCGGCGATCGCGACCGTGGCGAGCGGCGCGAGCACCACGGCAGCGACCAGCCGGCGGCTGCCGGGGAGTGATTGAGCGCGCCCCCTCCCCCCAACCCCCTCCCGCAAGGGAAGGGGGAGTAGAGAGTTCTCCCCTCCCCTCGCGGGAGGGGTTCGGGGAGGGGTCGCGCGAAGCAGGAACGGTTCCATGAGAGCGATCAACGCGATCCGGATGGGTGGCTTCGACGTCCTGCCTCTCGTCGAGGGCGGCAAGGGCGTCGCGATTTCCAACGGCATCTCCTGCGGCGCCTGGGCGCTGGCGGGCGGGGTCGGCACGTTCAGCGCCGTCAACGCCGACAGCTATGACTCGCAGGGTCGCGTGATCCCGCAGGTCTATCATGGGAAAACACGGCGCGAACGCCACGAGGAGCTGATCGCCTACGCCATCCGCGGCGCCGTCACCCAGGCGCGGCGTGCCTACGACCTCGCCGGCGGCAAGGGCCGCATCCACGCCAACGTGCTGTGGGAGATGGCGGGCGCGGAGCGCGTCATCACCGGCGCGCTGGAGCAGGCCAAGGGCCTCATCAACGGCATCACTTGCGGCGCCGGGATGCCCTATCGCCTGTCCGACATCGCCACGCGGTTCAACGTCCACTACTACCCGATCATCTCCTCGGCGCGCGCGTTCAACGCGCTGTGGCGGCGCGCCTATCACAAGGCAGCCGCGCTGCTGGGCGGCGTCGTCTATGAAGACCCCTGGCTGGCGGGTGGGCACAACGGCCTGTCCAACAGCGAGGACCCGCAGCGCCCGGAGGATCCGTTCCCCCGCGTGCTCGCGCTGCGCAAGCAGATGCGCGAGTTCGGGCTGGACGAGACGCCGATCATCATGGCGGGCGGCGTCTGGTGGCTGGAGGAATGGGAGAACTGGATCGACAATCCCGACCTCGGCCCCATCGCCTTCCAGTTCGGCACCCGCCCGCTGCTGACCCAGGAAAGCCCGATCGGTGATGCGTGGAAGCAGCGCCTGCCCACCTTGAAGGAGGGCGACGTCTTCCTGAACCATTTCAGCCCGACCGGATTCTGGTCGAGCGCCGTGAACAACAGCTTCATCAAGGAACTGCGTCAGCGCTCGGAGCGGCAGGTCGCGTACACCACCGAGCCGGTCGGCGAGCACGTCGCGGAATACGGCGTCGGCCCACGCAAGCGGGTGGTCTACCTGACCGAGCCGGACCTCGCCCATGTCCGCGGATGGGAAGCGCAAGGCTTCATCGAGCCGATGCGGACGCCCGATTCCACGTTGATCTTCGTCACTCCCGAAAAGGCCGCCGAAATCCTGCATGACCAGGTCGCCTGCATGGGCTGTCTCAGCCAGTGCCGGTTCTCGAACTGGGAGCAGACGGCGCCAGAATACAGCACCGGCAAGCGTCCCGATCCGCGCAGCTTCTGCATCCAGGCGACCCTGCAATCCATCGGTCACGAGGCCGACAATCCGGACGCCGTCGAGCATAATCTGATGTTTTCCGGCCACAACGCCTTCCGCTTCGGGCGCGACCCGTTTTATTCGAACGGCTTCGTCCCCACGGTGCGTCAGCTGGTGGAGCGTATTCTCACCGGGCGCTGAACCGCGGGCTTTGCCTCGCCCACGGCGTGCGTGCTTCACTCTCCACAATTGATGGAGGGAGAGTCCCGATGTTGTCCTGGTTCTCGGAACTCTCGGCGCGAGAACGCCGCACGATGCTCGCCTGCTTCGGCGGTTGGACGCTCGATGCATTCGACGTGCAGATTTTCAGCTTCGTCATCCCGACCCTTCTGGTCCTGTGGCACATCTCCACCGGCGAGGCCGGAGAGCTTGGCACCATCACCCTCTTGATCTCGGCCTTCGGCGGCTGGCTGGGCGGCGCGCTTGCCGACCGCTACGGCCGGCTTCGCGTGCTCCAATTTACGATCCTCTGGTACGCGATGTTCACGTTCCTCTGCGGCTTCGCGCAAAACTTCAATCAGCTCTTCGTCTTTCGCGCCTTGCAGGGTTTGGGCTTCGGTGGCGAATGGGCGGCCGGCGCGGTGCTGATGGGCGAGGTGATCCAGGACCGCTTCCGCGGCCGCGCCGTCGGATTGGTGCAGACCGGTTGGGCAATCGGTTGGGGCGCGGCGGCGATCGCCTACACCGCGCTATTTGCCTTTCTCACTCCAGCGGTCGCCTTTCGGGTCATGTTCTGGATCGGTATCCTGCCGGCGTTGCTCGTGGTCTGGATCCGCCGCAACGTGAAGGAATCCGACCTCGCGCCGCGCGAGCTCCCCACGACGGGAACATTCGCGCAGATCTTCGCGGTTCTGCGCCCGCCTTACCTCAGCACCACCTGGCGTCTTGTCCTGATGGTGATCGGCGCGCAGGGCGGCAGTTACGCGTTGTCGTTCTGGCTGCCGACCTATCTGCGGACGGTGCGCCACCTCTCCACGACAAGCACCGGCAGCTATCTGTTCGTGCACATCCTTGGCGCGCTGTGCGGCTTCCTGCTGGGGTCGTACCTATCGGATGCGATTGGCCGCAAGCCGACGTTCTTCATTTCGGTCCTTACCTCCATCGTGATGGTGCTGATCTACCTCCTGGCGCCGCTCAGCAGCGGAGCGTTGCTGGCGATCGGCTTTCCGCTGGGCCTTGCCATCTACATGATGTTCCCGCCGATGGGGCCGTTCATGACGGAGCTTTACCCCTCGGTCGTGCGAGGCTGCGGACAGGGGTTCTGCTACAATGCGGGCCGCGGAATCGGCGCGCTGTTCCCGGCACTGGTGGGCTTCCTGGTGGTCCGGCTCGGCGGACTCGGACCCGCGATCGTGGTGTTCGTGCTGATCGCCTACGGCCTGATGGTCGGTGCGCTTCTGCTGCTGCCCGAGACGCGCGGGAGGTCGCTCGCGAGCCTCGACGCGCCAGCGAGGGTACCGGTCGGCGAGTAGTGCGCATGCGCCTCGGGATCGACGGTTCGCGCCGGTTCGCTTCCGTCCTGATGGCGCTTGCCTGCCTCGGCGTCCTTCTCGCCGCCGCCCCCGCCTCGGTGCGACCACCAGCGGATGTCCTCGGACGCGAACTCGTGGTGGGCACCCGCGTCTCCCCGCCTTTCGCCATGAAGAATGACGACGGCGCCTGGGAGGGCATCAGCATCGATCTGTGGCGCCATCTCGCGGAGCCGCTGCATCTCCGTTATCGCATCGAGGATCGAGGGTCGGTGCAAGACCTTCTCGCGGCGGTCACTTCGGGACAGGTTGATGTCGCCGTGGCGGCGCTCACCGTCACATCGGAGCGCCGCAAGGTGATGGACTTCGCCCAGCCGTTCTTCTCGACCGGGCTTGGCGTCGCCGTTCCCCGCACCGGCGTCACGGCGTGGCTGCCGGTGGTTCGCACATTCCTGTCCTTCCGATTTCTGCAAGCGGTATTGGCGCTGCTCGGGATCGCGCTGTTCGTGGGCACACTGATCTGGATCTTCGAGCGCCACGAGAACGAGCATTACGGCGGCGGTCCGGTGCGGGGTTTCGTCGCCGGCGCGTGGTGGTCGGCCGTCGCCATGACCCAGGCCGGCGCGGCGCAGCAAGGGCCACGCTCGACGCCTGGGCGTGTGCTGGCCGTCATATGGATGATCGCCTCGGTCGTCACCATCGCGGTGTTCATCGCCGGAATTACGTCCGCCCTGACGACGCAGCGGCTGCAAGGGATCGTGCGCAACGCTAATGACCTTCGCTCGATCCGGGTCGGCGCCCTCGCCGGATCCTCGACGGTGGATTTCCTGACCGAGCAACGGATCGGGTTCCGCACCTACCCGACGGCTGCCGCCGGGTTGCGCGCCGCGGAATCCGGGCGGATCGATGCCTTTGTCTATGATCGGCCGTTGCTCGCCTGGATTCTGCGCCAGGATTTCCCGCAGCTCGATCTGACCCCGGTCACGCTCGACCCCCAGAATTACGCCTTCGCCCTACCGCGTAACAGCCCGCTACGGGAGGCGCTTGACGTCGGCACGCTCGAAACCCTGGAGAGCGGATGGTGGGAGCAGACGCGGTTCCGCTATCTCGGCCGGGACAGCGGAAATTAGCACCATTTAGAGTGCTGCCTCTTCGCGACCCCCTCCCCCTAACCCCCTCCCGCAAGGGGAGGGGGGACAGTATGGGCGACCGGCGATCATGGCGCGAAGTGCATTCCTTGCAGCCGGATGATGCCGTCCGGGACCTGCACGAATCCCTCCAGGTTCTTCTTCATGCCGACGGTGTTCTTCGCGTTGTAGAGATAGATCAGCGGCATGTCCTTGCGCTCCTGCTCCCACACCTTCGCATACAGCGCGCCGCGCTGTTCCGGGTCATTGGTCTGGCGAGCTTCATCCAGCAGTTTGTCCATCACCGGGTTGCTGTAGTGCCCGTAGTTGAACGTCCCCCCGGTATGCAGGAACTGGTACATGTTGCCGTCCGGATCGACGCGCCCGGACCAGCCGATGGCGTACGCCTCGAACCGCCCCGCATACCCAGCTTGCAGCGATGAGGCGAACTCCATCGCGGTGAGCTTCACGTCGAAGCCGGCGTCGCGCGCCATCGACTGGATCACTTCGCCGGTCTGTTGGGCGTCGGCGTTGTTGGTGACGGTCAGCGCGACCGGCACCGGCAAGGTCACGCCCGCCTCCTTCAACAGCGCCTTCGCCTTGGCGATGTCGCGCGGCGGCGGCTGGATCGAGGCGACGTAATACGGCGAACTCGGGGAGTTCGCCTGCGCGGTCGGCGTGTAGAGCCCGTCATAGACGACCTGGATCAGCGCGGTGCGGTCGATCGACAGTTCGAAGGCCTGGCGTACCAGCGCGCTCTTGCCGATCACGGTGTCGGCGCGTGGGCCGTTGCCGACGTTGAAGGTGATGCCCTGATAGAACAGCCCGTTGCCCTCGACGAGCTTCAGCTTGGGATCCTTCTTCACCGCCGGGATATCCGTCGGCACGATCTGCTCGACCAGATCGAGCGCGCCCGCTTCCAGGTTCGCCAGCCGCACCGACGGGTTCGGGTTCGGCAGGTAGATCACCTTGTCGAAATGGATCGCCGAGGCATTCCAGTAGCCGGGGAAACGCTGCAGCACGATGCGATCCTGCGGCACCCGCTCCACGAAACTGAACGGGCCGGAGCAGACCGGGTGCAGGCCGAACTTGTCGCCCGCCGCCTCCACCGCCTTGGGCGGCAGCACCATGCCGGCGCGATCGGCGAGCTGCGCGATCAGCGGCGCATCGGGGTGCTTCAGATTGAGCTGCACGGTCAGCGGGTCGATCACGTCGATGCTGTCGATCGAGCTGATCTCGCTTCGCCGCATGCTGCCCTTGGCGTTCAGGTCACGCAGCAGCGTGAACTTCACCGCCTCGGCGTCGACCGGCTCATTGTCCTGGAACTTCACGTTGGGACGCAGATGGATCACCAGATGCGTCGGATCCTTGTATTCGTACCCGGTGGCGAGTTGCGGGACGATCGCGAGCTTGGGCGTGATGTCGAACAGCTTGTCGCACAATGCGGCGAAGACGATCCGCCCGACATAGCTGGAGCCCAGGGTGGGATCGAGCAGGTCCGGGTCCTCGCGCAAGCCGATCCGCAGGGTCTTCTCCTGCGCGAACGCCGCGCTCATGACGGCGGGCAGCAAGGCAAGCACACAGGCCAACCCGACGGCGATGCGGCGCATCCGAATCCTCCCCTCGTTGCTTATTCCTCGCCAGGCGCGCGGGCCTCGCGTTCGATGATCGCGTTTATCACGGTACGGTCGTGCACGCCCCAGCGGCTGTCCGCGCCCGGCAGCAGCCGGCGGAACACCGCGAAGCGCTCCAGGCTGATCCGGTACAGCCGTCGCAACTCGAGTAGCGGATCGGGATGGTCGTCGGCGCGGATGTCGAGGTCGGGGTAGGCGTCACGCGTGCAGACCACCAGCGCGGCGGATTGCTTGCCGCGACGATCTCCTCCGGCCGCCTCGCCGGCCTCCATCGCCGCGAGCAGCCGCTCGGCCATCGAGCCACGGGAGGCGACGAACGCCTCCAGCGTGCGTGCCACCACCTCCGGGCCGGCCAGCATGTTGCCGGCCACCGAGACGTCGGCACCGCGCACATGTCCCGCCCAGACGACGCAGCCCTCGCCGGTGTGCTGGGCGATCCGCCCGGCGGCGTCGAGGACGTGGAACTGCCGCTGGGCCTTGCCCGGATCGGGGCCCACCGAGGCCTCGAGCACCGTTCGCGGATCCTCCCCGGCCCGCAGCCTCGGCATCGCCTCGATCCGGTACAGCGGGTTCACCAGTGCCTGGGTTGACAGCGCCGCGACGCCGCCCTCCACGCGCAGGCACGTCGCGCCGACCGCGAAGAAGCGGGACGCGACGGCGGCGCCGAGAGCCCCGGTTTCGGGGTCGCGCGCCAGGATCGAGTACGTCATGGCCCGATGATCTTGCGTGGCCGTGACGGACGCAAGTAGGGATGGCGCATGAGGCAAAAACGGATCGGCTATGCCCTCTTCCTGGCAGTGGCCTGCGGCGCGCTCATGGGCTGCACCCAGGTCTACACCACTCCCCCGGGCGGCGGCCCCCTCGCCCTGGCCGCCACCTACACGACACTGCCGGGCGTCGGCACGGTTCCGTACCCCCGCCCGCCGCCCTCAGGCGCCTACGGCCATGACGGCGTCTACGCGGGCGCCGCACAAGCACTCAATACCGCCGGCTTGCGATGCGCCGAATTCAGCCATGCGCGCGATTTTCGGGTTTCGGGGCGCGCGGTGACGTTCGGCCCGTTTCGCGGCACTATCGGCGAAGAAGGAGGCTTGCAGATGATCTACGGCCAGAACACCGTCGTCGGGCATTTCGAGGGCAACCAATTCCTGGGCGTCATCGACTACCAGGTGCCACCCTGTACGTACGCCATGCGGCTGGTGCGATGAACCTCGATCCCGACCGCCTGGCGCGCACGCTGCTCGCCGAAATGGCGGATGCGCTCATCGTGGCGGATGCCGCCGGTGCGATCCGGTTCTGGAACGCCGGCGCCGAGCGGCTGTTCGGCTTCGCCGAGGCCGAGGCGCTGGGCCAGTCGCTCGACATCATCATCCCGGAGCGGCTGCGGGCCCGCCATTGGGCCGGTTATGACGCGACCATGCGGACCGGGCACTCGCGCTACGGCGCCGGCGAGATCCTGGCGGTGCCGGCGATGCGCAAGGATGGAGCGCGGATCTCAGTCGAGTTCACGGTCATACCGCTACACGACGCATCCGGCGCGATGGAGGGGATCGCCGCCATCATGCGCGACGCCACCGCCCGCTTCGAGCAAGTCCGCGCGCTACAGAAAGAGATCGCGGCCTTGAAAGCGTCCACATGAAAAGCGGCCCCGCCTCTCGCGAGGCGGGGCCGAAGGCAGCGGCGCGCAAGGAAGACCTCATGCTGGCAACGCGCCGCATTGGGGGAGGAAGCCAGCGAACACCCGTAAGAAGGGCTCCGAAGGCGGCGGCTTCCCGGAGTAATTGCGGCGGAAATTCGGACGACACACAACTGATCGTGAGCTACTGTCCAGCGCCGCTTCAACGGAGGACACGATCGTGTGGTTATCTGGTGTCATTGCTCCCGCCTGCTCATGTGCCCTGTCGCGCCGCCGCCTGCTGTGCGCGAGCGTCGCCGCGGGGATCGGCGCTGCATTGCCATCCCCCGCGCGCGCCCAGAGCACGCTCAGCCCCGATGCGGCGCTCGATGAACTCATGGCGGGCAACCGGCGGTTCGTCGAAGAGCACATGGTCTCGTTCGCCGAGGACCTGGCGATCCTGAAACAGGACACGGCGGAGAAGCAGGAGCCGTTCGCCGCCGTGCTCGCCTGCGCCGATTCCCGGGTGCCGGTGGAACTCGTGTTCGACCAGAGCATCGGCCACATCTTCGTCACCCGTGTCGCCGGCAACATCGCCTCCAGCGACGTCATCGCGAGTCTGGAATATGGCGCGGCGGTGCTCGGCACGAAGGTGATCCTGGTACTTGGCCACTCCAATTGCGGGGCAGTGAAAGCGGCGATCGCGGGTAAGGCGGTGCCGGGACAGATCAGCGGGCTCTATCCCTATATCCGGCCGGCGGTCGAACAGGCGGGCCCCGATCCGGCGGCGACCAGCCGAGCGAATGCGCGCAACCAGGCGCGGCTGCTGGCCACCGCGTCGCCCGTCATCGCCGAGTTGATCGGCAAAGGCGCGATCAAGGTCGCCGCCGGCTACTACGACGTCGCCACCGGCGAGGTGTCGCTGCTGGGGTAACGGGCGGTCGCTAACCTTTTCCTGACACTCCGCCGGCTAGTCTCGGTTTCCACCCGGGGATCGCGAATGGCCGCAGAGGGATACGGACCGGCCGAGGCCTCTCGACTAGAACGCGCGCTGCTGTCGGCCGCGGCCGCGCGCGAGAGGCTCGGCTCTCGCCTCGGCCCGGTGCTTCGGCGCGCGTGGCTGGTGCTCGGCTGGGCGGTCACGCTGCGTCTGCCAGGGGAATTCGGCTATTGGCTGCGCGCCCGCCGTCTGCGTACACCCCTGCTGCGTGGCTTCACCCGCCGCCGTTTCGTGCTGTCCCGGGCCGAGACGCCCCAGGTTTCGGTAATCGTCCCGAGCTATGGACAGGTGGCCATGACGAGGCGCTGTCTCGCATCGATCGCGACAAGCCCGCCCATTGCGGCGATCGAGGTGATCGTCGTCGACGACGCCTCGGGCGATAAGCGCCTCGCGCGGCTGGCGAAGGTGCCCGGGCTGCGGCTACTGACCACGGGGCGCAACCTCGGCTTCATCGGCGCCTGCAATCACGCCGCCGGTTTCGCGCGTGGGGAGTTCCTGCTGTTCCTCAACAACGACACGCAGGTGCGGCCGGGCTGGCTCGACGCGCTGCTCGCCTTGCTGCTCGCCCGGCCCGACGCGGGGGCCGCCGGGTCCAAGCTGCTGTTCCCCGATGGGAGCCTTCAGGAAGCGGGCGGCGTCATCTGGGCCGACGGCACCGGCGCCAATATCGGGCGCGGCGATGATCCCGCGCGCCAAGTGTACAACTACGTGCGGGAGGTCGACTACTGCTCCGGTGCCAGCCTGATGGTGCGCCGCGCGCTGTTCGAGGCGCTTGGCGGGTTCGACGCCCTCTATGCGCCGGCCTACTACGAAGACGCCGACCTCGCGTTCCGCTTGCGCGCGCGCGGCCACGCCACGCTCTATCAGCCGCGCTCGGAGGTGGTGCATATCGAGGGCGCCTCGCACGGCACCGATCCGCGCGCCGGAGTGAAAGCGCATCAGGTGCTGAACCACGACCGCTTCCTGGCACGCTGGGGATCGGTCCTGGCGAGCCAGCACATGGCGCGGAGCAGCCGCGCCATTCGGGCACGCGACCACGCCGGGGAGCGCGCGATCGTCCTGGTCGTCGAGCATTGCTGCCCGGAGCCGGATCGCGACGCCGGCTCCCAGACCATCCTGGCATTTCTCCGCGCCCTGTGCGCCGCGGACGCCATCGTGAAGCTGTGGGTCGAGGTGGTGCGGCCGGAGCGGGCCTACGTCACCGCGCTTCAGGACATGGGCATCGAGATCATCGACGGCGGCCCCGCCGCGTTCGAGGCGTGGATGGCAGAGAACGGCGCCGAGATCGACCGCGTGCTGCTCAGCCGCCCGGAGATCGCCGCCGCCCATCTCGGCGCGGTGCGGCGCCACAGCGCCGCTACCGTCGCCTATTACGGCCACGACCTGCACCATCGTCGGCTGCGTGCCCAGTTCGCCGTGACCGGCGTGCCGGCCCACGCGGCCGAGGCGCTTCGGCTGGAGCGACTCGAGCGCTGGCTTTGGCGTGCGGTCGATGCCGTGCTGATGCCGTCGGAGGAGGAGACCGAAGCGATCACCCAGGCGCAGCCGTTGGCGCGGACGTACGCCGTGCCACCGTACGCCTTCGCTACGTTCGGCGCCCGGCGATCCCCACCCGAGGGCGCCGATCTGCTATTCGTCGGCGGCTTCGCGCATCCCCCGAACGAGGACGCGGTGGCGTGGCTGGTGAGCGAGGTCTTGCCGCTGGTCCGCGCTCTTGTGCCCGAGGTCCGTCTGGTGGCCGCCGGCTCGCACGCGACCCCACGGATCTGGGCGCTGGCCGGGCCGGCGGTGGTGATCCGGCCGGACATTGCCCCCGCCGCGTTGCGCGCGCTTTATCGTTCGGCCCGCGTCGCCGTGGCGCCGTTGCGGTACGGCGCCGGTGTCAAGCTGAAGGTGGTCGAGGCGCTCCGCGAGGGCACGCCGCTGGTGAGCACGCTGGTCGGCGCGCAGGGCCTACCGGGGCTTGGGTCGGTCGTCTCGATCGCCGACGATCCGGCCGCCTTCGCCGCGGCGATTTGCCACTTGTTGAGCGACGATGCGCTGTGGGAGAGGCGATGCGCCGCGCAACTCGCATACGCGGCGGCGCGCTTTGTTCCGGAGGCCCTGTCCGCTGGACTGCTCGGCGCCCTTCAACTTCCAGCCGGTGGTGGCGTTCGCGGCCCTGTTCTTGCAACTTGGCCAGCGCCATGCGCCACTTCCCTATCTTTCTCGATCTCGCCGGTCGCCGTGCTCTCGTAGTTGGCGATGGCCCTTCGGCTGCGCGCAAGGCGGCGTCCCTGCGCGAGGCTGGGGCCGAGGTCGCCGAACACACGTTCTACGCCCCGCGCTTGCTGGATGGCTGCGCGATCGCCATCGGTGCCGATGCGCCCGAGGCCGACCTCGCGGCGCTGTCGCGTGACGCGCGGGCCCGGGGCATCCCGGTCAATATCGTCGATCGCCCCGCCCTGTGCGGCTTCGTCACGCCGGCGATCGTCGATCGCGATCCGCTCACCATCGCCATCGGATCGGGCGGCGCCGCGCCCGTGCTCGCCCGCCTCGTGCGCGCGCGGATCGAGGCGGCGG
>JBAWFF010000061.1:0-21419 GCA_049591635.1 Acetobacteraceae bacterium
ATGGCGAGAACATCTACGTCGACGACCGTACCATCGACAGCCACGTCAAGCGCATCCGCAAGAAGTTCCGCGTTGCCGAGGACAGCTTCAACCAGATCGAGACACTCTACGGGATCGGCTACCGCTACAAGGAGCACTGATTTGCTCCAGCGCCTCTCCGGGCGCCCGCTACCGAAGCCGGTCGGGGCCGCTCCCCGCCTACGCTGGGTCTCCCCGCTGCTGCGCCGTATCCTACTGGTCAACGCGCTGCCGCTGGCGCTCCTCGTCGTGGCTCTGCTCTATCTCGACCAGTACCAGAACGGCCTCCTGGAGGCCGAGGTCGGGGCGCTGCGCGAGCAGGCCCGCGTTTTCGCCGGCGCGCTGGCCGAAAGCGCCGTCAACGTTGCCGATCCCAGCGACCCGCGCCTGGTCGCCGACATCGCCCGCCCGCTGCTTTACCGCCTGACCGATCCGAGTCCCGATGCCGAAGCCAAGCTCTACGCTCCGGACGGCACGCTGCTCGCCGATTCCCGGGTCCGCGAGGGACCCAAGGGCGCCCAGCGTGAGCCGCTGCCGCCAGCCGTGGTCCGGGGGGCGGTGATGGGCGCGATCGGCTGGGTCTACGACGAGGTGCTCGGCCTGATCCCGGAGAAGACTCCGACGCATGTCGATCTCTCCCCCATCGGCGCCGGCCCGGAATGGCAGCCCGACGTGAAGGAGGAACTCCGCCTCTCAAGTTCCGAGAAGAGCCGGGAGACGCCGCCCTATATCCGACGCACCATCGACAATCGTCTGCTGGTAACGGTCGCGGTCCCGGTCGAGCGCGACAAGCATACGGTCGGCATCATCCTGCTGACCCGCGAGGCGCGCGAGGTCGATAGCACCCTGTTCGCCATCCGTACCTCCATCCTGGCCCTGTTCGGCGTCGCCCTGGCGCTGACCGTGCTGCTATCGTGGTATCTATCGCGCACCATCGCCCGGCCGATCCTGCGACTCGCCGGCGCAGCGGCCGACATGCGGGAGGGGCAGGGTCGCACCGGCAGCGTGCCGCGCGCCCTGCTCGACCGCCGCGATGAGGTGGGCATTCTGGCCGTCGCCCTGGCGGACTCGGCCGCCGCGCTGTGGCATCGGATGGACGCGATCGAGCGCTTCGCCGCCGACGTGGCGCACGAGATCAAGAACCCGCTCAGCTCCATCCGCAGCGCCATCGAGACCCTGCGCCGGATCCAGGACCCGGCTCGCCAGAAGCAGCTTCTCGCTATCATCACCGACGATGTAACCAGGCTCGACCGCCTCATCACCGACGTCGCTGACGCGTCGCGCGTAGACGCGGAGTTGTCGCGCATCGCGACCGAACAAGTCGATATCGCGCCAATTCTGCATACGTTGAAGGAGCTACAGGACGCGACGCGCGGTGGTGACGATCCGCGGATCGATCTCGACGTCGTTCCCAGCGGGCTCGTCGTGCGCGGCGTCGAAGACCGGCTGGTGCAGGTCTTCCGCAACGTGATCGCCAACGCGGAATCCTTCAGCCCCCCCCGGGGACGCATCGCGATTGCCGCCCGCCGAACCGCTGCCGGCGTCGAGATCACCGTCGACGATGACGGTCCCGGTATCCCCGACGGCAAGCTGGAGCAGATATTCGACCGTTTCTACAGCGAGCGGCCGCGCGAGGAGCGCTTTGGCCAGCACTCCGGCCTGGGTCTGTCGATCAGCCGCCAGATCGTCGAAGCCCTGCGCGGTCGGATCATCGCCGACAATCGCCGCGCGCCCGATGGCCGCGTGCTGGGCGCGCGGTTCGTGGTCGCGTTGCCGGCGGCGTGAGAGGGTCAGGTGGTCTCGAACAACCGCTGGCCGATGAACCCACCCTCGTTCACCCCGCCAGGGCAGGCGAAGAGGCCACCGCCGGTGTGCGTAGCGAACTGGTTCAGCGCATCAAGCTTCGACACCTGATCGAAGATCCGGATGAACCCTGTGCGGGGATCGCGCTGGTAGCAGACGAAGAACAGCCCCGAATCGTATTCCATGCCCTGTCGCCAGGGCGGCCAGCGCTCGGCGGTGAAATTCACGCCGTCGTTGTAGGAATATCCGCGACGGAGGATCTGCGCGCCGCCGTTGGTCGCCGCCGTCGCCAGGCGGACATGCGCGTTGTCGGGAATGATCGGATTGCCGTCCTGGTCGGTGGCGTCTAGGTCCAGGGCATCGAACTCGTTGGTCTTGCCCAACGGCGCGCCGGACAGCTTGTGCCGGCCGATCACCTCCTCCTGGAAATCGGTCTCCATTCGGTCCCAGTGGTCCAGGACCAGGCGGATGCGGCGGACCACGACGTAGCTGCCGCCACGCATCCACGCCGGCCCCTCGGCACCGACCCAGACCACCTCGTCGAGGCTGGCAGGCGTCTGCGTCCCGTCCTTGAAGCCGAGCAGATTGCGGGGTGTCCTCCCGGCCGCGGAGTTCCCGATGAAGCCGGTCTGCGCCCAGCGGATCCGCGCCGCGCCGTACGCCAAGCGGACGAGTTGGCGGACCGCGTGGAAGGCGACCTGCGGATCGTCGGCGCAGGCCTGGATGGACAGGTCGCCGCCAGTGCGCGTCTCTTGCAGCTGATCGCCGGTGAAGTTGGGCAGATCGACCAGCGCCTCCGGCCGATGCGCCGCCAGGCCATAGCGGTCGTGTCCGTCCTTCACGAACAACCCGGCGCCGAATCCGAACGTGATCGTCAACCGTGCCGGTCCCAACCCGAGCGCCTCGCCGCTATCGGCGGCAGGGACTGACAAATCGGCACTAAGAGGAGCCGCTGTTTGCCCAGCGGTCAGGCGCGCGGCGGCGGTAGTCCATGTTCGCAGCAGGTTCACGACGTCGCTCGGCCGCGTGGTGACGAGATCGATCGCGGCGAAGTAGGTTTGGCTCTGCGACGGCGTTGCGATGCCGCCTTGGTGTTCGCCCAAGAACGGTTCGGTCGGGGCGCGTTCCGGAGAAGGCGTCGCGGCCCGCGCGTCGAGGCCGGAGCTGGCGGCGGCGACCAAGCCGCCGGCAGCGGCCAGGAAACCGCGGCGCGAGGAGAAGGGGCAGCGTCCGCTCACCTTCACCTGCCTCAGTGCGCCAGGACGATCGTGTTCATGTCGTCCTCCACATAGTAGAAACCGTCGCCTGCTGGGGTCATCGCGATTCCGAACAGATCACCGCTTCCGGGCGGGCTCTGCGCCTTGTCGGTGTCGACCCATTGCGCCTGGAGTTGGTGGCCCGTCGTCGGGTCGATCTCCACCACCTGGCCATTTAGCCCGTTCGTAACGAGCAAATGCCCATTCGGGGCCATCACCATCGCCAGCGGTCGCTTCAGCAGGCCATCCTTGGTGACCTCCTGGCCGATGCCGGCGGAATCGGTGCGCGTTGCCGCGTTGGGGATGGCGGCGATTCGGTTGCCGAGGGCGTCGGAGACGTAGAGCGCGCCGTTTCCGCCGAGTGCGAGGCCGGTCGGACCGATAATGAATACGCCTTTGTCCGCTTGCTCGCCGAAGCCGCTACCGATCACGGTCTGACTGGTCACGACGGGCGGCTTGCCCGGGGGAATCGACAAGCCGATGCGCAACACCGTTGCCTGCTTCACGACATCCTGGCCGGGGCTACCGACGCCGAAGCCGGTGTTGCTGACGAACAGCGTGGCAGTCGATCCGCTGTCGATGACCGCCATGTTGCCCCACGGGCCGTCGATGGTCGGTCCGGCGATCACGTCGGTCACACGACCCTGCGAGTCGAGCACGATCAAGCAGCCAGGGCCCTTCGTCGCCGTCGTGCCGTCCGTGCTCGGCAAACTGCCGACGATGACCCAGCCTGATTTGAGCATGGCCATCGCCGTGGTCAGCCCCACGCCGCCCGGGCATTTATCCAGATGGCGCGGAATCGCGGCGAAGAGCGTCAGGGCCTTCGTCTCCGGGCTGTAGTCGACGATGGTGGTGCCAAGACCTTGAAGGTTGTTCTTGTCATTGAAATTATCAATCAACACATCGCCCTGCCGAATCTTGCCCGAGGAGACCGGAGCGACGATGAGGGCGTAAGGGTTCTGGTCGCCGTTGGCCGGAACCGTCGAGGTCACCGTGGTATGGCGATGCATTGTTTCCAGACCGCCGGCCGGCGCCGCCGCGAACGCACTGCCGGGCGCGGAAAGCGCCAGGATCACGCCCAACGCGGCCAGACCCCCGCAGGCTCGCGGCCGGAGATTGATTATCAGTCGCATCCACAGTCTCCTCGAGGCTGGTTCGAGTACGGGTGTTAGAAGGTGATGTTCGTGCGCAGGCCGAGGATGGCCTCGTTGCCGACCCGCTGGCCTGGATTGGTTGGGTCGGGCACCCCGCCCCCGGGATTGAAGACGTATTGGAAGTCGGGCTGCAGCTGCCACCAGGGGGCGACCTGGAACTGATAGGTCAACTCGATGAAAGTCTCGCTGGATCGAACGGGAAATGGCGATCCCGAGACATTCGCGGTGTCCCGGTCCAGCGCGGCGGCTTGGTTGCTGACCTTGACGACACCGAAGCCCAGCCCAAGCGAATCGTCGTCTCGGCTGGGCAGGGGCGCTTTGAGGACAACACCGGCGTTCACGCTGAAGCTGATCAGATTGCGGTTGCCCGGCGCGCCCATGAGCCGGGCGAAGACGCCCACGGAGCGCGGGCCCTGCGGGTCAGGACGCCAGATCATCTGATCCATGACGCCATAGAGGCTGTAATTGTGGCTCCGCAGCAGCGGATTCCCGTTGCTGTTCGGATCGGCCAGCGAAAGCCCGTCGCTGCCGAATCGCTGGTCCGGGAAGCCGGCTGTGTCGAACCAGGCGCCCAGTTTGTAGGTGCCGGGCAGGCCGGCGGGGGGCGCTCCTTGCGTCACCATGTCGCCGGTCGCGGGCTGGTTCACCGCGTACTGCACCTCGGCGATGAACAGCGCGCCTGTCGTCGTATTGAACTGGGCCCCGTACCGCTCGCGCTGGCGAAGCTGCGAATTGTCATTGAACGAACCGCCCGGCGGATTGTCGTCGAATACGCCGCCGAGCAGCGTCAGCGCGCCGGTCGGCTGGCCGCGGAATCGCACACCGAGGGAGGAGAGCGGATAGGCCGGGCCGCCCGCATAGAGATCGTAGGACGGGACCGCGGGCCAGCCCATCATCGTGTTGATGAAGGTGCCAGAGTACTGGCTGACCATGAATTCCTGGTCGATGCTCTGCTGGCCGACCTTCACGTCCATGCGGCCGTCAAGGAGCGCCTGATCGTACCATAGTTCCCACAGGCGGGTGGCGCCTTCGGCCTCGATCCCGCTGGCGGTCTGCAAATCGGCGAGATTGTCGGCACTGAGGTTGCGGCCATGAATTTGAAGCGCGCTGATATTGAAGGTGCCGCCCTGCCAGCCGAACGCCTTGGCGGTATCCAGTCCCATGCTCAGCATCGTCAGGCCATCGTAATCGGCGCCACGGTGAATGCCGCCCGTGACATTGCCGAGGACCTCGCTCGTTTCCTGGAGGCCGACTGAGATTCCGTAATTTCCGAGCGCGGTGCGCAAGCCGAGCGTGTCGCCGAACAGGTTGCCGCGTGTCCAAAGGCCTGTCGTGAAGCCAGGTTCCCCAGAAGCCGGAGGCGGGCTCCCTTGTCCAGCGTTCACGCCGACCTGCGCCTGAGCGCGCCCCGGGATGCCAAGACCCCACAGAGTGACCACCGTCGCCCCGAGCAGCCCCGCGCGGGCCCCAGTCCGTCTTGCGGCCCGTGCCGGATATCCCATCGACCATTCCCTTCGTGCGAAGCCGACATGCGGCACGTCATGCGAATGCGAGTCGTTCGCATTTACATCGACGGTTTCGGTCGGTCAAGACACGAGCGGCGATCGCCGCGGCTCTCAGGAGCGAAGACGACGACCTCGCCGCTCACGACCACCGTAACGACGTCTCCGCTTCGCGGGGCGGCGTGCCCGGGCACCCGGGCCGCCAACTCCACAGTCTCCCCGCCAGTCGAGAGCAGCAGGCGCACGCTTGCTCCGGCGCCGAAGAACGTAACGCCTTCAACCCGCGCGCTCAGTTCCCCCGGCGTCCGCCGGGGCCGTTCCAATCGCAGCTGCTCTGGCCGCAGCATCACCTCTACCTCGCCCTCCGGCATCCCGGGGGCGAGCGTCAGGCTTCCCAACGCACAGCTCACGTGGCCCGCTCGGGCGGTGCCCCGCAGCAGCACAGCCTCGCCAACGAACTGGGCCAGGTCCGCATCCACGGGTCGACGGTACAGCGCCTCCGGACACGCGACCTGCACCAGCTTCCCCTCCCGGAGCACGGCGACCCGGTGGCCCATCGACAGCGCTTCCGATTGGTCGTGCGTCACCAGCAGCGCCGTCGTGCCGGCGGCTTCCAGGGCGGCGGCCACCGCCTGGCGGGTGCCGATCCGCAGGGCGGCATCGAGCGAGGAGAACGGCTCATCGAGCAACACGAGTTGCGGTTCGGGTGCCAGCGCGCGCGCCAGCGCCACCCGCTGCTGCTCGCCGCCGGACAATTCGTGCGGCGGCCGGCTCGCATAGGAGGCGGGTAGGCCCACCAGTTCCAGCAGCGCCTCCGCCCGCGCGCCACGCCGCGACCGCCTCGCCACGCGCGGCAACCCGAACAGGATGTTCTGGGCGACCGACAGATGCGGGAACAGCGCCCCCTCCTGGGCGACGTAGCCGATGCGGCGCCGTTCGGGGGGAACGTGCAGACCGGGTGCGCAGACCAACTGTCGGTTCAGTGCGATGCGGCCGTCGTCCGCCCGCTCGAACCCGCACAGCAGGCGCAGCAGCGTGGTCTTGCCGCTGCCGGAGGCGCCGAGGATCGCGACGAGGCGCCCGGAGGATACGTCGAGGTCGACGCCCCGCAGCACGGGACGCGTGCCGAACGCCTTGCTCAGCCCCTCGATGCGAATCTCAGCCATGTCGCTCGCGCGCGAGCTCCCCCAGCAGCGCGACGCGCCCGAAGCGGCGTGCGAGCAGCCAGGCGGAGAGCAGGGAAAGCGCGGTCATCGCGGTCGCATACGGGGCGGCGGCGGCGAAGGCGAGCGTCGAGGTGTCGGCCCAGACCTGCGTCGCCAGGGTCTGGGTGCCGATCGGAGCCAGCAGCAGCGTCGCGGTCAGCTCCGTCACGACGGAGATGAACACCAACGAGGCGGCGGCACCGAGCCCGGGTCCGGCGATCGGCAGCGTCACCCGCCAGGCAACCGCGGCCCAGCCGAGCCCCAGCGAGCGCCCGGCGTCCTCGAGTCCACGCTGCGCTTGCACGATCGCGGCGCGCACGCTGACCAGGGCAAGCGGCAGGAACAGGATCGCGTAGGCGACGATCAGCAGCACCGCGCTCTGATACAGCGGCTGCAACGCCCGCGCGGTCAGCGAGACCAGCGCCAGCGCCACGACGATGCCGGGCACGCCCTGACCCAGATAGGCGGCGCGTTCCAGCAGCGTGATCATCCGCCCCTCGTAGCGCGCGGCGAGAAAGCCGAGCGGCAGGGCCAGCGCCATGGTCAGCGCCGCGGCGCCGAGCCCCAGGGAGACCGACGAGAGCGTCGCCGACAGCAGCAGCGGTCCCGACACCCCGGCGGGGGAGATCGCCGCCGCGTTGTGCTGCGTCAGCCAGTAGAGAATCGTGCCGAGCGGCACGCCGAGCGTGACCACCACCAAAACGGCGAACCCGGCCAGAACCGGAAGCGTCGCGGCACCGAGGGCATACGGCGTCGCCTGCCTTCGCGTCCCCCGCGCGATCCGGCCATACCGGGCGGCCCCGCGCACCCGAAGCTCCGCCAGCAGGCACAACATGCACAGCACGATCAGGACCACCGCGAGCAGCGATGCGTCCGGCCCGTCGAAACCCGTGCGATATTCAGCGTACAACTCGGTCGTGAAGGTGCGGAACCGAAGCAAGGTGAAAGCGCCGAACTCCACCAGCACGTCGAGCGCCACCAGCAGCATCCCGCCGAGAAGCGCCGGGCGAAGCTGCGGCAGCACGACGCGGAGGAAGCAGCGCCAGGGTCCGAGCCCCAGCGAGCGCCCGGTTTCCTCCAGGACGGGGTCCATCCCCCGCAGCGCCGCCGCCACCGGCAGGTAGACGAGCGGATAGTAAGCGGACGTGACGACGAGCAGGGCCCCCGCGAAATCTTGCAGGCTGGCGCTCAAGGACACCCAGGCGTAGCTCGTGATGAACGGTGGGATGGCGAGCGGGACCGCCGCCAGCACCCCCCAGAGGCCGCGGCCCGGCAGCACCGTCCGCTCCACCATCCAGGCGCAGACGGTGCCGAGCAGGCCGGCGAGGAGGGTGGTGGCGACGACGATGGCGACGGTATCGAACAACAGCTCGCCCACGAGCGGGCGCAGCAGGAGGGCCTTCGCATCGGCGAACCCCACCTGCGCGGCTTGCAGCACCGTATACACGAGCGGCACCAGCACCAGCAGCGCGCCCACGGACGCAGCCGCGAGCAGCCCGGGCGGAGGTGACCTCGGGGCGGCGGTCGCGTGGCCCTGGGGTGGGAACGCGACCGCCTCGGCCATCAGATCAGCCCGGCCTCGCGCAACAGTTTGGCGGCCTCCTGGTCGTCGCCGAGCTGCTGCATGCTGATCTCGGGCGGCTGTAGTTGGTCCATCGGCTTGAGCAACGGGTTCGGCGAAGCGCCCTTGGCCAGCGGATACTCGAAATCAACGTCGCTCGCACCGAGCATCCGCTGCACCGGCGTGCTTACCAGGAAAGCCAGGAACCGCTGCGCCGCCTCGGGATTCTTCGAGGATCGCAGCACCCCCGCGCCCGAGACGTTGATGAGCCCGCCGACATCACCGTTCGCGAAGTGATGGATTTGGCTGCGCGCCTTCGCCCCCTCCTCCGCGTGCAGGCGCGCCCAGTAGTAGTTGTTGATGATGCCGGTCGCGACCGAGCCACGATCCACCGCGGCGATCACGCCCTCATCGTCGTCGAAGACCTGGGCATTCGCCTTCAGGCCCTTCAGCCAGTCGAGCGCCGCCGCGCGGCCCTTGAGCACGACGACCGCATCGATCAGCGGCAGGAAATCGGCATCGGTCGGCGCGATCGCGACCTTGCCCTTCCATTCCGGCTTGGCGAGATCGAGCAAGGAGGCCGGAAGCTGATCCTCCTTTATCATCGAGGGGTTGAACGCGAGCACGTTCTCCCGCGCCAGCACGCCGACCCAGGCGCCGTCCGGCGCGCTGTATTTGGCCGGAACCTGCGCCAGCGTGGCGGCATCGACCTTGGCGAGCAGGTGCTTCTCGTCGAGCAAGGTCAGCTCCGGCGAGTTCTCGGTGAAAAACACGTCGGCGGGGGAGGCGTTGCCCTCGCGCGCGATCTGGTTGGCGATCTCCGGCGCCTCGCCCGAATGCACCCGCACGGCGATGCCGGTCTGCTTGGTGAAGGCGGTGGTCAGCATGTCGACCGTCTGGTGGTGCTGGGCGCTGTAAAGGGTCAGCACCGGGCCCGCCGCGTTCGCGGACGGCGCGCCGAGGACGGAAGCGGTCGCCAGCGACGCGAACAGCGCCAGCCTGGCTGTGGACATGGTAAACCGCATGGTGTGCTCCCATAAATTGCGAACGCTTCGCAATTGCATGAGTGCGGCTGCTATCAGCGCTCGACGGAGGCGTCAATGCCTATCCCTTGCATTATCGATTGCGACCCCGGCACCGACGATGCCCTCGCGCTGCTGCTCGCCTTCGGCTCGCCCGAACTCGACATCCTCGCGATCACCGTCGTCGCCGGCAACACTGGGCTGGAGCGCACCCTCGCCAACGCCCGCGCCATTGCGGGTCTCGCCGGCGTTCGGGTCTCCATCTTCGCTGGCGCCGATCGTCCGTTTCTGGGCCACTACCCGACAGCAACCCACGTCCATGGCGACGACGGCCTGGGCGGGGTCCGCTTGCCCGATGGCGCACCGGCTGCTGCCGGCATCGCCGCCGATGCGATCCGGCGCCTTCTCCGCGATGCGCCCGATCCCGTCAGCATCGTCGGCATCGGTCCGGCTACGAACCTTGCCCTCGCCTTGCATACCGAGCCGCCGCTCGCCTCCAAGGTCGCCCGCTTCGTCCTGATGAGTGGCGCCTGGGGAGAGGGCAACGTGACGCCAGCCGCCGAGTTCAACGCCCATTGCGACCCCGAGGCGCTGGCCGCCGTCCTCGCGCTCGGCCGTCCGGTCGTGCTGGCGACGTTGGAGGTGACGGCCCAGGCACTCGCCACGCCGGCCCGCCTTGCCGCCCTGGCTGCCGCCGGCCCGGGCCGGGCACTGGAAGCCGCCTGTGCCATCCAGGGGAGCGTTCCGTTCACCCGCGGCCGCGTCGGCGCCGCCCTGCACGACCCCTGCGCCGTCGCCTGGCTGCTCCGTCCGGACCTGTTCACCGCCCGCCCGGCCCGGGTCAGCGTCGACCTCGGACCGGCCAGCCGGGGCCGCACCAACATCGAGCGCGGCTGCCGGCAGGAGGAGGCGAACGCGACGGTGCTGGAGACGCTGGACGCGGACGGGTTCTTCGCGCTGCTGGCGGAGCGGCTCGGCCGTCTGGCGTAGCTACGTACACCCGCCCCCGTTAGCGCGTACATCCGAAGCCAAAACGACGCTCGGGCGCGTACATCGGCCGGTCCGCGGCGCTTCCGGCGCGTACATCCGGGCACCTTCCGGTTCCGAGGCGCGTACACCCCTCGCCGGAACGCCCTCGTTGCGAGCGCGCCGGACTATCCCGGCGTCGTCGCCTAGCGGGCGGGCTTATAGGCGCTGGCGACGGAAGCGGCCTTCTTCATCGCCGCGACGCCGTCCGCGCCGACCGCGAGCGCGATCGCCGCCATGCTTTCGGCGCTCGGCAGGTCGGCGATGATCATCAGGTCATACTCGCCGAAACAGTACCACGCGCCCACGAGCTTGCCCCCGGCGGCCTCGCACAAGGCCCGTCCAACGGTCTCGGCGCGATTTTGCGGATTCTTGATCTGAACGGCCCAGGACACGGGAGTGTAAGCCGCTTGGTACATATACAGCGCCATCGTTGCCTCCCTGCTATCGTTCGTTATGTCGGCGACGGTTGGTTGTCATGGCATCGAGTGCCTGGGGGCCATTGCCGCGCCGGGCGCCGATAGCCAATCGTGACGCTTTGGTGGACGGCACGCCGGGAGCGGACATCTACCCTGAGCTTGCCCCGGCACCCGGTGAGCACGTGATCAAGAAACATCGCTACAGCGGTTTCTTTGGCACGGACCTCGATATCGTTTTGCGTGGGTGGGGCATCGACACGGCGCATGTGATGTCGGTGGCGGATATGGGCGCGAGTGGCCAGCGGCCGCGGCATAAGGGATGCGTCTTCGCGAGCGGCCTGAGTGTTCACTTGGCTCGTCCGCGCCGCCGTTCTGGCCTTCCTGATCGGGTTTCACCTCGCGCCTCCGGGTTCCACCATCCTCCGTTTGCTGCGACCATGCCGCCGAACCGCCGCAGGAGACCCGCTTGGACTGGAACGCACTCCCCTTTGACTCCGACGCCATGCTCGCCGGCCTCGCCACCTGGGTCACCTGCGAGAGCCCGACCTTCGACGCCGCCGCCGTCAACCGTATGATGGACCTCGCCTCGCGCGACCTCGTCATCGCCGGCGCCCACGTCGAGCGGATCGCCGGGCGCATGGCGCGCGGCGACTGCGTACGCGCGAGCTTCCCGCACGCGACCCCGAACGTGCCCGGTATCGTCGTCATGGGCCATCTCGACACCGTCCACCCCATCGGCACGCTCGCCGCGCTCCCGTTCCGCCGCGAGGGCGATCGCGCCTACGGCCCGGGCATCCTCGACATGAAGAGCGGCAACTACATCGCCCTCGAAGCCCTCCGCCAACTCGTCCGCGCCAGCATCGCGACTCCCCTGCCGATCACGGTGCTGCTCACCAGCGACGAGGAGATCGGCAGCCCGTCGACGCGCGATGTAATCGAGGCCGAGGCCGCGCGGCATCGCTACGTGCTGATCCCCGAGCCCGCGCGGCCCGATGGGGGCGTGGTCACCGGGCGCTACGCCATCGCCCGCTTCAACCTCGAAGCCACCGGGCGGCCCAGCCACGCCGGCGCTCGCCTCGCCGAGGGCCGCTCGGCGATCAAGGAGATGGCGCGCAAGATCATCGAGATCGAGGACATGACGACCGATGACTGCACCTTCAGTGTCGGCGTCCTGCATGGCGGCCAATGGGTCAACTGCGTGTCCACCACGTGCGCCGCCGAGGCGCTGTCGATGGCCAAGCGCCAGGAGGATCTCGATCGCGGCGTCGAACGCATGTTGGCCCTGCGCGCCGCTTCCAACGACACCCAGTTCAGCGTGACCCGCGGCGTCACCCGCCCGGTCTGGGAGCCCGACGCCCGCGGGATGGCGCTCTACGATCGGGCCCGCGCCGTCGCCCGCACGCTCGGCTTCGACATCCGCGCGCAGAGCTCGGGCGGTGGCTCGGACGGCAACTTCACCGGCGCGATGGGGATCGCGACGCTCGACGGACTCGGTGTGCAAGGCGCCGGCGCGCATACGTTGGAGGAACACATCGTCGTCGCCAGCCTGGCCCAGCGCGGCAAGCTGCTCGCCGGATTGCTGGCGACACTTGATTAGGCAGACGCTCTGGCTCTGGCGCGTCTCCATCGCGCGCCCGCGCCTGTGGGCCGGCGTGATCTCGGGCGTGCTGGCCTGGGTGTTCATCGGCCGCGCGCTGCCCACGCGGACGCACGCGGTCCTGGCATGGGACATCGGCGTGCTGGTCTATCTCGCGGCAGCCGCCTTTCTGTTCACCACCGAACGGCGCTCGCGCATGGCGATCGACGCGGCCCGCCAGCAGGAGGGCGAGTGGACGATCTTCTCGATCACCATTGCCGCCGTCGTGTTCAGCCTTGTCGCGACGCTCGGCGAATTCGCCGCGATCAAGGACGTCCACGGTCCGAATCGCGACCTGCACATCGTCCTGGTCGTGGTCACCCTGCTCGCGTCATGGCTGATGGTCCACACCACCTTCGCCTTCCGCTACGCGCACGAGTTCTACACCCGCGTGAACGACGACGACCCGTTCGACGGCGGCTTGACATTTCCCGGCAAGGACGATCCGGACTATCTCGACTTCGTCTACTTCGCCCTGGTGCTCGGCATGACCTTCCAGGTCTCCGACGTGGAGATCACCTCGCGCAAATTCCGCCGTTTGGCGACCGTGCACGGCCTGTTGAGCTTCCTGTTCAACACGATCATCTTCGCGCTGAGCGTCAACCTCGCCGCCGGGCTGGTATGATCCCCCCGTGTCATGGCCGGGCTTGGCCCGGCCACCCACGTCTTCCTTGGCGGCGAGCAAAGTCGTGGGTGCCCGGGCCAAGCCCGGGCATGACGATTGTAATTGGAGGCACCTCATGGACCCAACGCTGATCGCAGCACTCGCCAAAGCCGCCGGCCTCGACGAGGCCCTGGCGCAATTCCCCGAGGACGCCGCCGCGGCCGCCGCGCAGGCGTTGCGAATGGCGGCGGCGATCAAGGCTCCGTCGGACCCGGCCGCCGAACCCTGGCCGCCGATGCGCGCGGGCATCGGGCTGTGACCGCGCTGCATTGGCTGTCGGCGACGGACGCCGCCCAGGCGATCGCGCGGCGCGACATCTCGCCGGTCGAACTCACCCGCGCCTTGCTCGCCCGCACCGAGGCGCTCGATCCAACCCTGCACGTCTTCATCCGCCTCGACGCCGAGGCCGCGCTCGACGCCGCGCGCGCCGCCGAGACCGAAATCGCCAACGGGCGGCCGCGCGGGAAGCTGCACGGCGTGCCGGTCGGCATCAAGGACATCATCGACGTCGCCGGCCTGCCGACGACGTGCCACTCGAAGATCCTACTCGACAACGTCGCCAAGACCGACGCCGCCGTCATCGCCCGACTGCGCGAGGCCGGCGCCATCGTGCTCGGCAAGCTGTCCACGCACGAGTTCGCCATCGGCGGCCCCAGCTTCGACCTGCCGTTCCCGCCCGCGCGCAACCCGTGGAACCCGGACCATCACCCCGGCGGTTCCTCCTCGGGCGCCGGCGCCGGCGTGGCCGCGGGCCTGTTCCCGCTCGCGCTCGGCAGCGATACCGGCGGGTCGGTCCGCAATCCGGCGAGTTGCTGCGGCATCGTCGGCATGAAGCCCACCTACGGCCTCGTCTCGCGGCGCGGGGTCTTTCCCCTATCCTACATGCTCGACCATATCGGCCCGCTGACGCGTAGCGTCGCCGATAGCGCCCTGCTGCTGGACGCGATCGCCGGCCATGATCCGGCCGATCCGGCCAGCGCACCCAGTACCGCGCGCGACTTCGGTCGCGAGATCGGCCGCGACGTCAAGGGTCTCCGGATCGGTTTCGTCCGCCACTTCCACCAGACCGACATCCCGGCGCATCCGGAGGTCGCGGCGGCGCTGGAGGAGGTCGCGCGCGTGCTCGAAGCCGAGGGCGCCACCATCCGCACCGTCACGCTGCCGCCGCTCACCGAGTTCGCCGCCGTCAACCGCGTGATCCTCACCAGCGAGGCGTATTCGATCCACGCGCCCTGGCTGCGCGAACGCCCCGGCGACTACGGAAAACTGACCCGTCAGCGCTTGCTGCCCGGCGCCTTCCTCCCCGCCGCCGCCTATGTCGGTGCGCAACGCCGGCGTACCGAGATGATCGCTGCTGTCGAGGACGCCTTGCGCGACTTCGACGTGCTGCTCTGCGCCAGTTCGATGGACCCGCCGAGCCGGATCGAGGACGCGGCGGAAACCGCCCGAACGTACCCGCGTCAGGCTCGCAGCCCATTCAATGTCACCGGCCACCCGGCCTTGGCGATGATGGCCGGCCTGTCGCGCGATGGGTTGCCGCTGTCGGTGCAGTTCGTCGGCCGCTACTTCCGCGAGGCCAACGTGTACCGTGTCGCCGCCGCGTACGAGCGGGCGACAGAGGCGGACAAGCGCCGGCCGCCGATCGGGTGACCGCCGCTATCCCTTGACCCCGCCCATTGTCAGCCCCGCGCTCATGTACCGGCGGAACATGTAGTAGATCACGATCGGCGGCAGCGCGTAGATGACCGAGGTCGCCATCATCAGGTTCCAAGGCGCCTCGTCGCTGTTGAGGAACTGCCCGAGCGCCACCGGCACCGTCATGTTATGATCGCTCGACAGCAGCAGGAACATGTACAGATACTCGTTCCAGGCGAGCAGCAGCGCATAGGTGCCGACGGCCACCATCGAGGGCGCCATCAGCGGCAAATAGACGCGCCAGTAGATCTGCAACGGCGAGGCGCCGTCGATCCGCGCCGCTTCGTCGAGTTCGAGCGGGATGCTCGATCCGTACTGGGTAAAGATGAAGATCGCGTACGGGGTGGCGAACGTCACTTCCACCGCGACCACCGCCCAGAGATTGTCGCCCAGGCCGTACTGCTGCATGACCCGGTAGAACGGGATTGCCAGGAACGACATCGGGATCACGTAGGTGAGCAGGGCGGCGTTGCTGATCATCCAGGCGTGGCGGAGCCGCATCCGACCGATCACGAAGCTGGTGAGCGTGCCGATGGCGAGCGTCAGAACGGTTGTCGCCACCCCGATATAGAGGCTGTTGCCCATCTCGTGCCAGAAATGCGCGAGGTACCAATAATCCTGTGTCAGCACGGTCCAGAACCCGGCGAGCGTCGCGTTGACCGGCCAGATCGCATTGTTGAAGACGTTGTCCTTGGGCTCCAGCGCGACCTGGACCATCGAGTAGAGTGGAATGAGCGTCCAGATCAGCACGATCACGCCGATCAGCACCCGCCCCGCATTGGACAGAGTCTCGCGCCGCCGGGCGCGCGCCCGCACGCCGCCGACGGCCAGGCTCGCGCTCACAGCTGCACCTGCGTCTTCTGGAGCTTGCGCATCAGGATGATGACCAGCGGGATGAGCAGCGGCAGCGCCGACAGCACCGCGGCCATGCCGACCTGCGGATTGTTCACGATGAACGCATCGCGGATGCCGAGCGTCGCCAGCACGTGCGTCGACAGCGACGGTCCGCCGCCGGTGACGAAATACACCGTGTTGAAATCCCCGAGCGTCCAGATCGTCGAGAGCAGCGTGCAGATGAGGTAGAGATTCGCCAGCAGCGGGAAGGTGACGTAGGTGAAGCGGCGTATCCCGGTGGCGCCGTCCACCGCCGCCGCTTCATATAGCTCCTGCGGGATCGCCATCCGCCCGGCGATCAGGATCACCGTCCAGAACGGCGTCCACTTCCAGATGTAGGAGACGATGACGGAGCCGAGGGCGAGCCAGCGATAATTGAGCCAGGACGGACCCTCGACCCCGAACAGCGTGTAGAGCACATTATTGATGAAGCCCCACTCGCCGTTCAGCATCCAATGGATCGCGATGAAAGTGGGAATCGACGGCACCGCCCAGGGCAGGATGAACACCAGGAGCAGCGATCGCACCCACCAGCTCCGGTTCATGAAATAACCGGACAACAGCAGCGCCAGGAACAGATGCAGGTTCACCCCGATGCCGATGAACAGCGCGGTGTTGGCGAGCGTGCGCAAGTAGATCGGATCGGAGAACAGTGCGGCGTAGCTGGACGGCCGATGGCCTAGCCAGAGGCCGTAGCCGACCGGCAGCACCACGAAGGCGAGGAAGATGGCGACGTAGGGCACCAGGAAGGCGAGCGCCCAGTTGCGATCCGAGCCTTGCAGCCCGCCATGCCAGCCGCGGCGCCGGAGTCGGCGCGCCGCGCTGGCGCGTCCGATCCCGATTGCCGATGCGCCGTCCATCGCCATCGTGGCCGGCCTAGCTGGTGGTCTGATATTTCGAGAAGATCTCGGTGATCCGCGCGAACGCCTTCGTGGCCGCTTGATCCGGCGTCATCCCGTTGATGACGTCCGACGTCGCGACTGACCACACATGCTCCGCGTCCACCTGCGCGAAGGCGGGATTGAAGACGTAGTACCAAGTAGCGGTGGGCCCCATCACGCCCTGCTTGACCGCCACGGAACGATGCGGGTCCTTGGGATCGAGCCAATAGGGATCGTTCTTGACGATGCTGGGCATCACCGGCAGCCAGCGGCCGAGCGCCTCCTTCAGGTAGGTATCGAGGTGTTCCGGCTGGATCAGGTAGCGGATGAAATCCTTCGCCGCCTCTGGGTTCTTTCCCGCCTTCGGGATAAAGGCGAGCAGTACGCCGAGCAGCACCGAGACAGGCTTGCCGTCGTTGCCGAGCGGAATCGGGCTCGTCATGATGTCTTCGAAGTACCACTGCTTGTTGTTCGCCACCGCGGCGGAGATCGACACTGTGTCGTTCGGCGTCATCACGACTTCCTGCGAGTGGAAGGCGTTGTTGTTGTCGGGATCACCCCAGTTGAGGGCATCCGGCGGCACAAAGCCCCCCTTGAACGCGCCGGCGAGCTGATTGAGCGTCTTGATCATCGCCTCGCGCACCTTGGGATCGTCGACGTGCAGCTTGCCGTCCGGCGTGACGATGCCGCCGCCGCCATGCCCGACGAGGAACTGGACGAAGTTGTTATTGGGATCGTCCCCGGTCGTGGAGATCGTGTAGCCCAGGCCGTAGGTGTGGCGCATCCCCTTGGCGCGCAACTTCTTCTGCACATCCTCGAAGAAGGCGAAGAATGGGTCCCATGTCTTCGGCATGTCGGAGACCTTGTAGCCGGCCTTCTCGATCAGCGATTTCCAGGTCGGCATGTTCAAGGTCGCGCCCTTGAACGGCACGCCATAGTAGCTGCGCTTCTTCTCCACGTTGTTGTAGAACTGCGCCGATTGCAGCGCCGTCGCGCTGAGTTCGGACTTCTGCGTCTCCACCACATCGGTCACGTCGAGCAGTTTGCCGTCCCAGGCGGTCTGCGGAATGATCTGCGCCGGCGCGTTGTCGGCGTACATCAGATCCGGAACCTGGCCGCTGGTGAAGGCGGAGACGATCTTCTCGTTCAGCGGCTGGCCGGGAAGCAGCGTGAGGGCGACCTTGTTGCCGCTCGCCTTCTCCCACGCGGCGACCAGGGTATGGAACGCCTGATCCTCGGCTGCGTAGAAGCCCTGGTTCCACCACACGGTCAGCGTCGTGCTCGCGGCGCGCGCAATGTGCGGGCGCGCCAACGTCGCTCCCGCCGCGAGGCCGATCGAGCCACCGATGACGCCACGCCGCCCTAGATTCCGCATCCCGTTGTCCTTCCCTGTTGACGTTCGACAAGCCGCACGCTGGCGGCCGGCACTCTTGGGTTGCCTGGGACAAAGCATTGCGGGAGCGGTTTCGCGAGTCAACTTCCCGCTGTCCGCCGCATGGGTTGGCCGGCGCCCCTGCGCCGGCTAGACAGGCGGGCATTCCAAGGGGACGGAGACGCATGATCGACAAGATCGTCCGCTCGATGGCCGAGGCCATGGAGGGCATTCAGGACGGCGCCGTGGTGCTGCTCGGCGGCTTCGGTGCCGTCGGACAGCCGAACGCGCTGATCGACGGGCTGATCGAGCAGGGCGCGCGAGACCTCACGGTTGCCTGCAACAATGCCGGCGTCGGGCGGGTCGGCCTCGCCCGGCTGATGGATCTCGGGCGGATTCGCAAGATCATCTGTTCGTTTCCTCGCTCGTCCGACCCGGTGGTGTTCGAGACGCTCTACCGCGCCGGCAAGATCGAGCTCGACATCGTCCCGCAGGGCACGCTCGCCGAGCGCATCCGTGCCGCGGGAGCGGGCATTCCGGCGTTCTTCACCGCGACCGGCGTCGGTACCAAGATGGCGATGGGCAAGGAGACCCGCGAAATCCGCGGCCGCACCTATGTGCTGGAGCAGGCGCTCGAAGGCGACGTCGCGCTGGTCGAGGCGTGGGAGGCGGATCGCTGGGGCAACCTCACGTACCGCCGTGCCGGGCGGAACTTCAACCCGGTGATGGCGATGGCGGCGAAGCTGACGATCGTGCAGAGCCAGCATATAAAGGGGTTGGGTGAGATCGACCCCGACAACATCCACACGCCCGGCATCTTCGTGAACCGGGTGTTGCATGTTCCCTACGGCGACCCGTCCGGCTTCTGAGGAGGAAAAGATGCAAGATACCACCCAGGCCGGCTACAAGCCGCTGAGCCGCGCCGAGATGGCCGACCGCGTCGCCCGCGACATCCCGGAAGGCTGGTACGTGAACCTCGGCATCGGCATCCCGACCGGCGTCGCCGATCACGTTCCGCCCGAGCGCGAGGTGGTGTTCCATTCCGAGAACGGCATCCTCGGGATGGGGCCGCAGCCGCCGGAAGATAAGATCGATCGCTGGCTGATCAACGCCGGCAAGCAATACGTGACGCTCCGGCCGGGTGCGAGCTTCTGCCACCATTCCGACAGCTTCGCGATGATCCGGGGCGGCCATCTCGATCTCTGTGTGCTCGGCGCCTTCCAGGTGGCGGAGAACGGCGACATCGCCAACTGGGCGACCAGCGAGAACGACACCGCGCCGGCGGTCGGCGGCGCGATGGACCTGGCGGCCGGCGCCAAGCGGCTCTGGGTGACGATGGAGCACACGACGAAGGACGGCCAGCCGAAGCTGGTCCATGCGTGCTCCTATCCACTGACCGCGGTCGGCGCGGTCAAGCGGATCTACACCAACCTCGCGGTGATCGACGTGACCGAGCGCGGCTTCGTGGTCCGCGATATGATCGCCGGGCTCGATTTCGATTTGTTGCAGGCGCGCACGGGGGCGAAGCTGCACCGGTCCGATTGAGGCCGCGGCTCAGTCGCGTTGCAGCGGTGTTCCATCGAGCCCAGCGAAGTCCTGGCCGAGATGGCATAGGATGGTCGGGGCCAGATCGACGGTGTCGGCGTCGCGCAACTGCCCGCCGGGCGTGAACCCCGCGCCCTCGATCATTAGGAACGGCATTTGCTCCCACGGCGACAACCCGCCGTGCTGGCCACAGCTCAGGCGGTCCGGCTTGCCGGCGTGGGGCCGCGCCGCCGGGCCGCCGCCGGGTACGCCGAACGCGTTCACGTCATCGTCGCTACGCATGGAGACGGCACAGGCGAGTCCGCCCGTTGCCGTCTGTCCAACCCGCGCGAGCGCCTCGCCCTCCAGCACCTCGCCCGCCCAGGGTTGCGCCCGCAGCCAGTCCGTCACCTGCCGGGCGTCGGTCGCGCGCGTCGGATGCAGGTAGATCAGCGCCGCAGTGCCGCTGCTGACCGCGATCAGATCCATGTCCTCCGCCCGACCCTTCAGCCCGGCCCGCGCCATCTCGGCGTCGATGTCGATCACCTCGGTCACCGTGCGGTGGCCGTGATCGGACATCGCGATCAGCAGCACGTCCTCGCCGGCCACCCGGCGCCGCTCCACCGCGGCGCGCACCGCGGCGAAGCGCCGATCGGCGGCGGCGATGGCGGCGCGGCAGGCGGGTGAACCGAGTGGATTCTCGTGCTGCGAATGATCGGGCTCGCCCAGCCATAGCATCGCGAGGGCAGGGCGCCGTCCGTCCACCGCCTCGGCGACGAATCGCTCGGTCATCATCCGGTCGCCCGCGATGTCGAGTTGCACCGCCAACGGGTCGATCGCGATCCGCCCGGGCGCGAAGGAGCCGGCGCGGTGATGCACGTAACCGAACCCGTCCGGGTCGTGGGCGTAGGCCGCGCCGGGAGAGACGTTGGAGAACAATTCCGCCCCGCCCGCGCCCGCGAGCCGCTCCGCAAGCGTCGGCATGTCGAGCGCGTGCCCGCTCACCCACCGCCGATGCTGGAGGAAATCCGGCTGTCCGGCGTCGTGGCGCACCAGCGCTCCGCCTTCGAGCAAGGCCATGCTGTTGCCCGACAGCCCGTGCCGCGCCGGATAGCAGCCGGTGGCGAACGTCGCCGACACCACGCGCGTGGCCGAGGGAAATACGGAGCGGAACCGCTGACAACGCGCGGCTGCCTCGGCGAAGCGCATCAGGTTGGGGGTCAGCTCGGGCTCCAGCGCGTCGCGGCGCAGCCCGTCGAGAACCACGACGACGACGCGGCGTGTCACGCCGTCATTTCCCGACCAGCACCGCCTCGGCGGTCACCGTCGAACTGACCTCGATCGGCCCCTGCTCGACATTCGGCGCCGGCGCGGCGGCGGCGCGCATCATCATCGGAACCATCCGCCCCGGCTCAGGGCTGAGGCGCACCGTGCGGAATGAGGCGAACCGCAGGCCGAGCAGCCCCGCCACCTCCTCGGCGCGCGCCCGCAGCCCCGACACCGCCTGACGCAGCGCCGCTTCCAGCGCGGTACGCGTGGCATCAGGAGACAGCTGCCAAGCGAGCGCTTGGACCGCCATGCCCTGGCCCTGCAACGTGCCCACCAGGGAGAGCATTGAATGACCGTCGTGGCCGGTGAGGTCGAGCGTCTGACTGGCGTGCCATGTCGGGCTGCCGGCGCGCGCGACGCCCGGATGCGGCGGCGGCGGCGGTTCGGCCAGCCAGACCGAGTACTGCCCGGTATTCACCGTGACGCCCTGCGTCGCGCGCGCGGCGTCGAGCGCGCGT
>JBAWFF010000062.1:0-5052 GCA_049591635.1 Acetobacteraceae bacterium
CGGTGACGCTGGGGGGCAGCGGGCTGGAGGCGCTGGCGGCGGAGCTGCGCGGGCTCGCGCGTCCGGTGCTCGGGCGGATCGCCGACGGCCGGCTGTGGCTCGATTGCCGGTGCCTGGAGGCGAGCGAGGAGGCGGCGCTGGCGTTGCTGCTGCGCCTCTAGGAGAATGGCCGGCGGAGGAGAAGCGGCCCCGGTGGGTCGGCCGGACTTCAAACCCGGTTGGGGCCGCCGCGCGGCCCCGGGCAGGTTCGACTCCTGCTCTCTTCCGCCGGATTGCCGCGGCGACCTCACGGGCCTGTGGCCGGCTTGCCCGGCGCTGTTGCACAACGGCAACAGGGCGTTTTCAAAGCGCTGCTACCCCCTCGTTTTATTCCGAAGCCGCGGTTATGGTTCTACCTATCAACGGGCGGTGCTTGTTGCGCCACGCCGAGACCCGTGCCCGCCGGCGCGGAACGACAACGAGGAGAGAACGGATATGAAGCTTCGGAGTACGCTCCTGGCTGCCACCGTGCTGGCGCTGCCGATGGCGGCCCACGCGCAGATGATGCCGAACCTCGGCGGATTCTATATCGGTGCCGGCATCGGCGCCAACTACCTGCAACAGCAGAACGTACAGGAGGCGTTCGGCCAGAACCGGAGTACTGGCTTCAACCTCAAGTCCACGGTCGGTCCCGTCGCGCTCGGCTATCTCGGCTATGAACTCGGCAACGGACTGAGCATTCAGCTGGAAGGCGATATCCGCAACAACAAGTTCAATTCTGTCCGCAACAGCAGTGACAACAACCTCGCGGCGAACGCGGGCGGCAATGAAAAGAAATACGGGCCGATGGTGAACATCATGTTCAACCTCGCGCCCTATGTCCCCACGTCCCCGATCGCGCCCTATGTCGGCCTCGGCGCCGGCTACCAGTGGGACCACCTTTCCAGCTTCAATGTCTACTCGACCAATGGAGGCCCGACGCTCTCGTCTAACGCCACGCAGGGCGCGTTCGCCTATCAGGCCATCATCGGCGCGCTGATCCCGGTCAACGACACGGGCCTCGCGTTCACGGTCGAGTATCGGTTCATGGGTCAGCTCTCGCGCAACTTCGACGGGACCATTAACCCGAACGACGGCACTCCCCCGATCAGCGGCAAGTTCCGGCTCGGACCCGAGTACAACCACGCCCTCCTGATCGGCCTGCGCTACACGTTCGGCGTGGCGCCGCCGCCGGCTCCGGTTCCCGTGGCCGCGCCGGCGCCCGCTCCGGCCCGGTCGTACCTCGTGTTCTTCGACTGGGACAAGGCGACGCTTACCGACCGCGCGCGCCAGATCATCCGCGAGGCGGCGCAGAACTCGACCCGCGTCCAGTACACGCAGCTTGAGGTCAACGGCTACACCGATACCTCCGGCACCGCGCGCTACAACCAGACCCTGTCGATCCGCCGCGCCGAGAACGTGGCGGCCGAGTTGGTCCGCGACGGCGTGCCTCGCAATGTGATCTCGATCCACGGCTTCGGCGAGACGCACCTGCTGGTACCCACCGGCCCGGGCGTGCGCGAGCCGCAGAATCGCCGCGTCGAGATCATCATTCGCTGATCATCGAGACCACGGCGACGACACGCAACGGGGCGCCGAGAGGCGCCCCGATTGTGTTATAGCGCCCTGACAGGAGAGCCGAGATGCGTTCGCGCGCCGCCTTGATCGCCGCCCTGATCGCCGCCCCATTCGCCACCGCTTCGGCGCAGCCGATCCAAGGCCTCTATGTCAGCGCCGGCGCCGGGCTGAACATCCCGCAGTCCGTCCATGCGACGGTCGTCGCGCCCGGCTTCAGCAGCGGCAGTCTCCGGCTCAACCAAAACCTGGGCTACGGCCTGACCGGCAGCATCGGCTACGCGCTCGGCGGCGGCGCACGCTTCGAGGTCGAGGGCGACTACATCAACGATGGCGTCAAGGGGTCGCAGACGGCGGGCAACGGCCATGTCCGCACGACCGGGGTGATGGCGAACGCCCTCTATGACTTCGACATCCGCAGCCGCTACGTCTTCCCGTATCTCGGCGTCGGCGCGGGCTACATGTGGACTCGCCTCGACAATGCGGTTTTCGTCGAGCAAGGCGGCGGGAACGCCGTCGGGACGGCGACGAATGTCAATTCCGGCAAGTTCGCCTGGCAGTTCATCGCCGGCGCCGCGTTCCCGATTCCGAACACGCCGGGCCTATCGCTTACCGCGCAGTATCGGTTGCTCGACGTGACGGGCGGGGAGCGGTTCACCGGGAGCGGAGGGTCGCTGGAACTCGGCCCGCAATTCACCCATACGCTGACGATCGGGCTTCGCTACGCCTTCAACGTCACCCCGCCCGCCGCGCCGGCGCCCACGCCGGTCGCGGCGCCGGCCCCGGCGCCGGCGCGGTCGTATCTCGTGTTCTTCGACTGGGACAAGGCGACGCTCACCGACCGTGCCCGCCAGATCGTCCGCGAGGCGGCCGAGGCGTCCACCCATGTCCACTACACGCAGCTCCGGGTGAACGGCTACACCGACACATCCGGCAGCGCGGCGTATAACCAAGCGCTGTCGATGCGTCGGGCGGACAACGTCGCCGCCGAATTGGTGCGCGACGGCGTGCCCCGCGCGGCGATCGCGATCCGCGGCTTCGGCGAGACGCACCTCCTGGTCCCCACCGGGCCGGGCGTGCGCGAACCGCAGAACCGGCGGGTGGAGATCATCATCGGATAGCCACCCCTCAAAGATCATCCACCGGGGCATTCGCGCGCACCGACGGGCGCGCGTCGAACCCGGCCTGCCAGGCCGCCAGGCGCGGATGCCCGTCACGCCAGGCAAGCCGGGCGAGGCGGAAATCCAGGTAGCCGAGGGCGACGCCAAGGGCGATGTGGCCGATGCCGAACGCCGTCGCCTCCAATGCGTCGGCCTCCGCCTCCAGCGCCGCGGCGCACGCAAGCAGCTTCCCCTCCCACAACGCGATATGCGGCGCCGAATGAAGGGCGGCCGGGCGACGGAGCTCGCCGACCAAGGCAAGCGCGATGTCCAGCATTCCGTCGCCCAAGGCCAGCCGACGCAGCGCGATGAACCGCTCCGGCCCGTTCGGGAACAGCCGCGCCCCGCCGTGCAGCGTGTCGAGGTATTCGCAGATCACCGGCGAATCGTAGAGCACGGCGCCGTCGGCCAGTTCCAACGTGGGGATCTTGCCCAACGGATTGATCTTCATCAGCGCCAGATGCGGCTCGGTCCCCCCGGTCACGGTGCGGATGATGCGCAGGCGTGACGCCAGCCCGACCTCGTGGGCCACGATCATCGCCTTGCGCACATAGGGTGAGCGGGGCGACCAGTGCAGCGTCATCGTGTGGGTCATGATCCGATGCTACGCTCGAATGACGGGCAATGGGAGGGAGCATGGCGATCGACAAGCGCATGGAGGCGGCCGCCGAGGCCGTGGCCGACGTAGCCGACGGCGCGGCGGTCATGATCTCGGGGTTCGGCGGCGCCGGCTTTCCCAACGTCCTGATCCGCGCGCTGCGTGACGCGGGACCGCGTGACCTCACCCTGATCGTGAACTCGGCGACGCACCGCTATTCGCTGACGCACGAGCTGATCGATGCCTGGCAGGTCCGGCGCGTGGTGTGCAGCGCCGCGCGCGGCCGCGACGCCGACCTCTCGCCGTTCGAGCGGCTGTTGAAGGAGGGCCGGATCGAGCTGGAGTGCATGCCGCAAGGCACGTTCAGCGAGCGCATCCGCGCCGGCGGCGCCGGCATCCCGGCGTTCTACACGCCCGTCGGCGTCGGCACCGTGCTCGCCGAGGGGCGCGAGACCCGCGAATTCGGCGGACGGGTGCACCTGCTCGAACATGCCATCGCGGCCGATTTCGCGCTGATCCGCGCCGACCGTGCCGACCGCTTCGGCAACCTCGCCTTTCGCTACGCGCAGGCGAATTTCAGCCCGGCGATGGCGACCGCGTCCCGCGTCACGATCGCCGAGGTGCGCGCGTTCGAGGACTCGCCGCTGCCACACGCCGAGATCGGACTCTCCGGCGCTTTCGTGCGCCGCGTGGTGGCAGTGGGAGACGCGCGATGAACAAACTGACGCGCAAGCAGATGGCCTGGCGCGCGGCGCAGGACATCGAGGACGGCTGGCTGGTGAACCTCGGCATCGGGATCCCGGTGCTCGCCGCCGACTACGTGCGGCCCGATCGCGACGTGTTCATCCAGGCGGAGAACGGCATCATCGGCTGCGGCCCGCTCGCCGAGGAGACGAACGCGGATCCCGACCTGGTCGATGCGTCCAGCCGGCGCATCACCCTGCGTCCCGGCGCCGCGATCGTCGATTCCACCGCCTCCTTCGCGATGATACGGGGCGGGCATATCGACGTGACGCTGCTGGGCTGCTTCGAGGTCGCGGCCAACGGCGACATGGCGAACTGGGATTCCGGCGTGCCCGACAAGGGCCCGCTGGTCGGCGGGGCGATGGACCTCGCCGCTTGCGCCCGCGCGGTCTGGGTCATCATGGAGCACACGACGCGCACCGGTGCGCCGCGTCTGCTGCGCTCCTGCCGGCTGAAGCTGACTGCACCGCGCTGCGTGCGCCGCGTGTTCACCGACCTCGCGGTGATCGACGTGACCGGGGACGGATTCCTGGTGCGCGAGATCGTGCCCGGATTGTCACGCGACGGATTGATGGCGCGCACCGGGGCCCCGCTCGCCTTCGCGCCGGACTGCGGCGCGCTGATCGCACCCGCGCTGGATGGAGCCGCCTGATGGACTGGATCGAGGTCAACGGCACCAGCCTGCGCTACGACATCGCCGGCGGCGGCCCGGTCACGCTGGTGCTGGTCCACGAGATGGGCGGCACCTTGGAAAGCTGGGATCAGGTGCTGCCTGCCCTGTCGCGCACCCGTCGCGTGCTGCGCTATGACACACGCGGGGCCGGGATGTCGGAGAAGATCCGTGGCTCCGTGAGCTTTGACACGATGGCGGCGGACCTGATCGCGTTGCTCGACGCGCTCGGCATCGGCCGCGCCGCGCTCGCCGGCTGCGCGGTGGGCGGCGGCATCGTGCTGCAC
>JBAWFF010000063.1:0-18565 GCA_049591635.1 Acetobacteraceae bacterium
GCGGAGAACGCCACCGGGAACTTCACCAAGATCGTGCAGCGGGTTCCCGTGCGCATCGCGCTCGATGCCGGGGACGCGATGCTCGGCGCCCTTCGCCCGGGTCTCTCGACAACGGTCAGCATCGACACGCGGGGCGCGCCGTGAGCATCACCGCCGCGGCCGATCCGACCAAACCCAGCCTTCTCCCTTTCGTGGTGATGTGCCTGGGGATGTTCATCGCGCTGCTGGATATTCAGATCGTCGCCTCGTCGCTACAGGACATCGGTGGCGGCCTGTCGGCGGCGCAGGACGAGATCAGCTGGGTGCAGACCGCCTATCTGATCGCCGAGATCATCATGATCCCGCTCTCCGGCTGGCTCACCCGCGTGTTCTCGACGCGCTGGCTGTTCACCGCCTCCGCCGCCGGGTTCACCGCCGCCAGCATGCTGTGCGGACTCGCGTGGAACATCCAGAGCATGATCCTGTTCCGCGCCATGCAGGGCCTGCTCGGCGCGTCGATGATCCCCACCGTGTTTACGTCGTCATTTTACTATTTCCAGGGGCCGCGCCGCGTCTATTCCGCCGCCGTGGTCGGCACGATCGCCTCCATCGCGCCCACGCTGGGGCCGGTGATCGGCGGCTGGATCACCGACACGATGAACTGGCACTGGCTGTTCTACATCAACCTCGTGCCGGGCCTCGCGATCACGATCCTAATCCCGATCCTGGTGCGGATGGACGAGCCGGACCTGAAGCTGCTCAAGGGGGCCGACTATCCGGGGATCGCGCTGATGGCGCTCGGCCTCGGTAACCTGGAATACGTGCTCGAGGAGGGCACGCGGTGGAACTGGTTCAGCGACGCGACCATCCAGACCTGCTCCTGGATTGCCGGCGTGTCGCTCGTGCTGTTCGTGATCCGCAGCCTGACGTTCCGCAACCCGGTCGTCGATCTGCGCGCCCTCGGCAACCGCAACTTCGCGCTCGGTTGCGTGCTGTCATTCATTACCGGCGTTGGCATTTTCACGACCATCTACCTGACGCCGTTGTTCCTCGGCTATATACGCGGGTTCAGCGCCTGGCAGACCGGGACGGCGATCTTTTCGACCGGCGTCGCCTCCTTGATCGGCACGCCGATCTACATCGTGCTGGCGAGGAAATTCGACCTACGCTGGCTCATGATGTTCGGGCTGGCGTGTTTCGGCGTGGCGATGTGGAGCTTCAGCTTCATCACCCACGACTGGGGCGCGGCGGAACTGTTCGCTCCGCAGTTTCTGCGTGGCTTCCCGCAGGTCTTCGCCGTCGCGCCGGCCGTCAATCTCGGCCTCGGCAGCCTGCCGCCGGAGCGGCTGAAATATGCCAGCGGGCTGTTCAACATGATGCGCAACCTGGGCGGCGCGGTCGGCATCGCGGTGAGCGCAGCGGTGATCAACAACCAGACGAACTTTCATTTCCTGACGATCGCGTCGCGCCTGACACCGGCGAATGGCGCGATGGACCGCTTCGTCCACGGGGTGGCGCAGCGGTTTGCCGTGCTTCCCGGCGGTCCGGGCATCGCGCACGAGGCGGCTCTGAAGCAGCTCTGGCAGCTCGCCTATCGCGAGGCGTCGACTCTCGCCTACGCCGACGCTTTTCGCGCGATCATGCTGGCCTTCATCGTCGCGACGCTGCTTGTGCCGTTCATGCGCAAGGTGGTGGCCCAGAAGGTTTCCCCGACCGCCGCGCACTGATACCACTCGACGTTCCCGCTTGCGCGGAAGTGTCCGGTGTCCAGGAGAAGCGCGCGTGATGAAGCTGCTGATCGCCAACCGCGGGGAGATCGCGATCCGCATCGCGCGCACGGCAGCGGAGATGGGCATCCGTACCGTGGCGGTGTTCTCCACCGACGATGCGCCCTCGCTGCATACGCGCGCCGCCGATGAGGCGATCCCGCTCGCGGGCTCCGGCCCCTCGGCCTATCTCGATGGCGCCGACCTTGTCGCGGTGGCGGGGCGTGCCGGCTGCGATGCCATCCATCCAGGATACGGTTTCCTGAGCGAGAATGCGGGGTTCGCCCGGCGCTGCGCCGAGGCCGCCATCGCCTTCGTCGGACCGAGGCCGGAGACGCTCGCCTTGTTTGGCGACAAGGCCGCCGCTCGGCAGTTCGTTCAGCGATGCGGCATTCCAGTGATCGAGGGCACCCAAGGCGCGGTGAGCCTGGAACAGGCGCGGGCTTTCCTCTTAGCGCTCGGTCCCGGCGGGGCGGTGATGGTCAAGGCGGTGGCGGGCGGCGGCGGCCGCGGGATGCGTCCCGTCACGCATCCCGAACAGCTTGCCGAGGCATTCGCGCGCTGCGGCGCGGAGGCCGAGCAGGCGTTCGGCGACAACGCGCTCTATGTCGAGCGGCTGTTTCCACGCGCGCGCCATATCGAGGTGCAGATCGTGGGCGACGGCACCGGGGCGGTCGCGCATCTGTGGGAGCGCGAATGCAGCCTCCAGCGGGAACGCCAGAAGCTGATCGAGATCGCCCCGGCGCCGTTCCTGCGCGCTTTCGTGCGCGACAAGATCCTGTCGGCCGCGACGACGCTTGCCGCCGCGTCCGACTATCTGGGCGTCGGGACGTTCGAGTTTCTGCTCGATGCGAGCGTTGATGCGGATGATGCGACGTTCGCCTTCATCGAAGCCAATGCGCGCCTGCAAGTGGAGCACACCGTCACCGAGGCGGTGACCGGCATCGACCTCGTACGCGCGCAGTTGGAGATCGCTCGGGGGCGCGGTCTGGCCGAGATCGGTCTGCGTCAGCAGGACATTCCGCCGCCGCGCGGGATGGCGCTTCAGGCACGAGTGAACCTGGAGAGCATGGGGCCCGATGGACGCGTGCGTCCGGCCGGCGGCGTACTGTCGGTGTACGAGCCGCCGTCCGGTCCGGGCGTGCGCGTGGATGGCTACGGCTATGCCGGTTATCGCACCAATCCGCGTTTTGACTCGTTGCTTGCGAAAGTGGTCGTCCAGGTCGGCTCCGGCCGGCTCGCGGATGCGGCCGCCAAGGCATATCGCGCGCTGGCCGAGTTCCGGATCGCGGGCGTGGCGACCAATATCGGGTTCCTCCAGGCGCTACTGCGCCATGACGCGCTACTCTCCGGGGGGACGCATACGCGCTTCGTGGAGGAGCACGCCGCCGACCTGATGGCACCGCCGGAGCTTCGCCATTTCGAGCCGGCGAGCGCCGCGTCGGGTCCGAGATTGGCCGGCGCCCGGGTGGATGCGATCGACCCGCTGGCGATCGTCGACTACGGCAAGGAGGCGGCCTCGGCATCCGTCGAGCCGGCCACCGAAGCCGCCGGTCCCGAGGGAACCGTGGCGCTGCCCGCGCCGATGCAAGGTACCATCGTCGCCATCAAGATGGCCGCCGGCGACACCGTGGCACCGGGCCAGGAGATCCTGGTCATGGAGGCGATGAAGATGCAGCACGGCGTCGTCGCTTCAGTGGGCGGGATCGTGCGCGTGGTCACGGTTTCAATCAACGACACCGTGTTCGAGGGTCACCCACTGGTCTTCGTCGAGCCTGGGGGTATCGCGACGGACGCCGGCGAGCACCACCGGGAGATCGACCCCGACTACATCAGGCCCGACCTCGCGGAGGTGCTCGAGCGGCAGCAGCGGATGCGCGACGAGGCACGGCCGAAGGCGGTCGCGCGACGGCGCGCGACAGGCCAGCGCACGGCGCGCGAGAACATCGCCGACCTCGTCGATCCCGACAGCTTCGTCGAGTACGGCGCGACCGTCCTCGCGGCGCGTCGGCGCGTTCGTACGGTCGAGGAACTGATCGAGGAGAGCCCCGCCGACGGGCTGATCATGGGCCTCGCGACGATCAACGCCGAGCGTTTCCCCGAAGACAAGAGCCGGGCGATCGTCGTGTCGTACGACTATACCGTCTATGCCGGGACCCAGGGCCGCCAAGGGCACGTGAAGCAGGACCGGATGTTCGAACTGGCCGAGCGATGGCGGCTCCCGGTCGTGCTGTTCGCCGAGGGTGGTGGCGGACGCGGCAGCGACACCGATGGCATCAACGTCAGCACCGAGACGTTCTACCGGCTGCCGGCCCTTTCCGGGCTGGTGCCCTTGGTCGGCATCGCCTCGGGCCGCTGTTTTGCTGGCAACGCCGTGTTGCTCGGCTGTTGTGACGTGACCATCGCGACGGAGGATTCGACGATCGGCATGGCGGGCCCCGCGATGATCGAGGGCGGCGGCCTCGGCGTGTTCAGGCCCGAGGAGGTCGGGCCGGTGAAGGTGCAGGTTGCCAATGGGGTCGTCGATGTGCTCGTGGCTGACGAGGCCGAGGCGGTAAGGGTCGCAAAGCGGTACCTTGGCTATTTCCAAGGGCGAACCGAGGCGTGGTCCTGCGACGAGCAGGGCAAGCTTCGTCACGTCGTCCCCGAGGACCGGCTGCGCGGCTACGACATGCGCGAACTGATCGGGATCCTGGCCGACACGGATTCGGTGCTGGAGCTGCGGCGTGGCTGGGGCCACGGCATGATCACCGCGCTGATTCGCATCGAGGGGCGCCCGCTCGGCGTGATGGCCAACAACCCGCGCCATTTGGGTGGCGCGATCGACAGCGACGCCGCCGACAAGGCGGCCCGCTTCATGCAGCTCTGCGACGCGCACGACATCCCGCTGCTGTCGCTGAACGACAATCCCGGCAACATGGTGGGACCGGAGGCGGAGAAGACGGCGCTCGTCCGCCATTGCTGCCGCGCCTACCTGGTCGGGGCCAACCTGACCATCCCGACCTTCATGGTCTGCATCCGCAAATCGTACGGGCTCGGCAAGCTGGCGATGACCGGTGGCAGTATGCGCCTGGGTGTGTTTTCCGTTGCGTGGCCGACCGGGGAATTCGGCGGCATGGGACTGGAGGGCCAGGTGAAACTCGGCCGGCGCAAGGAGCTGGCGGCAATCGAGGACCCGGTGGAGCGCCGGGCGGCATTCGAGCGAATGGTCGCGGAGCTGTACGAGCGCGGGAAGGCGATCAACGAGGCGATGCTGTTCGGCGTTGACGACGTGATCGACCCGGCCGAGACGCGCCGCTGGATCGTCGCCGGCCTACGCTCGGTGCCACCCGCGCCGCCCCGCACGGGCAAGAAGCGTCCGTGCGTGGATGGGTGGTGAAACGCTCAGGCCGCGCGGACTTCGACGCGTGTGTCGTTGAAGCAGGCTCCTTCCGCCAAGTCCGCCCGCATGTCGGCCGAGACCAGGGCGGAGATCGTCTGGCCAGTCGGGCTGGTCGAGAGCCAGGCGCCCTTCTCGCTGGCGACAACGCCGGGCGGCACGGCGTCGCTCACGTCCAGCGTGAGGATCACCTCGCCAAGCTCGTTCCAGATCCGTACGCTCGCACCCGACGCCAATCCGCGGGCCGCCGCATCCGTCGGGTGCATTCGCAGCGGCGCCGCGGTCGCGGAGGGCGGCAGGCCGCCGAGGGTCGAGGAGATGCGTTTGTCGGAAGCCGGCGAGATGAGCATCAGCGGATGGACGGAATAGCGTTCCTGCCAACGCGGCAGCAGCGCCGCGTCGCCCCACTTCCTTGCCAGCGTCTCCGATTTCAGCTCGATTTTCCCTGAGGGCGTGGCCGGGAAGACGTTCTCGAACAGAACCATCGGCCGGTCGTCCGGCCCCCTCATTTCAATCGCCTTGGTGGTCGGGATCCGGCTTGGGCGGATGCCACCGAGGCGTGGATCGTCGGGATCGACGGCATCATCCATCAGCTCGGCGTCGGTCGCCGTGAAGCACGGCTCGTCGAAGCCGAAGCGCGCGGCGAGACGGCGGAAGATCTCGGTGTTCGGCAGCGCTTCGCCGACCGGCCTGATCACCGGCTCCGCCCGTTGCAGCCAGTGGTGGCCATAGGCGGGGTAGAGGTCGTCGGTTTCGAAATGGCTCGCGGCCGGCAGCACCACGTCGCATTGCGCCATCGTCTCGGTCATCGCCAGCTCGATGCCGACGGTGAATACGTCCTCGCGCTCCAATCCACGCCGCATCCGGTTCTGGTCCGGATGCACGACGATCGGGTTGTGGTTATAGATGAACAACGCACGCAGCGGCGGGGCGATGTCGTCGTCGGCGAGATGACGGCCGACATCGATCAGGTTGATCGTGCGGATGGACGGGGGTGCCAGGTCCGGACGCTGTAGCCGGGCGATGGTCTTGGGGAACGAGTTGCCGGCGCCCAGCGCGATGCCGCTGCCCTTGCCCAGCTTGCCGAGCAGTGCCGGCAACGCGATCGCCGCACGGATGCCACTGCCGCCGTGACGGCCGCGTTCGAGCCCGTTTCCCGGCGCCAGCACGAGTGTTCCCGCCTCCGCCAGCCACCTCGCGAGGGTAAGAATGTGCTGCTCCGGCACGCCACAAATCTCCGCCGCGCGGGCAGTCGGCCATTCGCGGGCCAGTGCCATGAAGTCGTCGAAGCCGAGCACGTTGGCGGTGATGAAATCGCGATCGAGTGCGCCCATCCGTTCGAGTTCGGCGGCGAGCGACCAAGCGAGCAATGTGTCGGTGCCAGGGCGCAGCGCCAGATGCAGATCCGCTTGCTCGGCGATTTTGGTCCGCAACGGGTCCACCACGACCAGCCGGCCACCCTTTCGCTTCGCCCGGCGGAGGCACCGTACGAGATGCAGGTTGGCCACGGTCGCGTTGTTGCCCCAGACGACATTCAGCGCCGCGTGCTCGGCGAGTTCGGGTGGGCATCCGGGCACGGCGCCGTACGTTCCGGCCCAGGCTTCGCTACGCACGCCGCCGCACAAGGATCGCCGATAGAGCTGACTGGCGCCGAGGCGGTGGAAGAACCGCATCGACATGCTGTCGCCGGCGAGGAATCCGTGCGGGCCGGCGTAGTTCAGCGGCATGACCGCCTGCGTTCCCCAGCGATGGATAACCCCAGCGACGCGCTCGTGGATCTCGTCGAGCGCGGCGTCCCACGAAACACGCTCGAACCGGCCGGAACCCTTCGGCCCGGTGCGGCGCAGCGGGTGAAGCAGCCGGCGCTCGCCGTGCACGAAGCCGGCCATGTCCTGGGCCACCTTGTTGCAGATGACGCCATCGGTAAACGGAGCCGCGCGTGACCCGCGAACCTTGACGATGCGCTCGTCCTCGACGGTGACGGTCAGGCTGCAAGTGTCTGGACAGTCGAACGTGCAGACGCTCGGACGTTCCTCGAGTGCCACGGGTGTCTCCCCTCAGAGTCGCCGACGATAGAGTGCCAGAAGTCGTTCCCAATGTCGTTCCGCTGCCGCCTTATCGTAACACCAGCGCTGCGGGAACGCGAAGCCGTGGTGGACGCCGGGATACATTTCGAGTTCGCCCTCGACGCCGGAGCGGTCGAACAGGACGCGGAGTTCCTCCACCATTGGCAGCGGCGCGAGCTTATCATGCTCGGCGCAGGCTATGTAGAGTTCGCCTTTCGCCTTGCCCAGCGACAGATGCGGGCTTTCCTCGGCATCGCTCACCAGCCATGTGCCATAGAACGACGCGGCGGCGCCGATGCGCTCCGGGTAGCGCGCGGCGGCGGCGAGCGCGTAGGGGCCGCTCATGCAATAGCCGTGACAGCCGATCGGTCCCTTCCTCACCTCGGGCTGGCGATCCAGGAGGGCGATCATCGCGGCGACATCGTCCATCACCGGCGGGATGGTCATCTTGGTCCGCACGGCGCGCATCCGCTGCTGCTCCGCGCTGCCCTCTTGCAGGACGTCGGGCCCGTAGATCGTGTCGCGGCCGGCCCGATAGTAAAGATTGGGAAGCAGCACATGATAGCCGACGGTACCGAGCCGGCGCGCCATGTCGCGAAGTTCCTCGCGGATGCCCGGCGCATCCATCAACAACAGGACCGCGGGGTAGGGACCGCCGCGCTCGGGGCGGCAGAGGAAGGTCTCCATCGCGCCGTCATGGGTCTGAATGTCCACCGTCTCTTCGATCACGGGATGCCTTTCCTTGGAAAGGGCAAATTGACAAAAGCCCGATCCGTTAACGGACGATAAGCGATTTCGAGAGGATAAGTGCATTTCGGCGCCACCGCCATCGGCGGCGCATCGCGGCCGGCACGATATCAAGGCGTTCAGATGATTGGCAGCGCGGTCAGCTGGGTGGTCGTCTCCGGCGGCGATTGGAATACCGGCTCGAATTGGAGTTCGGGTTCGGTGCCGAGTGCCGGCACCGATACCCTGGTAACGCTCGCCGCCAGCGTCAGCATGACGTCGCCTGGGACCGCCCATTCGCTGACGATCGACAATGCCGGCGCGTCCGTGGCGGTGTTGTTCAGCTCGCTCAACCTGGGCGGGGTCCTCGCCATCGAGGCCGGATCGTTCATCCTCGACGGCACGCTTTCGGGCGGCACGGTCGTCGCGAGCGGGGGAACATTCGTCATTGGCCCCTTCGGGCCGGTGCTGGCGGGCGTCACCTACCAAGGAACGCTCACCGTCAACTCGTCGTTGGAAAATCTGACCCTCGACGGCATCACCTTGCTCGGCACGAGCGGCACGGGTAGCGGCGTGCTCGCGGTGACGGCCGGAACGGCGACGTTCGGGACGACGCAGACCCTCGTGGCCGGCACCATAGAGCTCGGCGGCCAAGGGGTCCTCGACGCGGCCCAGGGCGCGACGCTCACCCTCGGCCCCGGCGTCCTCACGCAGAGCACTGGCAGTTCCGAGACGATCGAGGGCGCGGTCGTCAATGCCGGCACCATCGTCGCCGCGACCGGCGGCGATGTGTTGGCGATCAGCGGATCGTTGCTAAATCAAGGGCGGATCCTCATCAGCGGCAACGACGAGGTGCTGATCGCGGCTGGGACCACGCTGAGCAACTCCGGCACGATCACGGTCTCGGCGGGTGGCACGCTGAACCTTCAGGGCATGTTCGCCAACGCCGGTTCGATCAACGCCGCCGGTGGCACGATCCTGGTCGGCGGAGCCGTCACGCAAGCTGAGATGTTGGCATTGGATGCGAGCGGCGGGGCCGTGGTCGTGGCCGGCACGTTTGCCAACGCCGGCGGCACTCTCCTGGTCGGTGCCGGTACGGCGCTCGGAACGCTCACGGTGGCGGGCGCCATCAAAGGCGGCACGATCCAGGACAAGGGCGGCGGGATCGTGCTGGCCGGCGGCACGCTGGACGGCGTGACCTATCGGGGCACGCTCGCGGTGACCTCCAGCCCGTCCCAACCCAACGCCATCATCGATGGACTAACCCTCTCCGGCCCGGCCGGCACCGGTAGCGGCACCTTGCTCGTCACCGGCGCGGTGACGTTCGCCAATACCGAGAGCCTCGCCGCCGGCATTATCGACCTCGGCGGTCCGATCGGTCCGGCGTCGCTCAGCGTCGGCGCGAACGCAACTCTGACCCTGGGGGTGGGCGTCGATCTCGAGCAGACCGGCGCCGTGGCGGCACTCGGCGCGACATTCAGCTTTGGCGCCCTTGCTTCGTCCTCGATCGGTCAGGTCTTGATCAGCCAGGGAACGATCGACGCCGGTTTCGCGCAGGGTTCGATGACGCTGGGGAGCGGCGCCGAACTGCTGAACCAGGGGCTGATGGAGGTCCGCAACGGCGAGACTTTCCTGGCACAAGGCGCGCTGGTCAACGCCGGCACGCTGTCCATCGGGACGGGCGGAACGCTTGAGGTCTTCGGTAGCTCCCTCTGGTCGAACGGCGGCAAGCTCCTCGGCGCCGGGGGTACCGTCCTGCTCGGCGGGCCGATCACCGACGCCGAGTTGCTCTCGTTCGCCGGCTCGGGCGCGGCAATCGTCGTCGCGGGGACGATCGGGAACGGTTCGAGCACCATCGCCATAGGGGCGGCGTCGGCGCTGGGGCCCCTTACGCTCGGTGTCGGCGGGGTGATCCACGGCGGTACCATCCAGGACAGCGGAGGCGGCCTGATCGGGGCATCCGGCACGCTCGATGGGGTGAGCTATCGAGGTACGCTGGGCCTGACCCATGCGCATGACCTGCTCACGGTGGCGGACGGCGTCACGCTGACCGGCGCCGGGAGCGGCATCAGCCTCGTCGGTAATGGCGCCGCGTTGATCTTTTCGGGAAGCCAGACGCTGAACGCGACGGTCGCCATTGGTGGATCGGGCGCGGAAGCCGATCTCGAGACGGGCCTGTCGGGATCGACCCTCGTCCTCGCGGCGTCATCGGTCGTCACCCAGACCGGACGGCTCGCCGGCTTCATCGAGGCCGGCGCGACAATCGCCAACCAAGGAACGATCCTGGCCATGTTCGCGGGCGGTAGTTTCAACCTCGGTGTCGCCGGTGGGGTGCTTGTCAACACCGGCACGATCAGCGTCGGCAATGGCGACGTCGCGACCATCGGCTCACTGGTCAACGCGGGGCAGATCACCGTCGGGACGGGCGGCGTGCTCACGCTTGCCCAGTACAGCGCAAGCCCAGGCGGGCGCGTGGTCGAGACCAACGCGACGCTGAACCTGGACGGTAGCCTCACGCTGGCGGCGCTCGCCGCGGTCACCCGCTCAGGGGGTGTCATCGATATCGGCGGCACGCTCGACCTCGGCGGCGGCACGCTCGCGCTCGGCACCGGCACCGCGCTCGTCCAGCTTCGCGACACCGGGGTGATCGCCGACGGCACCATCACCGACGCCGGCGGCGGGATGGTGTTCTACGGTGGGGTCGGCGAACTCCTGAACGTCACCTATCGCGGGCTGGTGAACCTGACCCCGGCCTTGTCGAACCTCATCGTGCAGGGCCTGACGGTGACCGGAACAGCCGGCACCGGGCCGGGCGCCGTGAACGTGCTAGGGGCGGGAAGCACGCTCACGTTCCAGGGCAGCCAGATTTTCGACAATGGGACGATCAATTTCGGCAGCAACGCCGAGACCGACACGCTGATGATCAGCGACCCGACGGGGGCGGGTGTCGTGCTCACCCTCGGCGGCAACGCCAACCTGCAGCAGCGGGGGGTGATGGCGCGGATCGTCATCGGCCGCGGGCTAGGCGATGCGCTGGTCAACAACGGGCTGATCGCGGCGAACCAGGCCGGTGGGGACATGATCGTGCTCGGCGGCACGTTCACCAACGCCGGCCGGGTCGTCGTCGCGGTCGGCGACACGCTGACCCTACAGGCCGATCAGGTCTCGAATCTGGTGGGTGGCTTGCTGAACGGCGGCTATTGGGAGATCGGCTCCGGTTCCACCCTCGATCTCGGGATGGACAATCCAATCCTCAACCTGAACGCGGCGATGGTCTTGAACGGCCCTGGCTCGCAGGTTCAGTACTATAATACGACCACGTTCCAGACCACGAACCTGGAGCAGACGCTGAACTATATCGGCTCCGCCGGCGTGCTGGTGCTGGAGAATGGCCGCGCGTTCAACGATCCCGGGCTGTTCTACGTGATCGGCAAGGTTGTCATGGCCAACGGTATTCTGTCGGCGGCCCCGGTCGCCATCAGCGCGACGGCGCTGGTATACGGGTCCGGCGTGATCACCGCGAACGCGATCTATGATTCCGGCCACTTGCTCGCGCAAAACGGGGCGTTGGTCCTGAATACGCCCTTGTTGGGCGGATCGCCTGTCGGCAACGCGCTCATCGCCGCCGGGGCAACGCTGGTGGCGAACCAAGCGGTCACGGTGCCGGTGGAGTTCCAAGCGAGCACCGGGACCCTGGCGCTCGGCCAAGCGACGTCGATGTACGGCACCGTCTTCGGCTTCACCGGGAGCGACGCGATCGACCTGGTGAACGTGGGCACGGCCGGCGTTTCCCTAAGCTATGCCCCCGGCGCCGGGGCCGGGGTGCTGACGGTGAAGACGGGGGCGGCCACCGACGCCACGCTGCACTTCAACGGCAACTACGTCCTGGCCAATTTTCGCTTCACCTCCGACGGCCACGCCGGCACGCTGATCCTCGATCCTCCGGTCCCGCCGCTTTCGCTCGGCAGCGCCGACTGGGCGGTGACGCTGGGTGATCTCGCCGCGCCACCCGCCACGACGGCGTCGGGAATCGTAGGAGGCGGCGGCACGATCGCCAGCGGCTCCGCGATTGCCGTGCCGCCTCAATCGACGCAGCCTTCGCTGCTCGCCCACCAATAGAGGCGGTCAGGAGAAGGTCGGGCGGACCGTGATCGGAAAGTTCACCGAGCGCGCGATGAAGCATTTCGCGTGCGCCGTCTCGTGCACGATCGCCGCCTTCGCGCGATCGGCACCCTCGGCCAGCGTGACCTCGGGGCGCAGGGTCACGCCGGTGAAATGTCCACCGCCGTCCGCCTCCATCGCCATCTCGCCCTCCGCGCGGTCCACGTAGCCGGTCACGACCACGCCCGCCTCGGCGGCCAGATGGAGATACCAAAGCATGTGGCAGGCCGAGATGGCGGCGACCAGCAGATCTTCCGGGTTGTGGCGGGAGGCGTCGCCCCGGAAGGCCGGATCCGATGAGCCCAGGAGATCGGGCTTGCCGGCGATCACGATGCGATGGTCGCGGCCGTAGGCGCGGTAGGAGGTGGTGCCGGCGTCGCCGGCGCCGGTCCACTCGACGCGGGCGGCGTAGCGATGTCCGCTCATGCACCGCTCCCGCGCAGCGCGGCGGCATAGGCGGCGACGGCCGCGGGGAAGCCCATCATCAGGGCGTCCGCGGTCAACTCGTGGCCGATCGAGGCTTCGGCCAGGAAGCCGATGCGCGCGATAAGCGGTGGGATGTTGAGCAAGTTGAGGTCGTGGCCGGCGTTGACGACGAGGCCCGCATCGCGCGCCGCCTCGGCGGTTGCCGCGCAGGCATCCAGCAACGCCGGGTGCCCGCCGCCGACCCGGAATGCCTCGGCATAGCCGCCGGTGTAGATCTCGATCCCGTCGGCGCCCGCCCGTGCGACGCGCGCCACCACGGCGGGATCGGGATCGACGAACAGGATCACCCTCGCGCCCAGTCCCTTCAGCGTGGCGATCGCCGGTGTGGCCAGCGCTGCCTGTTCGGCGTCGAGGTCCCAACCCTTGTCCGAGGTGAAGGCATCGGCCGCGTCCGGCACCAGCGTGCATTGCGCCGGCCGGGTCTCGCGCGCGATGTCGAGGAGGCGAGCGTCAGGGAACCCCTCGACGTTCAACTCGATCCTCGGCGTGGCCGCGAGCAGGTGGGCCAGCGCCGGCACATCGGCGCGGCGGATGTGACGCTCGTCCGGCCGGGGATGCACCGTGATGCCCTGCGCGCCCGCCACGATCGCGGCGCGGGCGAAGGTGAGCACGTCGGGCACCCCGGTGTGGCGGGAGTTGCGGAGCAGGGCGACCTTGTTGAGGTTCACGCTGAGGCGGGCCATGCGGGCGACTTTATCCGCTAACCCGGGCCCGCGCCATGCCACGTCCCCTCCGCTCCCGAGAAACGTGGGCGTCATATTTCCGATAAAAAAAACTTACTCGAAGGTTATTTTTCGTTGCCCTTGGAATAGATACACCTTAAGAAGTGATGGCGTCCGGGCAATGTGACGGATCATCGGAATGATACGGCGCCTCGGCAGGAGTCCAGATCGGCAACAGATTAGGGAGAGACGACAGATGAACCGATTCGCTCAAGTGGCAGCTGCCGCCGCACTCGCGGTCGCCGGCCTCGCCTCCGGCGCGCACGCAGGCCCGGCGTGGGAGTTCACCACGCCCGGGAACAGCTACACCGACGGCGTCTGGGACTTCGCGACCGCCTTCACGGTCAATACCACCGTGACGGCGTCGGGCCTCGGCTACTACGCCGATCCCGTCACCGGGAACGCCGATGGCAACGCGGTCGCCCTTTACCAGTGCGCCGACACCGCCTGCTCGACAACCGCGACTCTGCTGGCGTCGACGAACGTCACGAACACCTATCCACTAACCGGCCACTTCCGCTATGTGACGATCTCGCCGATCACCCTCGTCGCCGGCACGTCCTATGAGGTCGCCGGGGTCAGCAATGCCGACAACTACACCTGGGGCGACCCCGGTTTCGCCACTGATCCGGCGATCACCATCCTAAACGATGGCGGCTCTCCTCCCAATTCAGAACGATGGGAATTGATCGGTACTCCCGATTTCCTCAATTTCTTCCAGACTGACATCGCGGGCCTGGACGGCTTCTGGGGCCCGAACGTGTTCCTCGGTACGCCGAGTTTCGCTCCGGAGCCGGCTTCCCTGGCCCTGCTCGGCGTCGCCCTCGCCGGCCTTGGTCTGATCCGCCGCCGCAAGACCGCATAACCTGTCCGGCCGATCAACGAGCGGGCGGCACCTCGGGCGCCGCCCGCTTGTTGCTCCGGCTGCCACGGACCTCGGATCGCCGCGGGAACTCACGAACTCCAACAGGTGCCAGTTGTGGCGCGTAGGCGGTCGCGTGGAAGAATGAAGAAAACGTCCTATCACGGAGATTCTTAGTTTGTTTTGACGAGAAATTTGCGCTATAGGACCGTTAGCGTCATTCAAGGGAGGCGCGCGATGAGGGTAAAGCCCGCCTATGGCTGCGCGGCGGTCGTCATCGGCCTGAGCGCCGTCCCGCTGGGCAGCGTCCGAGCTGGCGTGTTGTACCAGAATCTTCCCGACGGCACGGGGAACGGGGACTGCATCTTCCAGACAGCCTGCGCGTTTCTCGGGCCGCCGCCGGGGCCGATTTACGGCGGTCAGCAATTCACCACGACCGGCGGCTCGGTCGCCGGGCTTGGCTTCTATTCGATTGACATCCAAACGCCGACTTACTCCGCCGTGAATTGGATCGTCCTGGCCAACAATGGGCTGGGTGGTCTGCCGGGGACGGTGGTCGCCAGCGGAACCTCGGGGCCGCCGAGTCTCGTCAGCGGAGACGCGATCACGGGTGAGTTGTGGGAGTTCAACGTCGCGCCGTTCGCGATCGATGCCGGCGGCTACACCGTCGCGTTCCACGCGGTGAGCGGGACGATCGAGAACTATCTGGTGGACCCCGGCTTGGATACCGTCAACGCATCCGTCGAGTCCGACGATGGTGGGATGACCTGGTCGTTCAACTACGCGGCGTGCTGCGGTCTGGGCCCCGGATCGGTCGCCGCGGTGGTCTTCGACACGCCGCCCGTCAGCGCGCCAGAGCCCGCCGCGTTTGCGCTGCTCGGCGTCGGGGTTCTGGGTCTCGGCTTGGCGCGACGGCGGGCACGCTAAAGTCCTCGGCACGCCGGCGCCCGTGACGCCGGCTCCGAGCGGGTTAGTCAGTTCGATACCGCATGGATGGCCGCGTTCATCGCCCGCACTCCCGCCGCCGGGCCGTCGGGATGGTGCCACACCGCGCCCACCACCGCCAGAAAATCGGCACCCGCGGCTACCAACGGGGCGCAGTTCGCGGCCGTGATGCCGCCGATCGCGCAGCACGGCAGTTCCATCAGTTCCGACCACCAGCGCAGAATCTCGGGATCGGCGTGGTGCGTCACTTCCTTGGTGTCGGACGAATAGAATGCGCCGAAGGCGACGTAGTCGGCGCCGTCCTCGCCGGCCTGAATCGCCAAGTCGCGGCTCGCATGGCACGTCACGCCCAGCATCAGGTCGGGACCGATCAGCGTGCGTGCCTGCTTCGCCGGCATGTCGGTCTGGCCGACATGGACGCCATCGCATCCGGTGTCGGCCACCAAGTCGGCGCGGTCGTTCAGCAGGAAAGCGACGCCGCGCGTCTGCGCGATCGGGCGCAGCGCCTCGATCGCGCCACGCCATCCGGCATCGTCGACATCCTTGAGGCGAAGCTGCACCGCGGCGACGTCACCGGCGTCCAGCGCCGCGCCGAGCAGGTCGGGGAACCGCGCCATGTCCGGTTTGGGCGGGGTGACCAGATAGAGCCGGCACCCTTCGGTCATCGCTAATCCCGGTCCTGGTAGATGCCGATGATCTTGCTCAGCATATCCAACGCTTCGGCCTTCGGCCGCTGGAAGGTGTTGCGCCCGATGATGCTGCCGCTCGCGCCGCCCTCGGCGATGCCGCGGATCTCCTCATAGATCGCATCCAGGCCCTTGGCCTCGCCGCCCGAGAACAGCACCATCCGCTTGCCCGCGAATGCACACTGCATGATGTGGCCCACCCGCTTGGCCAAGGTGGACGTATCGATGGTCTCGTACGCCTTGCGCGCCGCCTCCAGGCCGATATGCGCGGTCGGCGGCTTCACCTTGATGACGGTCGCTCCCATCAGCGCCGCCATGTGCGCGGCATAGGCGCAGATGTCGATCGCCGTCTCGGCCTCCTTGTTCAGGCTCGGCCCGCGCGGGTAGCTCCAGACCACCACGGCGAGGCCGGAGGCCTTCGCCTCCTCGGCCAAGGCGCGCAGTTCCTCCATCTGGTCGAAGGCGTATTCGCTGCCCGGGTAGATGGTGAAGCCGATCGCGGCGCAGCCGAGGTGCAGTGCGTCGGCCACGCTGCCCGTCACCGCCTGGTCCTTACTGGTGGCGAGGCTGTTGGAACTGTTGAGCTTCAGGATCGTCGGGATGGCGCCGGCGAAGGTGTCGGCGCCGGCGGCGATCATCCCGAGCGGGGCGGCATAGGCCGACAGTCCCGCCTCGAGCGCCAGCGCGTAATGGTAGTGCGGGTCGTAGGCCGGCGGGTTTGGCGCGAAGCTGCGCGCCGGGCCATGCTCGAAGCCCTGATCGACAGGCAGGATGACGACCTTGCCGGTGCCCGCCAGCTTGCCGGTCATCAGGATGCGGGCGAGATTGGCCTTTACGCCGGGCGGATCGCCTTCGTACCAACTTAAGATCGTCTTCACCCGCTCGGTTATCCGCATGGCCGTTTCCTTCCGCCCGGTGCGCGTCTCCTAGCGTAACAACAAAGCGATGTCATCCGCGCAGCCATGCGCCGATCGCGCGTGCGGCGCCTGCGTGGCCGAGGTCGAGTGCGGGCGGCGGCTTCGCCAACAGGACCGCGCCGGATGCCGCGGCGATCGCCGCCACCGCGTCACGCCCGGCCGCATCCGCGGTCAACACGAGCATTTGCTGGCCCAGGCGAAGGGCGGCGAGCGCGTATCCCGCGGCGTCCGCGCAGTCGAGGATGTCGGGCGCGGGCACGGTGGGGAACTCCGCCCGCGCCTGGCGCACCAGCGCGCGCCAGAACCCGCATCCCGCGTACGATGCGGCTCCGGGCGCCGACAGCAGGGTGATCGGCAGACGCGGCGTGAGCGCGGTGCGGGCGTCCCCGATCCCGTGAATGATGATCGCCGGCGGCCCGTCCATGACTTGACGTTCAAGCCCCCGCCCGCTTTCAGTGCAACCAGGAAAGCCGCGCACGGGATCCCGCGGCGGGAGAGGCGATGGCGAGCACGACCGAGGATGCCGAGGCGGCAGCCGAACGGCTGGAGGTGGCGCTTGAGCGCATCGCGCGACTGGCGGCCGAGCCGCGCCAGCACGCCATGCCGGAGATCAGGGACCGGCTGGACCGCATGATCGAGCGGCTGCGCACGGTGCTCGAGAGCTGAACGCCGGCCGAACAGAGGAGCGCGCGATGGCGCAGGTCACCGTGAAGATCAACGGCTACGCCTACACGGTGGGCTGTCAGGATGGCGAGGAGGACCATCTTGCCGCGATGGCGACCGAGATCGAGCGCCGCATCGACAGCATCCGGGCGGTCGCCGGGCAGACCGGAGAGGCCAGGATGCTGGTGATGGCCGCGCTTCTGATGGCCGATGACCTGTTCGAACTGGGCCAGACGCTTGCCGAGTCGGATAAGAAGACGGGTACGCCGGCGCAGGCGGACCCGAAGCTTGGCCGCAGGCTTAGCCGGCTGGCCAAGCGAGCCGAAGACATTGCGGGCGGGTTCGAGCATCCTTAGATTGCAATACGCGGGGCTGCCCGGTGCGTCAGGCAATTCATCCCCGGGGCCAGTAAGCATCTCCCTCGGGAGCTGGCTCTGTCGGGATCGTGGTCTCGGTATCTGGCGCCCACCTGCACACGCAGGCTCTGGGAGGATGAGACGCCAACGGCCAGGGCGGCTCCGCGCTTGTCCGACATGGATTTGATCGCGGCGAAGCGCGCCGCGCGGGAACGCGCGATGGCATTGCGCGCGAACCTCGACCCGGCGCTGGGGCAACGTCTGAGCGCGCATGTCCTGCGCGTCCGGCCGCCGGCGCCCGGAATGACGGTCGCGGGCTTCTGGCCGATGGGCCACGAGATCGACATCCGGCCACTGCTCCTCGCACTGCATGGGCGTGGTCATCCGGTGGTGTTGCCGGTCACCGGCAGGCGCGGCGAGAGGCTCGTCTTTCGCCTCTGGCAACCCGGCGAGACCTTGATCGCCGAGCGGTTCGGCACCCATCGTCCGAGCGGCGAGGCGCGAGACCCGGATCTCTTGCTGGTTCCCTTGCTCGCCTTCGATCGCGCGGGCCACCGCCTCGGCTACGGCGGCGGCTTTTATGACCGTACCCTCGCCGCCTTGCCGGCCGCCTTCGCGCTGGGCTGCGCCTATGCCGCCCAGGAGGTCGCTTGCGTTCCGGCGGGGCCGGGCGACGAGCGGCTCGACGCGGTGGCGACCGAGGATGGGGTGATCCAATGCGGGAGGGACTGAATGATCGCTGAACCCGGATTCCCCGCTGTCCCGACCCACCCCCGTCATGCCTGCCATCCCCGTCATGCCCGCCACCCCCGTCATGCCCGCGAATGCGGGTATCCACGACTTCCTTGGCC
>JBAWFF010000064.1:0-1997 GCA_049591635.1 Acetobacteraceae bacterium
GTGAAACCCCGCGCGAGGGCCGCCGCCGCGCTCGCCGCGCCGACCGCCAACAGCGGTACGTGTTGGAGCGACGCGGGCAACCCGGGCAAGGCGTTGCGGCTGGTCAGCAGCACGGCGTCGATGCGCCCAGGCATTCGCGCCGCCAGCGTCCGGATCGACAGCATCGGCGCCACGACGGGGACGAACCCCATCGCCGCCACGAGCCGCGCCGTCGCGGCCGCGTCGGGCGCCGGGCGGGTGACGAGGACCCTATCCGAACACATCGGCCGGAGAATCCGCCTTGAGACTGGCCCCCAGTTCCGCTCCGATCAGCGCCGCGTCCGCTGGCCGGCCGGCGAGCGCGCGGCGCAGCAGGAAGGAGCCGTCGGGACGGGCGACCAGCCCGCTCAGGTGCAGCTCCCCGCTAGGAAGCAACCGCGCATAGGCACCGATCGGCGTGCGGCACGATCCGTCGAGGGCGGCCAGGAGCGCCCGCTCGGCGGTGGCGACCACGCGCGCCTCCTTGTCCTCGATGGCGCCGAGCAACGCCCGTAGTTCGGCGTCGTCCTCGCGCACCGTCACGCCGACGATGCCCTGCCCGGCCGACGGCACCATGATGTCGGGGTCGAGGATCAGCGTGGCCCGCGCCTCCAGACCCAGCCGGCGCAGACCGGCGAGCGCGAGCACCGAGGCATCGCAGGCGCCGGCGGCGATCTTGTCGAGCCGCGTCTGCACGTTGCCGCGCAGCACGGTCGTCCGCAGGTCGGGGCGGACGCGCAGAAGCTGCGCCTGCCGCCGCGTCGAGGCGGTGCCGATCACCGCGCCGCGCGGCAGGGCGGCGAACGGGTCGGCGGGATCAGGGGCCCCGCATCGCGGGCCGAGCACCAGCACGTCGCGGGCGTCCTCGCGCGCCAGCGTGCAGGCGAGGACGATGCCGGGCGGCAAGTCGGTCTCGAGGTCCTTGAGACTATGGACGGCGAAATCGACGCGGCCCTCGGCCAGCGCCTCGTGGATCTCCTTGGCGAACAGCCCCTTGCCGCCGATCTCGGCGAGGCTGCGGTCCTGCACCGCGTCGCCGGTAGTCCGAATGACGTGCTCGTCGAACACGTCCATCCCGCGCAGCACCGGGCAGAAGCCGCGCAGCATCCCGAGGAAGGCGCGGGTCTGGACCAACGCCAGCGGCGAACCGCGCGTGCCGATGCGCAGCGGAAGGACGCGCGAATGCGGCGGTACGCGGGAAGTGGCGGCGCTCATCGCCGTGTCCTATTACCGGCGCCTGCCGGCGTGAAGACGAGGAATGTGAATGGGCCCCGTGCTGGGGATCGAAAGCTCGTGTGACGACACGGCGGCGGCGGTGCTGGACGAGGACGGCCGCATACTCGCCGAGTCCATCGCGGGCCAGGAGGCCGCGCACGCCCCGTTCGGCGGGGTGGTGCCCGAGATCGCGGCGCGCGCCCATCTGGCGCTGCTGCCCGACATGGTGGGCGCGGTAATGGCGCGGGCCGGCGTCGCGTTCGCGGCGCTGGGCGGCGTGGCGGGCACCGCCGGACCTGGGCTCATCGGCGGCCTGATCGTCGGCACCGGAATCGCCAAGGGCATCGCGCTCGCCACCGGCATCCCGTACGTGGGCGTCAATCATCTGGAGGCGCACGCGCTGACCGCCCGCCTGCCCGGCCTCGTCGAGGGCGGCGCCCCCTTTCCCTACCTGCTGCTGCTGGTCTCCGGCGGCCATTGCCAGGCCGTCGCCGTCGAGGGCGTCGGGCGCCATGTCCGCCTCGGCGGCACCGTCGACGATGCCCCCGGCGAGGCGTTCGACAAGGTCGCGAAGCTGCTCGGCCTCGGCTGGCCGGGCGGGCCGGCGCTGGAGCGGCTGGCCGCCGAGGGTGATCCGAAGCGCCACGCCTTCCCGCGCCCGATGCTGGGGCGCCCCGGTTGCGATTTCAGCTTCTCCGGCCTGAAGACGGCGGTGGCGCGCGAGGCGGCTCGTCAGGGCGCGGGCGCGCTGCCACGCCAGGAAG
>JBAWFF010000065.1:0-1515 GCA_049591635.1 Acetobacteraceae bacterium
TCACGCTGTTGCGCCAGCCGTTCATCGCCTTGCCGAGCGCGATGGGCATCCAGGAGGAGCCTGACCGGCGATGGCGGGATTTCCTGGATAGTTGGACCGAGTACAATGTCGGGACGCGGCAGCTGAATGCGTGGATTCGGGCTTCACTCCTGAAGATGGGAATCAGCCCGAGCGCGATTCCGCCTGACTCCGATCTGTGACGGGGAGCGATCGCATCGCCGTTTCCAGCCGCCGGAGGCCGGGCTCGAAGTTCGCGGATTCGCCGGCGAACGTCAGGCGGATGAAGCCCTCGCCGCGCGGCCCGAACTCCGTGCCGCTGCGCACCGCGACGCCGTGCGACAGGCAGTGTTCGGTCAGCGCCTCGGAGGTGAGGTTCGCATCCACCCGGACGAAAACGTAAAACGCGCCTTCCGGCTTGGCGCAGCGCAAGCCCGGCATCGCGTTGACCATCTCGCACATCAGATCGCGCCGCGCGGCGTATTCGGCGGCCATCCGGGCGGGGGCGTTCTTCCGCACGGTGTAGGCGGTCACGGCGGCGCGTTGCGCGATCGTGTTGACGAAGCCGCAGGAGGTGCGGTGCACCAACGACGGCGCGCGCACCAGGCCCGCGCGCGCGGCGAGGTAGCCGACGCGCCAGCCGGTCATCGCGAACGTCTTCGAGCAGGTGTTGATCAGCAGCAGCCGATCGGCGAGCCCCTCGAACGAACCCGCCGAGACCATGTCGCGCCCGTCGAAGACAAGATGGTCGTATGCTTCGTCGGCGAGCAGCAGCAGATCGTGGCGGCACACGAAATCGGCCACCGCGCGCATCTCGTCGGCGGTGAAGACGATGCCGGTGGGATTGACCGGATTGTTCACCACCACCATCCGGGTGCGCGGCGTCACCGCGCGCTCCAGCGCGTCGATGTCGAGGCGAAGATCGGCAGTCCACGGCACGAACACCGGAATGGCGCCGATCGCCAGTGCCACGTCGGCGTAGAGCGAGTAGCACGGATCGTGGATCAGCACCTCGTCGCCGGGATCGAGGTAAGCGGTCATCGCGGCATAGATGGCGGAGTTGGCGCCGCTGCTGATCAGGATGTCCTCGGCGCGGAACGCCCCGCCGCCCAGCTCCGACAACTGGGCGGCGATCGCGCGGCGAAGGTCCGCCTCGCCGATCGGCGCGGAGTAGTGCGTCTGTCCGGCGCGGATCGCGCTGATGGCGGCCTCGCGGATGTGGTCCGGCGTGTCGAAGCTCGGGTCGCCGCTGGCGAGCGATATGACGTCCGGCCCGGGGCGGGTCAGGCTCTTGGCCCGTTGCGACTGGCCCAGCCGTTCGACAGCGTGCGATACCTTGACCAGGGCCGTTCTCCCTTGACCGTCAAGCCAACCTGAAGGAGTCGCGCGGCGATGACAACGAAGCTGGTCCTGCGTACCGCGATCGGCGACTATGCGCATGTACGCGCGCTCAAGGACGGCACCGTTGAATCGGATCGGCTGCGGCTGGATTTCGTGGCGGTCGAGCCGATCACCCGC
>JBAWFF010000066.1:0-2457 GCA_049591635.1 Acetobacteraceae bacterium
CATGACGGGCGCCTGCTGTGCTGGCTGGGCAGCGTCGGGCACTGGCACGACGTCGGGGGTGCGGTGCCGGGCAACTACAATCCCTCCGCCACCGAGTATTTCCAGGAGGCGGTGCTGATCCCGCCGGTGCGCCTGTACGCGGCCGGGGTGGTCCGCCAGGACATCATCGACATCATCCTCGCCGCTTCCCGCCTGCCCGGTTCGGCGTTCGGCGACTTGAGCGCGCAACTCTCCGCGCTCGATCTCGGCGTCGCGCGGATGGCGGAGCTGGTCGCCGAGTACGGCGCCGCGACGGTGCTCGAGGGCTTCGACGCGTTGACGGCGCGAGCGGCGACGCAGATGCGCGCGGAGATCGCCGGACTGCCGGAGGGGCGCTGGTCGGCCGAGGATTTTCTCGACAATGACGGACACGTCGATGCGCCGCTGCGGATCGCCGTCGAGGTGACGATCGCGCGCGGACGGCTTCGCATCGACTTCACCGGCTCCGCCCCGCCCTGCGCGGGGCCGCTCAACATCAGTCGCGCCACCACCGTCGCCGGCGTCTATGTCGCGTTGAAGCACTTGTTTCCCGACGTCGCGGCGAATGCCGGGGTGATGGAGCCGATCGAAATCGTCGTGCCGTCGCCGTCGCTCCTCGATGCCGAACGTCCGCGACCGACGGGCGGCTATACCGAGACGGTGCTGCGGATGATCGACGTGCTGTTTTGCGTGTTCGCCGAGATCCGTCCGGCGGCCGCCTATGGCAACGCGTACGGCACGATCAACGCGCTTTCGATCGCCGGGAGACGCCACGACGGCGCGCGCTGGGTGCTGTTCAGCTTCTTCGGCGGCGGGCATGGCGGCAATCCGGAGGGCGACGGGCTGAGCCACGGCAACCCGCCGATCGCGACCGCCATCATCCCGCCGGTGGAGGTGATGGAGGCGGCCTATCCCGTGCGCTACACGCAATGGGCGTTGCGGCAAGGCTCGGGTGGCGCGGGCGCGCATCGCGGGGGCATGGGGGCGATCTATGAGATCGAGCTGCTGGCCGGGCAAGCCGATGCGTTCGTCTTCGCCGAGCGTGCCCGCTTCGCGCCCAAGGGCGTGCTGGGAGGCGGCGACGGCGCGTGCAACGTCGTGAGCTTCCGTCAGGACGGCGTGTGGACGATCCCGAAGCTGGGCTCCAAGGCGATGGACGTGCGGTTGCGGCGCGGCGATCGCGTCAGGCTGGAGACGCCCGGCGGCGGCGGGTGGGGCGGCGCGTGAGCAGCCTGGTGCTGGGCGTCGATGTCGGTGGCACCTTCACCGACCTCTTCCTGTTCGACGAGGCGGCGGGCACGGCGCGCGTCGGCAAGGTCGCCAGCACGCGCGGCGCCGAGGCGACGGGATTCCTGACCGGCGCGCGCGGCATCGTCGACGTCGCGGCGCTGTCGGCGATCGTGCATGGAACGACGGCCGGGACCAACGCGATCCTCGAACGAGCGGGCGCGCGCGCGGGGCTGATCACCACCGCCGGGTTTCGCGATGTGCTGGAGATGCGCCGGCGGGATCGGCGTCAGACGTGGGGCTTGTGGGGCGTGTTCGTCCCGGTGATCGGGCGCGACATGCGCCTGGAGGTCGCCGAGCGCACGCTCGCCGACGGCAGCGTGGCGGAGGCGGTCGATCTTGACGCGGTGCGCGCGGCGGCACGCGCCTTGCTGGCGCAAGGCGCCGAGGCGCTGGCGATCGTGTTCCTGCACAGCTACGCCAATCCGGCCAACGAACGCGCCGCGCTGGCGGCGGCGCGCGAGGTCTGGCCGAATGAGCACGTCGCGATCAGCAGCGACATCCTGCCCGAGATCCGCGAGTTCGAGCGCACCAGCACGACCGCGCTGAACGCGATGCTGCAACCGGTGATCGGCGACTATCTCGGCGAACTCGATGGCGCGCTGCGCGAGGATGGGTTCCGCGGCGCGTTCCTGATCGTGCAGTCCAACGGCGGGGTGATGGACCTGGACTCGGCGCGGCGCCTGCCGGTCCGTACCGCGCTGTCCGGTCCCGCCGCCGGGGTGATCGCGGCGGCGCATATCGCGAGCCAGGCGGGGTTCACGGACGTCATCACCGGCGACGTGGGCGGCACCAGCTTCGACGTGTCGCTGATCGCGGGCGGCCAGCCGGCGCTGGCCGCACAGAGCACGCTCGGCTTCGGGTTGGTGGTACGGACGCCGATGATCGAGATCACCACGATCGGCGCGGGCGGCGGGTCGATCGCGCGGGTCGACGGCGCGGGGTTGTTGCAAGTGGGACCGGAGAGTGCAGGCGCGGTGCCCGGCCCGGCCTGCTACGCCGCCGGCGGGGAGCGGGCGACAGTGACCGACGCGCATCTTCTGCTGGGACGCATCGACCCGGCGCGCCCAATGGGCGGACGCGCCGGGCTGGACGTGCAGGCCGCGGAGCGGGCGATCCTGCGCGATGTCGGCGCGCCCCTCGGGCTGGATG
>JBAWFF010000067.1:0-5494 GCA_049591635.1 Acetobacteraceae bacterium
TGGTATAATGCCTCCACCTCATCGGACAGGGTCGCAACGACCGTCGCCGCCGACTACCTGCTGACGCTGGCCTTCAGCAAGCCGCTTCCCGGCGGCGCCGGCAGCGACAGCTTCGATCTGACGATCATCAATACCGCCAATACGTTCCAGGTTTGCGGCTCGAGCGCCGTCTTCGGCGACGGTTGCGACGACACGACCGCGTTGTCCGGCAATTCGACCATCAGCGTGGATGGGCTGACCTTGTCGAACATTTCCTTCTCGGTGGACGGGGGCAGCAGTTTCGACTCGAGCACCGGGGTTTGGTCGAACCCGGAGGGCAACACCGCCCATCTGTTCATCAAGGCGGATGTCTCGATCGACCCGCCGGCGGCCGCGCCGGAGCCGGCGTCGCTCGCCCTGTTTGTCTCGGGCCTGCTCGGCCTGGACATAGTGACACGGCGTCGGCGTCAGACCCGTCCGTGACCGCCACGCCGCCACAAGGGTCGGCTCCCTCTCGGGACCGGCCTTCGTGGCGGGGCGCCTCAGAGACCCAGGTCGGACAGGCCGGGGTGATCCGCCGGGCGCGGGCCGGCCGGCCATCGGAACATGCGGTCCGCCTCCTGGATGGGCACGTCGTTGATGCTTCCCTCGCGCCGCCGCATCAGCCCGGACTCGTCGAACTCCCATTGCTCGTTGCCGTGGCTGCGATACCAATGGCCGCTGTCGTCGCGCCACTCGTAGGCGAACCGCACGGCGATCCGATTGCCGGTTGTCGCCCACAGCTCCTTGATCAGGCGGTAGTCCAGTTCCCGCGCCCATTTGCGCCGCAGGAAGGCGACGATTGCCTCGGTTCCGGCGAAGAACTCGGCGCGGTTCCGCCAGCGGCTGTCCGCCGTGTAGGCGCCCGCTACTCTCTCCGGATCGCGGGTGTTCCAGGCATCCTCGGCCGAGCGCACCTTCCGCGCGGCGGTTTCCGGGGTGAACGGCGGCAGCGGCGGTCGGGTCAACACGGCTCTCCTCGCAGGGCTCGGCGCGGTCCATTCTGTTCCGCCCGGGCTCGTCTGACCATCGGATGCCGGCGCGCGGCGGCGGCGAGGGTGATTTGTCATCGGGAATGCCCCCGCCTAACCTCGGGCCCTCGGCGCAGGAAAGGAACACGCGGGATGGGCATGTTGGACGGCAAGGTGGCGGTGGTCACGGGCTCGGGGGGCGGCATCGGGCGCGAGATCGCGATCATGATGGCGGGCGCCGGCGCCAAGGTCATCATCAACGACGTGGGCGCGTCGCTGTCCGGCGAGGGCGCCTCGGCGAGCCCGGCGCAGCAGACCAAGCAGCTCATCGAGCAGCGCGGCGGCAAGGCGGAGATCAACACGGATTCGGTCGCCGAATGGGGCTCGGCGCAGAAGATCATCCAGGCGGCGCTCGATCATTACGGACGCATCGACATCGTGGTGAACAACGCCGGCATCCTGCGCGACGTAATCTTCCACAAGATGACGGCCGACGATTGGTTGTCGGTCATCGGCGTGCACCTGAACGGCAGCTTCTTCACTAGCCGCGCCGCCGCCGAGCATTTCCGCAAGCAGGAGAGCGGCGCATTCGTCCACATCTCCAGCACTTCCGGCCTGATCGGCAATTTCGGTCAGGCGAACTATTCGGCCGCCAAGCTGGGCATCACCGCGCTGTCGAAATCGATCGCGCTCGACATGAAGCGCTACAACGTGCGCTCGAACTGCATCGCGCCGTTCGCCTGGAGCCGCATGACCAGCTCGATCCCAGCGAATTCGCCCGAGCAGCAGGCACGGCTGGAGAAGATCAAGCAGATGACACCGGACAAGAACGCCCCGATGGCGGTGTTCCTGGCCTCCGACGCGGCCAAGGACGTGAGCGGGCAGGTGTTCGGCACGCGGATGAACGAGCTGATCCTGTTCAGCTCGCCGCGCCCGATCCGCTACGTGCATCGGGACGAGGGCTGGACGCCGGAGGCGATCGCCGAGCATGCGTTGCCGGCGCTGAAGCCGTCGTTCATGCCGCTGGATCGGTCGGGGGATGTGTTTTCGTGGGATCCGCTCTGACGCGATAGCGTCGTCCAGCCCCTCCTTCGCGGGGAGGGGCTGGGAGAGCGGTGGCTTGTCAGGCCGGCCGGCCGAGCCGGCGCAGCGACAGGCCGAACTCGACCCACGCAGCGCCGTGGAAGATCAGCTCGATGGCGATCAGCGTGCCCAGCACCCACAGGCCCGACCAGGGCAGCGTGAGGTAAAGCCCGATCCCCACGCCGATGCTGATGAGGCCGCCCAGCAGCAGCAGCGCCGAACCGCCCAGATGCCAATGGCTCACCGCGAGCACGAGGCGCGATACCCCCGCCACGATCAGCACGGCGCCGATAACGATCGTGAGGATGACGGAGCCCTGAATCGGCTCGCGCATGATCAGGAATCCGGCGATGGCGTACAGTATCCCGCCCAGGAGATGCAGGAGAAACCCGCCCCAGGCGCGATCGAGGAACGCATGGGCGATTTGCAGCACGCCGCCGACGACGAGGGCGGCGCCGATGAAAATCGTGCCGACCAGCGTCGCCGCCACCACGTCGAACCAGCAGAAGATGCCCAGCAGGATTTGCAGGATGCCCAGGAGGACGAACCATCCCCATTTGCTGCGAGGCCGGCGGAACGACAGGCTGGAGGGAGTCGAACCGCTCATTGTTTCACCCTCGACGTTGTTGGGCCGCGCGCACCGTCACAATTGCGCCAGGAAGGGCGCGACCAGGGCGGCGAATCGTTCGCAGCCGGACTGGTCGGTAAGCGTGAACCGCGCGAGGCTGGGGCTGTCAAGGTCAAGAACGCCCACGAGGCGGCCGTCGGCGATAATCGGCACGACCAATTCGGAGCGTGAGGCCGGGTCGCAGGCGATGTGGCCGGGGAAGGCGGCCACATCCGCCACGAGCATGGAACGAAGCTCGTCGGCGGCGGCGCCGCAGACGCCTTGCCCGACCCGAATGCGGACGCAGGCCGGTCGCCCCTGGAATGGGCCGAGCACGAGGTCCTCACCACGAAGACAATAGACCCCGACCCAACTCACGTCGGGGAGGCTGTGAAACACGGCCGCGACGGCGTTGGACACATTCGCGAGCGGATCGGTCTCGCCGTCCAGGAGCGCGGCGAGTTCCTCCGCTATCTCTTCGTACGACACGAACTCGGTAACTAATGCGCCGCCCTCAGCTCAGCCGTACGGGAGCGGGGCGCCGCGCCTGTCTCGCCCGGCAATTTGAGGTCGGCGGCCGCGGCCGCTTCACGCAGGATGGAGCGTGTTTCGCGCAGGAACGACATCCCGGCCGGGGTGCGCTGCACCAAGACGCTGCGCCGGTCCAGCGGATCGGTCTTGCGCTTCACGAGGTCGAACTCCGTCAAGCGATCCAGCGCGCGGGTGATGGCGGGTTTGGAGACGCCGAGCTTGGCGGCGAGGCCGCGCACGGTCTGCGCCTCGGTCTCCAGATAGCAGGTGAGAAAAACGCCGAGCTGGCGCGCCGACAGGTCGGGGCCATCACGGCGGACGAGTTCCACGATCGTCGTCCGAAGCACCCCCGCCAGCCCGTCGCCCGCTTCATTGCTGTTGCTGTTCATGTGCCAAGCCCTTCCAAAAACGCATGGTCGTCCGGCTTACGACGCTATCCTCCCGCTCCCTTACGCGGATCATTTTTGCCGCGAATGCCGATCGACGGCATTCGCGGGGACTGTCGCCGGGGATATCCTCGGACGGGGGACGCATCGCCCACGTCCTTCGATTCCCAACGGCACCGACGGATATTGGTTGCACGATCCTGTCGTGACCACTCCGCTTACATTACGATTGCATCACTATTTGCCTGCCCCTGGCCCGGGGGCCTCGGCCAGCCGCCGCTCCGCCATCGGCCGCCAGGGAGCGTCTTGGGGCGCCTCCGCCAGCGCCCGGCGGAACAGTTCGGCCGCCTCCCCAGTCACATGCCCCGCCGCCTCCGTCGTTGCCTCGGCGGCCTCGGCGGCCAGGGTCGGGTCGAACCGCGCGGTCAGCGCGGTCTTCCAGGCGGTCGCCGCCGCGCCCAGATTGCCCATCCGTGCCTCCGCCCCACCGAGCAGCACATAGCCCTGCCGCGCCTTGGCCGATCGTGGATCGAGCTTTCCGAGCACCGCGCGCAGTTGCGCGATCATGCCCGCCTCGGCGCGCGCCTGTTGTTCGGCGGCGGCGATGCGGCCCTTGAGCGGCATCGCCGGCAGCCCCGGGGAGCCGCCGGTCAGGTAGAGCAGGAGCGCCGCCACCGGCACCATCGCCAGCGCGATCCAGATCGGGCTGCGCGGCGCCGGACCGGATGGCCCTTCCACCGTGCCGGCCGCCCCAAGCAGGCGGCGCTGCACCTCCAGCACGGCGCCCGCGTGCTCGGACGCCGCGATCCGCCCCTCGGCGAGGTCGCGATCGATCTCCGCCAGCTGCGCGCGATGCAGCATGAGCGCGGCTTCCCGCCGGCCGCGCGCACCGAGACGGGGACGCAGCGTCAGCGCCAGCGGCGAAAGCGCCACCGCGGCCAGCACCAAGGCCGCCAGCCAGATCACGCCCCTCGCCTCATGGATCCAGCAGCGCGTCCAGGTGCTCGCGCTCCGCCACCGACAAGGGGGCCGGAGGGGCAACGTGGCCGCGGCGCGCCAGCAGCGCTGCACCCACCCCGGTCGCGACGGCGATCGCCGGTGCGAACCACAGGAGCAAGGTCATCGCATCGAAGGGCGGGGACAGCCGAATGAAGTCGCCATAGCGGGCAACCATCCACGCCATGACCTGCCGATCACCGTCGCCGGCGGCGATCCGCTGGCGAATGATGCGCCGCAGGTCCTTGGCCAGATCGGCGTTGGACTGCTCCACGCTTTCGTTCTGGCACACCAGGCAGCGAAGCTGACTGCCCAGCGCCTCCGCTCGGTGTTCCAGCACCGGATTGGCGAGCATCTCGGCGGGATCGCTCACCGCATGGGCTCCACCGGTCAGCGCCAGAAGCACGACGATCGCGGCAAGCAGCCGGGTCACGCCAGCGCCCGCATCTTGGGCAGCAAGTCCTGGTGCACGATGTCGGGCGACAGCCCGCCCGCCCAGCGCCAGCGCACGATGCCGGAGGCGTCCACCAGATAGCTCTCCGGCACGCCATACAGGCCGAAATCGATGCCGACCGTGCCGGACTCGTCGCGAGCGACGCGGACGTACGGATCGCCGTGACGGTCGAGAAATCCGGCGGTGGCGTCCGCCTTGTCCTTGTATGCGATGCCCCAAAGCGGCACGCCGTCGCGCTTCAGCGCGGCCAGCGTCGGCGCCTCCTCCACGCAGGGCACGCACCAGGAGGCGAAGAAGTTGACCACCGCCGGGCGCCCCCGCGCCGTGACGTCGGCGCTCGAGAACCCCGCCGACGGCGGCTGGCCCGGAAGCGTGAACACGGGCAGCTTCTTGCCTATCAGCATCGAGGGCAAGGCGTGCGGGTCGTACCGCCCTTCCTGCATCCGCA
>JBAWFF010000068.1:0-13811 GCA_049591635.1 Acetobacteraceae bacterium
ACTCCGAGCGGCTGGACGCGGCGCTGACCGCCGGGCCGGTCGCGGCCTATATCGGCTTCGACTGCACCGCCGATTCGCTGCATGTCGGCAGTCTGGTGCAGATCATGCTCCTGCGCCTGCTCCAGAAACACGGCCACAAACCGGTCTGCTTGATGGGCGGCGGCACGAGCCGGATCGGTGACCCGTCGTTGCGCGAGGAGGCCCGGCAGCTACTGAGCGACGAACGTATCGCCGCCAATATGGCCGGCATCCTTCGCTGCTTCGCGCCGTTCATCCGCTTCGGTGATGGCCCGCATGACGCCGTCATGGCGAACAACGCCGATTGGCTGGACCGGCTCAGCTACATCGAGTTGCTGCGCGATGTTGGACATCATTTCAGCATCAGCCGAATGCTGTCCTTCGATTCCGTACGGTTGCGGCTGGAGCGCGAGCAGGGGCTGACCTTCCTCGAGTTCAACTATGCGATCCTTCAGAGCTTCGATTTCCGCGAGCTGTTCCGCCGCCTTGACGTGAGGCTGCAAATGGGCGGCTCCGACCAGTGGGGCAACATCGTCTCCGGCATCGAGCTGGTTCGCCGGAGCGACGGCGCGCAGGTCTTCGGCCTGACCACGCCCCTGATCGCCACCGCGTCCGGCGCCAAGATGGGCAAGAGCGCGCGCGGGGCGGTGTGGCTCACGGCGGATCGACTGTCTCCGTATGATTATTGGCAGTTCTGGCGCAATACCGACGATGCCGATGTGGGCCGGTTCCTCCGGCTGTTCACCGATTTGCCGCTCGATGACATCGCCCGGGTGGAAGCCGGAGACGTGAACGAGGCGAAGAAGGTGCTGGCGAGCGAAGCGACCCGGCTCTGCCACGGCACCGAGGCCGCCGGGACGGCCGCCGAGACCGCGCGGCTCGCCTTCGAGGAGGGCGAGGCAGCGGAAAACTTGCCGAGCATCGAGGTCGCGCGCACCGACCTGGCGGGGGGAATTCCAGTGTTCCGGCTGTTCGTCCTCGCCGGCCTCGCCGCGAGCAATGGCGAGGCGCGCCGGCTCGTCCGCGCCGGAGGGGCGCGGGTGAACGACGCGGCGGTGACGGACGAGGCGCGGATGGTGTCGGCGGACGACCTCCGCGAAGGCGCGATCAAACTATCGGCCGGACGCAAGCAGCACCGGCTAGTGCGGGCGTCTGGCTAGGCGTTACATTATGTAGCTTGTCTATCACATGCTTTGCCCCCTTATGACCGCGCGCCCATGCAGAAACCCCGTCTCATCGCCTTAGCCGTCATCGTGCTCGGGGCCGGCCTCGGCGGCTGGTTCGCCTTTGACCGGCGCCCGGTCGAGGCCGCCGTCGCCGTCGAGCCCCCCGCCGTCCCGGTGACCGCCGGGCTCGCCAAGGCGGAGAACGTCCCGATCTTCGCCCAGGGCCTCGGCACCGTTCAGACGATCAGCACGGTCAACGTAAAGTCCCGGATCGACGGCGAAATCCAGAAGGTCTTCTTCACCGAAGGCCAGGAGGTGAAGCAGAACGATCTGCTCTTCCTGATCGACCCTCGCCCGTACCAGGCGGCGCTCGATCAGGCCCAGGCCAACAGCGAGAAGGATCAGGCGCAGCTCCAGGGCGCCCAGGTCGACCTCGATCGCTTCGGCAAGCTGGTCGGCTCAGGGTTTCAGACGCGGCAAAGCTATGACGACGAGAAGGCGACCGTCGCCCAGCTGCAAGCGGCGGTGAAGGCGGACCAGGCGGCCATCGAGGCCGCCAAGCTCAACATCCAATACGCGGTGATCCGCGCGCCGATCGCCGGGCGTACCGGCAAGCTGATGGTCGATCAGGGCAACCTCGTGCAGGCGAGCGCGGGGACCACGCTCGTGAGTATCACTCAGATCAAGCCGATCTACGTGAACTTCCCGCTGCCGCAGGAGCTGCTCGACCAGATTCGCCAGGCGCAGAACCAGCAGGTGCTCGAAGTGGACGCCTATAATGGCGACACCAATGCACTGCTCGCCAAGGGCCGGCTTAGCTTTATCGACAACCATGTGGACGCGACAACGGGGACGATCGACCTCGAGGCCACCTTCCCCAATGAAGACGAACGGCTCTGGCCGGGCGAATTTGTCAGCGTGCGGCTCATCCTGGGCACCCGCCCGAACGCCGTCACCGTGCCGGCGCAGACGGTGATGACCGGGGCGAACGGGGACTACGCCTACGTCATCGGACCCACCGACACGGTGGAGCGGCGCGCGGTCACCCTGCTCGCGCGCCAGGACGGGCTCGCGGTCATCGGCAAGGGCCTCGCCGCCGGCGAAAGGGTCGTCGTCGGCGGGCAATACCGCCTCGCCAACGGCACGAAGGTGAAGGCGGCGGGCTGAGCCGATGAACATCTCTGAACGCTTCATCCGCCGGCCCATCGCGACCACGCTGCTGATGGCGGGCTTGCTGATCTTCGGCATCGCGAGCTACGCGCTGCTGCCGGTCGCCGCGCTGCCGAACGTCGATTTCCCGACGATCTCGGTAACCGCGCAGCTGCCCGGCGCGAGCCCGGACATCATGGCGTCCTCGGTGGCGACGCCGCTCGAACAGCAATTCGCCGCGATCCCTGGCCTCGATTCGATGTCGTCCACGAGTGGGCTGGGGTCCACCTCGATCACCTTGCAATTCGACCTAAGCCGCGACATCGACGGCGCGGCGGGCGATGTGCAGGCCGCCATCAACGCCGCCGGCGGCCTGCTGCCCAAGAATTTGCCGACCCCGCCAACCTACCGGAAGACCAACCCAGCGGACCGTTCGATCCTAATCTACGCGGTCACCTCGGACGCCATGCCGATCGCCGATGTCGATCAGTATGCCTACAACGTGCTCGCCGAATCGCTGTCGCGCATCCCCGGCGTCTCGCAGGTCGACATCGCCGGCCAGCAGACGCCGGCGGTGCATGTGCAAGTGAACCCTAACGCGCTCGCCGCGCGCGGCATTGGCATCGACGCCGTCCGCACCGCGCTCGTCGGGGCCACCACCGACCAGCCGAAGGGCAACCTCGAAGGCAAGAGCCAGCAATTCACCCTCGACACCAACGACCAGCTGTTCGGTGCCGATGCGTTCCGCCACGTCATCGTCGCCTACCACAACGGCGCTCCGGTCGAGGTGAAGGACCTGGGCGACGTGGTCAACTCCTCGACCAACCCGCGCACCGGCAGCTGGTACGGCACCAAGCGCGACGAACTTCTGCTCATCAAGCGCGCGGCGGGAGCCAACACGATCGAGGTGGTGAACCGGATCAAGGCGATGATGCCGGAGCTGGAGGCCTCGATCCCGCCCTCGGTGCACGTCAGCCTGGTGTCGGACCGTTCGCTGACGATCCAGGCCTCGGTCGCCGACGTCGAGTTCACGCTGGCGATCACCATCGGCCTCGTGGTGTTGGTGATCTTCCTGTTCCTGCGCCACGCCTGGGCGACGATCATTCCCAGTGTGACGGTGCCACTGGCCCTCGTGATCACCGCCGGTGTGATGTATCTGCTAGGCTACAACCTCGACAACATCTCGCTGATGGCGCTGACGATCTCGGTCGGCTTCGTGGTCGACGACGCGATCGTGATGATCGAGAACATCGTCCGCTATATCGAGCAGGGCATGGCGCCGTTGCAGGCGGCGATCAAGGGCGCCGGCCAGATCGGCTTCACCATCGTCTCGATCACCTTTTCGCTGATCGCGGTGTTCATCCCGCTGCTGTTCATGGGCGGCATCATCGGCCGGCTGTTCCGCGAGTTCGCCGTCACCGTGACCATCGCGGTCATCACCTCGGCGTTCATCGCGCTCACGCTGACGCCGATGCTGTGCGCGCGCTTCCTGACCCGCGAGAGCGAGCATCCAAAAAATAGCTTCAACCGCGGCGCGGAGCGCTTCTTCGACGCGATGATCGGCGGTTACGATCGCGGCCTGATCTGGGTGTTCCGTCATCAGCCGCTAATGCTGGCCTCGACGCTCGGCCTGATCGTGCTGACCGGGGTGCTCTACGTGGCGATCCCGAAGGGCTTCATCCCCGAGCAGGACACCGGGTTCCTGTTCGGCGAGGCCGATGCCCGCCAGGACATCTCGTTCACCGCGATGTCGGGGCTGGAGCAGCAACTCGCCGCCATCATCCTCAAGGATCCGGCGGTGCAAGGGGTCGTCGGTTTCGCCGGCGCCACGGGGGGCAACGCCAGCGAGAACACCGCGCGGATGTTCATCCAGCTGAAGCCGCTCGATCAGCGCGATTCGGTGCGCAAGGTGATGGCGCGCCTGCGCCCCGCGGTCGCGCAGGTGCAGGGCGCGAAATTCTACATGCAGCCCGGCCAGGACGTGACGATCGGCGGCCGGCTGGAGCAGGCGCAGTATCAGTACACGCTGACCGACAACGACGATGCGGAGCTGAACCACTGGGCGCCGATCGTGCTCGCGCACATGCGGCAGATGAAGGAGCTCACCGATACCGCGTCGGACCAGCAGATCGCCTCGCCGCACCTCGCGCTCGACATCGACCGCGACACCGCCTCGCGCCTCGGTCTCTCGCTCGGCGCGATCGACCAGACGCTGTATGATGCCTTCGGCCAGGAGCAGGTCGCGACGGTCTACACCGACACCTCCCAGCACAAGGTGATCCTGGAGGTGGCGCCGCAATTCCAGGATGATCCGGCGGCGCTGTCGCGGATCTATGTCGCCACCCCCTCGGGCGCGGAGGTGCCGCTGTCGGCGGTTGCGCGCGTAACCAACAAGGTCGAGCCGCTGACCGTCAACCACCAAGGGGTGTTCCCCGCCGTCACGCTGTCGTTCAACCTCGCGCCGGGCACCTCGATCGGCCAGGCGGTCGATGCGATCAACGCGATGGAGGCGCAACTGCACATGCCGCGCACGGTGCAGGGCGCGTTCGCGGGAACCGCGCAGGCATTCCAGTCCTCGCTGTCATCGACCCCGCTGCTGGTCGCCGCCGCGATCCTGGTGGTCTACATCGTGCTGGGGATGCTCTATGAGAGCTTCATCCATCCCATCACGATCCTGTCGGCGCTGCCGTCCGCGGGCGTCGGCGCGCTGATCATGCTGATGGTGACGGGCAACGATCTCAGCCTGGTGGCGCTGATCGGCATCATCCTGCTGATCGGTATCGTCAAGAAGAACGCGATCATGATGATCGACTTCGCCCTCGTCGCCGAGCGCGAGGAGGGGAAGAGCCCGCTCGCCGCCATCCACGAGGCCTGCCTGCTGCGCTTCCGCCCAATCATGATGACCACGATGTGCGCCTTGTTCGGTGGGCTGCCGCTGGCGCTCGGCCAGGGCGCCGGGTCGGAACTGCGCCGTCCGCTCGGCATCGCGATCGTCGGCGGGCTGCTCGTGTCGCAGGCGCTGACGCTCTACACGACGCCAGTCATCTATCTGTACCTCGATCGCCTCAGCCATCGCCTCGGCCGCCGTCGTCCGCACCGCGCGAAGGAGCCGGTCGGCGTGTCCGAACCGGCCGGGGAATAGCGAGAGATGAGCGAGACCACCCAGGTCAGGCGGGGCCTCGGCTTCTTGCTACAAGAGACGTCGCGGCTGATGCGCCGCCGCTTTGTTCAGCGCGCGCGCGAAGCGGGATTGCGGCTGAACCGATCCGAGGCGGCTGTCTTGCTGCATGTGTTCCACGCGCCGGGGATCAGCCAAGCGACATTGGCGGCGTATCTGGACATCGAGACGATCTCGGTGGTGCGCCTGGTCGACAGCCTGCAAGCCGCCGGCCTGTTGGAGCGGCGTCCGCATCCGACCGATCGGCGCATCCGCACCCTCTGGCTGACCAAGGCCGCCGGTCCGACCGTCGTCCAAATTCAGGCGATCGGCCGCCAGGTACGCGCCCAGGCGCTGGGAGAGATTCCGGTGGAACTGCACGAGCGCCTGTTCGACATGTTGAGCGCGATTCGCACGAACCTGGAAGTGGCGTCCGAGCCGGCGGAGGAAGCGCCCGAGGCGGAGGCGGCGGCTTAGACCTCCAGCCACTCGCGCCGGACCGTCGCATCCGCGTCCAACTCCGCCGGCGTGCCCTCGAAGACGATGCGGCCGTGACCCATGACGTAGAGGCGGCGGGAGATCCGCAGCGCGATCGTCAGCTTCTGTTCGACCAGCAGGATCGAGACGCCGCGCCGGGCGATCTCGGCGAGCAGCATGCCGACCTGCTCGACCAGACGCGGTGCCAGGCCCTCGGTCGGCTCGTCGATCAGGATGAGGTCGGGATCACCCATTAGGGTCCGGCACATGGTCAGCATCTGCTGCTCGCCACCCGAGAGCACGCCGGCTGGATTGTCCTGGCGCGCGGCGAGGTTGGGAAACAGGGCGAATACGTCCTCGAAGGACCAGCGGCCGACCTGGTTGGCGCGCTTGAGGCCGAGGGCGAGGTTCTGGCGCACGGTGAGCGTCGGGAAGACCTGCCGATCCTCCGGCACGTAGCCGATGCCCTGCCGGGCGATCAGGTTGGCGCGCAGACCGGCGATGTTGCTGCCGCGCCAGTTTATCGTGCCCTGCGGCGCGACGAGGCCCATGATCGCCTTGCAGGTGGTGGAGCGGCCGACGCCGTTGCGCCCGAGCAGGCTCACGATCTCGCCTTCGCCGACGCTGAGGGTGACACCGTGCAGGATGTGGCTCTTGCCGTAATAGGCGTGCAGATCGGCGACTTCGAGGCTCATGCGGCGGCCGCGCCGAGATAGGCTTCCTGGACCGCGGGGTTGGCGCGGATCGCCGCCGGCGGGCCGGAGGCGATCACCTTGCCGTAGACCAGCACGGTGATGGTGTCGGCGAGGTCGAACACCACCCGCATGTCGTGCTCCACCATCAGCAGCGTCTTGCCCGCGGTGACGCGGCGGATCAGGGCGATCGCGTACTCGGTCTCGGTGTTGCTCATGCCGGCGGTGGGCTCGTCGAGCAGGATCGCGGCGGCGCCGCCCGCGACGGTCATGCCGATCTCGAGCGCGCGCTGCTCGGCGTAGGACAGCAGGCCCGCCTGCACGTCGCGGCGGTTGGCGAGGTTGATCTCCTCCAGCACGCGCTCGGCGGCATCGTTCAGCCGCGGCTGGCGGGCGAGCGTGTGCCAGAACGAGTAGCGATAGCCGCGGCTCCAGAGCAGGGCGCAGCGCAGATTCTCGAACACGCTGAGGCGATGGAAGATCGAGGTGATCTGGAAGCTGCGCGACAGGCCGAGGCGATTGATGCGGTGCGGAGCCAGGGTATCGAGGCGCGTGTCGTCGAGGCGGATTTCACCGCTGGTCAGGCCAAAGCGGCCGCTGATGAGGTTGAACAGCGTGGTCTTGCCGGCTCCGTTCGGGCCAATCAGCGCATGGCGCTCGCCGGCGGCGACGTCGAGGGTGACGCCGCGGATGATCTCGGTCGCGCCAAAATTCTTGCGGACGTCGCGCAAATGCAGCGCTGGAACGCTCATCGCATAGGGGCCGGGACGAGCCCGGTCATCAGGGCGTCCCAGACGACGAAGAACCGGCGCGCTTCGAGGCGCAGCCAGGCGATCGCGATCGCGGTGCCGGCGAGCGTCGCGAGCCAGGGGGTCGGCGCGTAGACGTCGGGGACGAGGCCGAACAGGTTGAGCGTCTTGCCCTCGGCGGCGCCGATAGTCGCGAAGGACAGCATCTCCACCAGGAAGACGAAGCCCAGCAATACCAGCAGGCAGGGCAGCAGGAGACGCGCGTAGGGGATGGTCAGCGCCGACAGCCGCCCGGCGCGGACGATCGGCGCGTGCGCGCGCAGGATGCCGGTGATGCCGGTGGGCGCGAACGTCACCATCGCGATGAACAGCAGCCCGACATAGACCAGCCAGGAGTTCGATATCAGGCTGAGGCCGCTTTGCAGGGCGGTGATCAGGATGGCGCCGATGATCGGGCCGGCGAAGCTGCCGACGCCGCCGATATAGGCCATCAGCAGCGCGTTGCCCGACAGCGGCGCGTTGACGGCGTCGTAGGTGACGATCTCGTAGGTGATGCAGTAGAGGCCGCCGGCAATGCCGGCGAACACGCCGGACAGGGCAAATTGCAGGAAGCGCACCATGCGCGGGTCGTAGCCGACGAACTGCGCGCGCTCGTAGTTGTCGCGACACGCATTCGCCATCCGCCCAAGCGGCGTGCCGCGCAGATAGTACATCCCCAGCGCGGCGATCAGCGTCCAGGCGATGATGAGGTAGTAGACTTGCAGCCCGTGCGCGTAGTTGACGCCGAACAGGCTCCAGGCGTTCTGCCGATCGGTGGTGATGCCGCTCTCGCCGCCGAAGAAATGCTTGAACATGATCGCCGCGGTCACCGCGAGCTCGCCGATGCCGAAGGTTATCATGGCGAAGGCCATGGTGCGCTGCTTGGTCGCCATCGCGCCGAACACAAGGGCGAGCGCGCCGCCGCAGATGCCGCCCGCCAGCGGCAGCAGTTCAAGCGGGGCCACGACGGTCGCGGCGTTAAGGAAATGCGCCACGCAATAGCCGCCGAAGCCGAAGAAGACGGCGTGGCAGAAGGACAGCAGCCCGGCCTCGCCCATCAGCATGTTGTAGGACAGCGCGAAGATCACCATCATGCCCATCTGGCTGAACATCGCGGTCATGAAGCCGTTGTCGCGACCATGCGCGTAGTCGCGGAACAGCCAGGGCAGGATCAGCGCGATCAGCAACATGGCGATCCACGGCCATGCCGCGCGGAGCCACCCGTGCCGGCGCGACACCCTGATGGCAAGGTCGGGAGCGGCGGTCGAGCTCACGATTCCCGCGTCCCCATCAACCCGCGCGGGCGGAAGAACAGCATCAGGATCATCAGCACGTACGGCAGCAGCGGGGCGACGCGAGCGACCGGAATGGTCAGAATCTCACCCAACAGATCGTTGCCGCCGATGGGGATGTTGAGCGGCAAGCCAAGCGCGCCGAACAGATTGGCGGCCGAGCCGTTCACCATCACCGCCGCGGTCTGCACGATGCCGAGGAAGATCGAGGCGACGAAGCAGCCGGCGAGCGACCCGAGGCCGCCGAACACCACGACGACGAAGACGATCGGCCCCATCGCGTCGGCCATGCCGGAATCGGTGGAGAAATAGTTGCCGCCGATCACCCCGGCGAGGCCCGCCAACATGCAACCGCCGGCGAAGACGATGGTGAACACGCGCGGCACGTCATGGCCGAGCGCGCTCACCATGTTGGGATGCGTGAGCGCGGCCTGGATGATGAGGCCGATGCGGGTCTTCTTCAGCAGCAGCCAGATGGCGAGCAGCATCCCGACGCTGATCAGCAGCATGAAGGCGCGATAGGCCGGGAAATTCTGCCCGTACAGCCGAAACAGCGGGAAGTTCAGGCTGGCCGGCACCTGGTAGGGCACCGTCAGCGTGCCCCAGACCATCATCACCGCGCGTTGGAAGATGAACACCAGACCGAAGGTGAACAGCAATTCGGCGATGTGGCCGTTGACGTGGCAGCGGCGCAGCCCCCAGACCTCGATCGCCGCGCCGATCAGCCCGCAGGCGAGCGGAGCGAGGATCAAAGCGGCCCAGAAATCCACGTACTTGCTGACGGTGTAGGCGAAGTAGGCGCCGAGCATGTAGATACTGGCGTGGGCGAAGTTGAGCACGCCCATCATCGAGAAGATGAGCGTGAGCCCGCTCGCCAGCATGAACAGGAGCATCCCGTAGACGAGGCCGCTGAGCAGCGTGTTGAGCAGGAGCTGCATGGGTCGGCCTCGTCAGCGGGCCCTACGACGTCGGGCGCTTCATGTCGCAGGTGGTCGGCATCACCTCGTCCTCGGCGGGAACCGTGTAGATGGTCTTGAAGCCAAGACCGGTTCCCTCGGTGTCGTATTTCACGTTCTTGGTCAGCAGACCCTCGTAGTACGGCAGGATCAGCTGATGGTCCTGCTTGCGCATGGTCTCGGTCTTGCCGAGGAGATCCTTCTGCTGCATCCCCTCCAGGTTCTGGGCGATCTTGAGCACGTCGACCGAGCCCGCCTCGGTGATCGCGCGCGACAGCATCTCGAACATCACGACCCAGTTCTGCGCCACGAAGTCGAATTTGTGGTCCTTGCGGAAGGCGAGATCGAACTTCTCGGCCGACGGGATGTTCAGCTCGACCGGCAGGTTCTCGTTATACTCCATGATCACCGTCAGGCGGTCCGCCCCGACCGGCCCGATCGCCGTTACCGCGCCGGTCAGATAGGCGAGGTAGGTGTCGAAGCGAACCGGCAGCCCGGCATCGGCGGCGGCCTTCATCAGCAGGTTGAGGTCAGGCCCGTAATTGCCGGTGATGACGGATTGCGCGCCGGAGTTCTTGATCTTGGTGATGTAGGGCGAGAAATCCTTCACTTGGCCGAGCGGGACGAACTCGTCGCCGACGATCTGGATGTCGGGGCGCAGTTTGGCCAGGAATTCCTTGGTGTCGTGCTCGATCGAGTGCCCGAACACGTAGTCCTGGTTGATCAGGTACACCTTCTTGACGTCGGCCGGCAGCGACTTGATGCGCGCGTAGGCCCGCTGCTGCACCGATCCGCTGAAGCGGAACTGCCAGAAATTGCACAGCGGCGCGTTCGTCAGTTCGGTCGCGAGCGCGCCGCAGTTGATATAGATCACCCGGTGGTCGGGATTGCGCGCGTTGTTCTTCTCGACCCCGCCGATCAGGGCGGTGGCGACGTTGGAGCCGACGCACTGCATCACGAACGGCATGTTCTGATCGGTGACGCGCTTGAGCGCGATCAGCGCCTCGGACGGCTGCAGCTTGTCGTCGAAGGTCACGATCTCGAACTTCTTGTGCAGCGGCGGCATCCGCGCGTTCACGTCATTGATGACAAACTGCATCACCTGGAGGAACTGGTCCCCGCTCTGGGCGAACGGTCCGGAGAACGGGTCGATGTAGCCGATCTTGATGGTGTCGTCGGCCGCGCGCGCCATCGGCACGGCGGCGATGAGGCCTAGCAATGCACCACAGAACGCGGCGCGAAGCGCTCGGAATGTCATGGTTCCCCCTTGGGCTTCCCGCGCTTGACGGCGGGTGTCGTTGTGACGCGAAAGCGTAGGCGGGGGAATGGGGGGCGTCAAACGCGCCGCGCTTTATTGCCCGGGCGGTTCCGGCGTCGTGACCGCGATGCCGACGACGTCGCGCACGCTGCGTGCGCCACGCTGCTCGCCCGGCACGACGACCCGGAAATGTCCGGGGTCGAGCGGGCGACCATCCATCCTATCGGCCAGGATGACCTGCTTGCCATCGAACGCGGGCGAGATCTCGCCAAGCGCGAGAACGGCGACGTATCCGTCGCTTCCAGTGACCATGACGATCTGGCGCGACTGCCCGCGCGGCTTGGTCGGATCGACCGCGCCGGAACGGGCGAGCACCGTCCATAGCAGCGGCCCCTCGAAAGCGACGGGCCCTTTGCCGAACGACACCGTGAGCTTCGTCGCCGGCAGGCGCGCGAGGTCGGCCTCGGTCAACGGGACGGCGGTTCCCGATCCGCCGGTGACGGCGATAGCGGCATCCGTCGCGTCGGCGAGGGACATCGGGGCTGTCGCGCATATCAGGATGGCCAACGCAAGGACGTGGCGGGCGCGCATGGTCCTATTTCGCGACCATCACGTCCGACGCCTTGATCACCGCGATCGCCTCGTCGCCGACCTTGAGCGCCAATTCGTCGATCGCCTCGTTGGTGATCGATGAGGTGATGACGACGCCGTTGCCGATGTCGATGCGGACGTGACCGGTCGTTTGGCCCTTCTGGACAGACGTGATCTTGCCCTTGATCTGGTTGCGCGCGCTGAGCTTCATCTGCCGCCTCCTGTGGGTTGGGCGGGCAGGATAGATCGGAACGCCGGCCCTAGACACTCCCCCGCCCGCGCCGCCGCGTCCATCCGAGCTTCGGCATCGTGGCAATCTCCTACGGTGTGGCGACCGGCACGAAACCGTCATGGGCGAGGATCGCCTGCCCATGTTCCGACATCACGAACACGGCGAAGCGGTCAGCGAGCGGATTGTCGGTGAGCACGATCATCCCGTAGGCGGGGCCGACCGTAAGCGCGGGCGGCAACGGGATGGAGACGAGACCGGGCACGTCGCGCATGACGGCGGGGGAACTGCTGCAGTAGCCCAGCATCATGTCGGCGCGGTCGGCGAGGAAGACGCCCTGCACCTGCCCGTGCCCCGGTACGAGCGGCTTCGATTCCGGACCGCCAACCAGCGGCAGGGCCTTGGATTCCAGCGTCGCCTTGGCACCTGGCCGGAGGGTCTCGGCCTTGGCGAACACCGCCCACGCATAATCCCGCCCGGATCGGCGTGCGGCGTCGAGGTCGCGAGGCGCAGTTTCGGATCGAGCATCCGGTCGAGCATGTTCTCCGCGGTGACCCCGAGCGATTGGCGCGCGAGCAGGCACATCCGGTTGCGGGTGAACATGACGACGGGACGGTCGCCGCGCTCGTGCGACAATCGGCGCGGCTGGTCCATGTCGGCCGAGGAGAGGATGTCGGCCGGCGCGCCATGCTCGATGCGCTCGCGGAGAAACCCCGAGGGGCCGAAGACGGGTGCCGCGATGTCAGGGGCCGGAATTCCCGACGCCGCGAGGAGATCGGTCATCGCGCCGCCGAGGCTGCCCGCCGCGAAAAGATGCAGCGCGTCCGCGGCCCACGCGCGCGGTGAGCAGCCCAACAGGGTGGCCAGAAGCGGTGCCCCCAGCCTTAACGCATGGCGGCACCGCCTCCGAATCGGCGTCATTCGGTCTTGATCCACACCGCCTTCACGTTGAGGTACTCCTCGACGTGCTGCTTGCCGCTTTCGCGCCCGTAGCCGCTCATCTTGTAGCCGCCGAACGGCACCGCGGGGTCCATTGCCTGGTAGCAGTTGATCCAGACGGAACCGGCACGGATGCCGCGGGCGAGCTTGTGGGCCTTGCTCACGTCGCGCGTCCACAATCCGCTGCCCAGGCCGAAATTGGTCTTGTTGGCGCGCTCGATCACCTCGTCGATGTCGGTGAAGGGGATCGCGGAGATGACCGGGCCGAAAATCTCCTCCTGGGCGATTCGCATGTCGTCCTTCACATCGGCGAACACCGTCGGCGGGACGAAATAGCCCTTCGCCATGTCGCCATCGGTCAGTCGCTCGCCGCCCGACAGCGGACGCGCGCCTTCTTGTCGGCCGATCGCCAGATAGCCGGTGACGCGGTCGAGCTGCTCGGGGGAGACCAGCGGGCCGACCTGGGTTTCCGGGTCGCTGCTGTTGCCGACGCGCAGGGTCTTGCTGTAGGCGGCGACGCGCGCGGTGAACTCGTCGTAGATTTTCCGCTCCACGAACATGCGCGTCCCGGCACTGCAAATCTGGCCGGAATTGGCGAACACCGCCATGCCCGCGCCAGGCACCGCCGCGTCGAGGTCGGCATCGGCAAACACCACGTCCGGGGACTTGCCGCCGAGTTCGAGCGACACGCGCTTGAGGTTGCCGGCCGACGCCTCGATGATCTTCTGGCCGGTGAGGTGCGAGCCGGTGAACGCCACCTTGTCCACATCGGGATGGCGGGCGAGCGCGGCGCCGGCCGTCTCCCCATAGCCGGGGACGACGTTGACGACGCCGGGCGGCACGCCGGCCGCCTGGCACAATTCGGCCAGACGCAGCGGCGTCAACGGCGCCTCCTCGGCGGGCTTGAGCACGACGGTGCAGCCGGTCGCGAGCGCCGGGCCGATCTTCCAGATCGTCGCCGTCAGCGGCCCGTTCCACGGGATGATCGCGCCGACGACGCCGACCGGCTCCTTCAAGGTGAAGCTGACATACTCGCCGGGCAGCGAGTTCTCGATGGTCTCGCCGTGGATCGCGGTCGCCTGCCCGGCGTAGTAGCGCA
>JBAWFF010000069.1:0-23880 GCA_049591635.1 Acetobacteraceae bacterium
GCCTCCGCCGGCTCGGCGGCGCCGCGCAGACGCAGGAAAACCGCGAGATTGGCGGTCGCGCCGGGATGCCAGGGCGCGACCGTCAGGGCTCGGCGCATCGCCTGTTCGGCGCCGGCGATATCAGCCAGCGCGTAGCGGGCCAGGCCAAGATTGACCCAGGCGTCGGCGAAGCCGGGCGCCCGCCGCACCACCTCGGCGAAGGCCGCCTCGGCCAGTGCCGGCTCATCACAGGCGAGCCGCGCCAGTCCAAGCGTGTAGCGTGCCTGCGCCAGCGCGGGGGCAAGCCGGACGGCGTGCTCCGCGGCCTCCAGCGCCCCCGCCGGATCAGCCAGCATCAGACGGCTCGCCGCCAGGTTCAGCGCCGGCGCCGGATCGGCCGGCAACCGCGGCAGGCATTCCTGGAACAGTGCCGCCGCCTCGGCGTAGCGGGCCGCCGTATGCAAGGCGATGCCGTGGTGCAGCGCCGCATACGGCTCCTCCGGCGCCAGCAAGTGGGCACGGGCGAGATCGGCGAGCGCGCCATCCGGGCCGCCGGCGCGCAATCGGCAGAGGCCGCGCAGCCGCAGGATCGTCGGATGATCGGGGTGCCGCGCGGCGAGGTCATCGAAGATGCGCCCGGCCTCGGCATGCGCGCCGGCGCGGTACCGCTGTTCACCGGCGGCGATGGCACGATCCAGGTCCTCGCTGGTCGGCGGCATACGTGATCATGGCCGTGCCGGCTGGAGTTTGATAGGCAGGCCCCGAACGATGGGAGCCCACCATGACCGATCGACCCCTTACGCTGTTCCATTCGCCGCGGACGCGCTCGACCGGCGTGCTCGTCTTGCTGGAGGAACTCGGCGCGCCCTACATGCTCGAACTGCTCGACATCAGCAAGGACGCCCAACGCGCGCCCGCCTATCTCGCAGTCAATCCGATGGGCAAGGTCCCGGCGTTGCGCGACGGCGAGGCGATCGTCACCGAGCAGGTCGCGATCTTCCTGCACCTCGCCGATTTGTTTCCGAAGGCTGGCCTCGCGCCGGCGATCGGCGACGCGCTGCGCGGGCCGTATTTGCGCTGGCTGGTGTTCTACGCCGCCGCCTTCGAGCCCGCCCTCGTCGACAAGGCCCGCGGTCATGATCCCGGCAAGCGCGCGATGAGCCCGTATGGCGACTACGACGCGGTGATCGAGGCCCTCGCGACGGCTCTCGCCAAAGGCCCCTATCTGCTGGGCGAACGCCTCTCCGCCGCCGACATCCTGTGGGGGACCGCGCTCGGCTGGACGATGGCCTTCAAGCTGGTGCCGGATCGCCCGGTGTTCGTCGATTACGCGCGCCGCATCGCCGAGCGGCCGGCGGTCGTGCGCGCCCGCGCGAAGGACGAGGCGCTCGCCGCCGCCCAAAAGGGCTGATCGTCCGAACGAATGGCCGGCCCCCGCGTTCCCGTCACCCGGAGGAGACAACGATGACCCAGGACAAGACGGAACTCAGCGGACCGGACCTTAGCCAAGGGGTCCCGCTCGCCTCGCTCGAGGACGGCGCCATGCTGCTGGGCCACATCGACGGCGAACCCGCTCTGCTGGCGAGACGCGGCGCGGATGTGTTCGCCATCGGCGCCGTCTGCACCCATTACGGCGCCCCGCTGGAACAGGGGCTGCTGGTGGGCGAGACGGTACGCTGCCAGTGGCATCATGCCTGCTTCAGCCTGCGTACCGGCGAGGCGTTGCGGGCACCGGCACTCGATGGCGTCGCCTGCTGGCGGGTCGAGCAGCACGGCGGGATCGCCTATGCGCGCGAGAAAATCGCCGTGCCGGCCCGCCAGCCGCCCTCCCCGTCGCCTCGCTCGATCGTCATCATCGGCGGCGGCGCCGCGGGCAACGCGGCCGCCGAGATGCTGCGCCGCGAGGGCTACGACGGGCGCCTCACGATATTGAGCGCCGATGCCGACCTGCCTTGCGACCGTCCGAATCTTTCCAAGGACTACCTCGCCGGCACCGCGCCCGAGGATTTCGTCCCGCTCCGCTCGGCGGATTTCTACCGCGACCATCGGATCGAGTTGCGTCTGAACACGCGGGTCGCCGCGATCGACGCGGCGGCCCGCCAGCTGCGCCTCGAGGATGGCAGCCAATGCGGCTATGACGCGCTGCTGCTCGCCACCGGCGCCGAGCCGGTGCGGCTCGACGTACCTGGCGCGGCGCTTGCGCATGTGCACTATCTGCGCACCGTCGCCGATAGCCGTGCGTTGATCGCCAAAGCGCTCGCCGCGCGCCGCGCGGTGGTCATCGGGGCAAGCTTCATCGGCCTCGAAGTCGCCGCCTCGCTGCGCACGCGCGGATTGGAGGTCGATGTCGTGGCGCCCGAGACCTGCCCAATGGAACGCGTCCTCGGCCCCGAGGTCGGACGGTTCTTGCAGGCCCTGCACCAGCAGCATGGCGTCACGTTCCACCTGGGCACGACGGCGACCGCGATCGACGCGCAAGGCGTTACCCTCAAGGACGGCACACGGCTCCCCGCCGATCTCGTCGTCATCGGCATCGGCGTTCGCCCGTCGATCGCGCTCGCCGAGCAGGCCGGGATCGCGACCGATCGCGGCATCACGGTGGACGCGCATCTGGAGACGAGCATTCCCGGCATCTTCGCGGTCGGCGACATCGCCCGCTGGCCGGATCGGCACACCGGCGCGCCGATCCGCGTCGAGCACTGGGTGCTCGCCGAACGCCACGGCCAGGTCGCCGCCCGCAACCTGCTTGGCCGCGCCGAGCGGTTCGATCAGGTGCCGTTCTTCTGGACCACGCAGTACGATTTCGGCCTCGGCTACATCGGCCACGCGGAAAAATGGGACAGCATCGAGATCGACGGCTCGCTCGAAGCGCGTGACTGCGCGATCAACTACCGGCTCGGCGGACGCACCCTGGCGACGGCAATCGTCAGCCGCGACCTCGCCGGCCTGCAAGCGGAGGTCGCGTTCGAGAAGGCGATGGCGGGGGAATGAGCCGCCGCTCTACTTCCACGTACACAAATAGAACCGCGGCAGTTCGTCGGGGAACGGCTCGAAGTTCAGGTCCGACGCGAACGCGTAGTACGTCACGTTGGTGAACAGCGGCAGCCAGTACGCCTCCTCGGTGGCGCGGTGAATCGCCGCGGAGTAGGCCTTCTGCCGCTCCGCCGGATCGGTGACCGACCCGCCGGTCTCCACCAGCTTCTCGAGCGCCGGGTCGCGCGCATAGTCGTTGGAACCGCCGCCGAAGAAATACGGCAGGATCGCCGAGACGTCGTTGATCGAGTAGCTGCCCCAGCTTCCGGCATTCATCGGCGTCTGCCCCGCCATCACCTTCTGCACCACCGCGCCAACCTGCAACTGCTGGATGTTGACGCTGATCCCCACCGCCCGCATGTAGCTTTGCATCGCCGCGTTGTACGACGGCAGTAAATAGCTGACCAAGGTGCTGGAGAAGCCCTTCTCGAACCCGGCATCGGTCAGTAGCTGCTTCGCCTTCGTCGGGTTGTAGTCGTAATCAACCGCGGCCTTCTGATCGCAGCCGAACTGCGTCGGATAGCAGGGTGCCGCGACCGGATGGCTGTCGCCCTGCACCAGGTCATGCGCCATCGTCTTGCGGTCGATCGAATGGAAGATCGCCTGGCGCACCTTCTGGTTGGTCAGCGGGTTGTCCTTGCCGGTCCGCCCCGCCGCATCCAGCTGCAGGTAATTCAGCCGCATCGACCCGGCGCGCACCGCGGTCTTGCCCGGCAATCCCTTCAGGCTGTTGAACTGGTCTGGGTTGAACTGCCAGATCCAGTCGGCTTGGCCGCTGATGAACGCGGTCAACTCGCCCGAGGCGTCGAGCACCTCGGTCAGCTTCATGTACTTGATCGCCGGCCTGCCCTTCGGGCTGTCCTTGTAATAGTCCTCGAACCGCTCGAAATCGATGTTGCTGGTGCCGTTGACGCGAGTGATCTTGTACGGCCCTGTGCCGACCGGCTGCTTGGAGTACCCCTCCGGCCCGACCTTCTCGCGATAGGCCTTCGGGTAGATCGGCAGCACCATCGAGAAGTATTCCAGCGCCGCCGGGAAAATGTTCTTCATCTTGAAGCGCGCGGTGTGGTCGTCGACCTTCTCCACGCCCGCCAGGAACGCGAAGTTGCTGGGCACCATCACCTTGGGATCGTGCAGGATCGTCTCGAACGTGTACACCACGTCGTCGACGCCGAACGGATCGCCGTTGTGGAACTTCACGCCGTCGCGCAGGGTGAACTCCAGCGTCGTCGGGTCGGTCCATTTCCATGCCGTCGCCAGGGCCGGGACGACCTTGAATGTGTGCGGATCGCGATAGACCAGCGTGTCCCACGCCTCGGTGGCTACGATCAGCCCGGTGCGGAGGTTGTTGCGGTACGGATCGACGTCGGGAATGGCGTCGCGCCAGGCGATCGTGAGGGTGTCGTTCGCCTTGCTCGCGAACGCCTCTCGTCCGAGGGCCGGCAGACTCGCCGCCGCCGCGACGGTGCCCAGAAATGTGCGTCGCCTCATGCTGGTATCTCCCCCGTTGGCATGACGCTACGGGCGCGCCCCTCACGGCGCAAGATGGCACTCCACCGCCCTTCGCTCCGGCGGACGCACCCGACAGATGTCGATAGCGATCGGGCAGCGCGGGTGAAAGCGGCAGCCCGACGGGATGTTCGCCGGATCGGGATAGCCCTCGCCCAGCGGCACGTCCGGCAGCCCAAGACCGGGCTCGGGCGTCAATACGGAGGCCAGCAGCGCCCGCGTGTACGGGTGGCGCGGCGCGCGGAACACCGCCGCGTTCTCGCCGTGCTCGACGATCCGGCCGAGATACATCACCGCGACCTCGTCGGCGATATGCTCGACCACCGCGAGGTTATGGCTGATGAACACCAAGGTCAGATCGAACGCGGCCCGCAAATCGCCCAGCAGGTTGAGGATCTGCGCCTGCACCGAGACGTCGAGCGCCGAGGTGGGCTCGTCGCAGACCAGGATGCGCGGCTCGTTCACCAAGGCGCGCGCGATCGCCACCCGCTGGCGCTGCCCGCCCGACAGTTGCGCCGGGTAGCGCGCGCCGGTGTCGGCGCTGAGCCCGACCCGCTCCAGCATCGCGCCCACGCGGCGGTTCCGCTCGGCGCTGGCGACACCTTGCACGATCAGCGGCAACGCAACGATATCGGCGACCCGCCGGCGCGGGTTGAGCGAACTCATCGGGTCCTGAAACACCGGCTGGATCAGTCGCGCCCGCGCCCGCCGGTCCATCTCCGCGAGCGATTGACCGGCGATCCGCACGGTGCCCGCGCTGGGCGGCAGGATGCCCAGCAGCACGCGCGCCAACGTCGACTTGCCGCAGCCGGATTCGCCGACGACGCCGATGGCGCGGCCCGCCCCGACGGAGAGCGAGATGTCGTCCACCGCCACGACGTGTTTCGGTTCGCCCAACAGGCCCTGCCGCTGATCGAACACCCGCGACAAGCCGATCGCTTCGATGGCGGTCGCGCTCATGCCGCCTCCCGCCACCAGCCGGGCGGCAACCGGCAGCGGTACATGTGCTCCCCGCCCGCCTCCTGGCGCGCCGCCTCGACGGCGCAGATGGGGGCGGCGTGCGCACAGCGGTCGCGGAACGGGCAGCCGACGAAGCCCGCCTGAAGGCGCGGCACGATGCCCGGGATACTGCCCAGCCGCTCGCCCCTTCGCACCTTCCCCGGCACCGGAATCGCGTCCAGCAAGCCGCGCGTGTAGGGATGCGAGGGCGCCGCGAACAGCCCCTCGACACTGCCCTGCTCGACGATCTCGCCCGCATACATCACCGAGACATGGTTGGCGACGCGCGCGACGATGCCGAGGTCATGGGTAATCAGCAGCACGGCAAGCCCAAGATCGCGTTGCAACCGTGCCAGCAAACGCAAGGTCTGCGCTTGCACCGTGACATCCAGCGCCGTCGTCGGCTCATCGGCGATCAGCAACGCGGGTTCGCACAGCAGCGCCATCGCGATCATCACCCGCTGACGCAGCCCGCCCGAGAGCTGGTGCGGAAACTGGCCCAACCGCATCGCCGGCGCGGTGACGCCGACGCGATCGAGCATGGCGACCGAGCGCTCCGCCGCGTCGCCGCGCGACAGCCCGCGATGGCGGCGCAGCACCTCGGTCATCTGCGAGCCGATCGTGTAGGCCGGATTGAGGCTGGTCATCGGCTCCTGGAAGATCATCCCCATCCGGTCGCCGCGCAGCCGCGCCAACTGGCGCTCCGAAAGCCCGCCGATCTCCTCGCCTGCGAAGGCTATCCGGCGCGCGGCGCGCCGCGCGCCGGGCGGCAGCAGGCCCATCACCGCCAGCGCGGAGACCGACTTGCCGCAGCCGGACTCGCCGACCAGGCAGTGCGTCTCGCCGCGCGCGACCGACAGGCTGATGCCGCGCACCGCCTCCATCGTCCCGAACCCGACGCGCAGCCCCTCGATCTCCAACGTGGGAGGACTCATCGGTCCGTCCGCGCGCCCAGCGCGTCGCGCAGCCCATCGCCCAGCAAGTTGATCCCCAGCACCAGGACCAGCAGCGCGACCCCCGGTATCTCGATCACCCAAGGCGTGAAGAACATGTAGTCCTTGGCCTCGGCGATCATCAGGCCCCAGGACGGCAGCGGCGGCGGGATGCCGAGGCCGAGGAAGGACAAGGCCGCCTCCAGCAGGATGGCGATCGCCATGTCGATCGTCGCGATCACCACCAGATGGTGCGCGATGTTGGGCAGCACCTCGCGCAGGATGATGCGCGTGCGCGAACACCCCGCCGCCCAGGCGGCGGCGACGTAATCGAGCGCGCAGACCTGCCGCGTGACGGCGCGCGAGACCACGGCGAAGCGTTCCCACAACAACAGCCCGATGGTCAGCACGACGACGACGAGCGAGCTGCCCACCATGAACACGACGGTCAACGCCACCAGGATCAGCGGGATGGCGAGCCGGCAGGAGACGATGAACATCACGACGGCATCGACGGTGCCGCCGAAATACCCGCCGAGAACGCCGAGCGTGGTGCCGATCGTGCCCGACAGCACGATGGTCGAGACGCCGATCAGCATGGAGATGCGCGCGCCCAGGATCAGCCGCGACAGGTAATCCCGCCCCAACCCATCGGTCCCCAGCCAATGCGCCGGCGAGCCGCCCGCCATCCATGCCGGCGGGACGTAGCGATGCCCGAGGTCCTGGACGAACGGATCGTGCGGCGCCAACCACGGCCCCACGATTGCGACGATCGCGGCGAAGCCGACGATGATCGCCCCGATCACCAACGGGATGCGACGCAGACGCATCAGCTGCCGCGAAGCCGAGGGTCGAGCACGGCGCCGAGCAGGTCGGAGATCAAGGTGAGGCCGACGAAGATCACCGCGAACAGCAGCACCACCGCTTGGATCACCGGGAAGTCGCCCTTGCCGATCGACTCCCACGCCAGATAGCCGACGCCGCGCACGTTGAACACGACCTCGGTGACGACCGATCCGCCAAGGATGAAGCCCAGCTGCACCGCCGAGACCGCGACCACCGGCATCGCGGCGTTGCGCAGCGCGTGTTTCACCACGATCGCGATCCGCGACAGCCCCTTGGCGCGCGCGGTGCGGACATAGTCGGAGCGCAGCGCATCGACCATGCCGCCGCGCGTCAGGCGCAGCATCACCGGAATGGCGACGAAGGACAGCACGAACGAGGGCATGATATAGCCCTGCCAGGTCTCTAGCCCGGCGATCGGCAGCCAGTGCAGGTCGACGCCGAACCACAGGATCAGCATCAGGCCGAGCCAGAATCCCGGCACCGCCTGCCCGATCAGCGCGACCATACCGACCGCGATGTCGATCCAGGTCCCCTCGTGAAGCGCGGCGACGATGCCGAGCGGCACCGCGACGACGATCGCGATGATGATGGCGATCACGCCGAGCCGGAGCGTGACCGGCAAATGCGAGGCGATGAGCGAGGAGACCTTCTCGTGAAACAGGTACGAACTCCCCAGATCGCCATGCGCGGCGCGGTTCGCCCAGTCGAGGAACTGCACCGGCAACGGCCGATCGAGCCCCAGCTCGTGCTCGATCTTGGCCACCGCCTCGGGCGAGGCGTCGGGGCCGGCGATGTTGATCGCCAGGCTGCCCGACATGCGCGAGAGCGCGAAGCTGATGATCAGCACCGTCAGGCAGACGAGTACTGCAAGCAGCAGCGAGCGTAAAAGGAAGCGACCCACGCCCCGCCTATAGTGGCGCCCCGAGCGGCCGGCAACATGGCTGGCATGGCGTAGGGTGATGGCGCTCGGATCGGTTCGGGCGCACTATGGTCGGTCGCTCGACGGAGACAGCCGAATGCCCGACGACAGCGGCTCCGCCGGGGCCGCCCTGCACCCACACTCCATCGAGGGCCGCGCGTCCTGGGTCGCGGCCGGGGTGACGCTCGCGATCCTGTCCGTCGCTTACGGCTCGACCTTGCTGATCGTGGTCGGGCTGCGGGCGATGGAGATCAATCTCGGCGTGCCGCGCTCTATCTTGGCCCTCGCCGGCGCGCTGACCTGGGTCGGCACCGGGCTCGGTGGCATCGTCATGGGGTGGCTGGCCGATCGGATCGGCATACGAAACTGCGTGCTAATCGGTGCCATCAGCGTCGCCGCCGGCCTCGCTTTGTCCGCGACTGGACACGTCTGGGCACTCTTCGTCGGCCACGGCGTGCTGATCGGCTTCTTCGGCATGGGGGCGATCTACCCGCCGCTGATCATCTATGTCAGCCGCTGGTTCGACCGCAGGCGGGGCACGGCGGTCGCGCTGATCTCCTCGGGCCAATACGTCGCCGGCGTGGTTTGGCCGGCGATCTTCGAGCGGGTGATCGCCGGCCCCGGCTGGCGGTTCGCCTATCTGGCCTATGCCGGGATAGTCCTGCTCGGCGTGCTGCCGCTCGCCGCCCTGCTTCTCCGCCCGGCCCCGGGGACGGTCGCCGCCGGCGCGAGGCGCGTGGTCGCCGTGGCGAGGTCACGGGCGCGCGTGCTCGGGCTGCATCCCAACGCCGTGCAAGCGATCATCTGCGCGGCCGGCTTCTGCTGCTGCGTCCCGATGGCGATCCCGCAGGCGCATCTGGTGGCGTTCTGCGGCGACATCGGACTGGGTGCGGCGACCGGCGCCACCATGCTCTCGGTGCTGCTCGGCTGCGCCTTCTTCGCCCGCCAGGCCTGGGGCGCGTTCGCCGACCGTTACGGCGGCCTCAAGACGGTGCTCGCCGGCTCCGCCTGCCAGGCGGTCGCCATCGCCGCCTTCCTATTGACCCAGAACGAGGCCGGATTGTTCGTCATCGCCGCCGCCTACGGCTTCGGCTTCTCCGGCATCATCCCCTCCTACGTCGTCGCCATCCGTGACCTGTTCCCCTCGGCCGAAGCGTCCTGGCGAGTGCCGCTGGTGCTGTTCACCTCCATGAGCGGGATGGCGTTCGGCAGCTGGTTCGCTGGGCGCATCTACGACCATTTCGGCTATTATGCGCCTGCGTTCGGCTCCGGGGTGCTGTTCAACCTTCTCAATCTGACGCTGATCGGCTTCCTGGTGCTGCGCCAATCGGGACGCGGCCGGCTGACGGACCCGCGGCTGGTTCCGGGCTGAGGGTGCGATGGGCGGAAGCAAATACGAGACCGACTTCTACGGCTGGGCAAACGAACAGGCGGGTCTGCTGCGCACGCGCCGACTGAACGAAGCGGAGCTCGATAATATCGCCGAGGAAATCGAGAGCATGGGGCGCGGCGAGAAGCGCGAACTGGTCAACCGCCTCGCCGTGCTGTTGGCACATCTGCTGAAATGGCAGTTTCAACCGGGGCTACGCAGCACCAGTTGGCGCCTGACCATCATCGAACAGCGCAAGCGCCTGGCCAGGCATCTCATAGACAATCCGAGCCTCAAGCCGAGCTTGCCCGAGGCATTAGCCGACGCGTACGACCTCGCGCGCCTCACTGCGCAGCGCGAAACGGGGCTACTGGACAACACGTTCCCGCCGACCTGCCCCTTTTCGTTCGAACAAGCGGCAGACGAGCAGTTCTGGCCGGATTAGCTCACCCCGCCCGCGCCACCTTCGGGAATACGTCCTCGGCCAAGATTTGCATCTGCTCCAGCGCCACCTGCTTCGGCGTGCCCGGCAGATGCACGCCGACGCAGAAGTAGTTCACGCCGAAACGTCGGCGCAGCGCCAGGATCTGCTCGACGACTTCGTCGGGCGTACCGAACAGAAAGCGGTCGTTCATCAACTCCTCGAACCCGACGTCGAGATGATCGGCGGCCGGCATGACCTTGTCCTGGCCCCAGGCGCGATAGGCCTTGTACTTCGTCTCCAGCGCCGGACGGGCAAGCCGGATCGCCTCCGCGCGCGAACGCGCAATGAAGGTCTCGCGCATCATCGGCAGTTCGGCGGGGAACGGTTTGCCGCACCGGTCGAGTTCGCGCCGGTAGAGTTCCATCTGCTTGTCGAGCGTCGCCAGCGTGTTGTGCGGGTTGATGAACCACGCATCCGCCATCCGCGCGGCGCGGCGGATGCCGATATCGGCGTTGGCACCGATCCAGATCGGCGGCATCGGCCTTTGCACCGGCTTGACCGTGCAGTTCGCGCCGTCGAGCGCGAAATGCGAGCCGCTCATGGTCACGAAGTCCTCGGTCCATAGCCGCCTGATGGCGTCGAGGTTCTCCTCGAACCGCTTGCCCGCCTCCTTGAGCGTGGTGCCGAACGCCTTGAATTCCACGTCGCGGTAGCCGATCCCGGCGCCGAAGATGAGCTTGCCGCCGCTCATGACATCGAGCGTCGCGAGTTGCTCGGCGAGGTCGAGCGGCTTGTGCATCGGCAGCAGCACGACGCCGGTCAGCAGCCGCAGCCGGGGCGCGACGGCGGCGCACTGCGCGAGGAACGGGATTTGCTGGAGCATCTGAAACGGATGGGAGCTGTAGTGCGCGGCCTTGCCGACGGCATCGAACCCCAGCGCCTCGGCACGGCGCACCATCTCGAGGTCATCCTGATGCCGCGCGACCATGTCCTCGCCTTGTGGATACTGGCCGCGCATCAGGAGGGCGAACTTCACGGCAATGGCTCGAAGATGTCGGTCAGCTCAATCCCCGGTGGATCGAGACGCAGCCTGCCGTCATGGATGATGCGGGTCGCGATGGCGTCGCCGCCGTCGCGTTCGTGATGAACGACCACTCGCGTCTTGACGTTGGCGATCAGATAGTGGCGGACACTCGGAATGCGGAAATAGTCGATAAGCTTGTCGCCCACGTCGCGATACGCGGTAGACGGAGAGAGTACTTCCACCACGATCAACGGGTCAGTCACGACAAGCGCATCGTCGGGCAACCTGTCCCCACAACGTACCAGCGCATCAGGCTCATAGAGCGTTTCCGCGTCCACCTGAACCGCCATTCCGTCGATGAACGCCTCGCAATCAAGGCCGGCCTTCTCGATAGCTTCGGAGAGCCTGCGGAAGATGCGGCCCTTGGTGCGCGCATGGACCGACCGCTCGGGTGACATCGCGACGATTTCGCCCGCCACCAGCTCATAGTGCTCGGTTTCGGGGCGCGCCATCGCCCACGGAATGAACTCCTCGACCGTCATTCGCTTCGGCACGGGATCGGCCATCAGCCCCCTCCTTCGCGCAACTCCTCGCCCGCCAGCCGCTCCAACACCCGCGTCATCTCGGTATGATCGGCGTCCGATCCAAGCATCGCCACCGCTGCGACGATCAGTTCCTTGCACAACGCCGAGACCGGCGCCGGGGTCGCCGTCTCCCGGCCGAGTTCCAGCGCGATCGAGACGTCCTTGTGCAGCAGCCCCATCGTGAACCCGGCATCGAAGCGGCGCGACAGCACGAACTGCTTGAACTTCTTCTGCGTCGAGTTGTTCATGCCCGTAGCGGCGTTCAGCACGTCCACCATCACCCCCGGATCGAGCCCGAAGCGCTGGCCGATCAGCAGCGCCTCGATCCCGATTAGGAAGCCGCCGGTGGATACTAGGTTGTTCAGCGCCTTCATCGCCTGCCCCGAGCCGACCGCGCCGGTCCGCAGCACCGTCGAGCCCATTGCCTGGAGCACCGGCAGCACGCGATCGATCACCGCCGCATCGCCGCCCGCCATGATCGCGAGCTGCCCAGTCCGCGCGCGCGGCACGCCACCGGACACCGGCGCGTCGATCAAGTGCCCCCCGAGGCTGGCTACCCGCTCCGCCAGTTGCTGGGTCACGGTGGGCACGCCGGAGCTCATCTCGATCACGACCGTGCCCGGCCGCATTCCGGCGAGCACATTGTCCTCGCCGTCCTCGATCACCGTACGGACGATGGCGCTGGTCGGCAGAATGGTGATCAGCACGTCCGAACGCGCGGCGAGGTCGCGCAAGCTGTCGGGCGCATCCCCGCCGACCTGCTGGACGAAGTTGTTGGCGACGTCGCGACGGGAATCGTTGACCAGCACCGCATACCCGGCGTGCACCAGGCAGGCGGCCATCGGCCAGCCCATGTTGCCGACACCGACGAACCCGATCGCGGGCTTGGCGTCCGCCATCACTTGGCGTCCGCTTCCTTGAACACCTCGGTCGCGATCTTGAATCCCTCCAGACAGGCCGGGATGCCGCAATAGGCGCCAGTCTGGAGCAAGACCTCCTTGATCTCCTCACGAGTGACGCCGTTAGTCAGCGCGGCCCGCAGATGCAGGCGCAACTCGGCGCCGCGGTTCAAGGCCACCAGCATGGCGATGTTGACGATGCTGCGCGTCTTGCGCGGCAGGCCCGGGCGCGCCCAGATCGCGCCCCAGGCGACCTCCGTCGTCATCTGCTGGAACGCCGCGTTGAAATCGTCGGCACGGGCCAGGGAGCCGTCGACATACTCGGCGCCCAGCACCTCGCGGCGCACCGCCAGACCCTTCTTGAACAGTTCGCTCTGATACTCCGGACGATCGGCCATGATGTTCTCCTGTCGGCTCGCCCGACGGTAGGGTTTGCCAGCCGGACCGGCAAGCGGTTGACTGCACCGAACGGGGAGGAACGATCATGGTGGACGCGATCACCTACGAAATCCTGGCGCTACGCTACGGCATCTTCGACGGACGGATGCAGTATCAGAACTACATCATCCCCGACGACCACGCCGCCCCCGACCCGCTCGACTTCTTCGTGTTCGCCATCAAGGGTGGCGGGCGGACGATCGTGATGGACACGGGCTTCAACCCGGCATCGGCCAAGAAGCGCGGGCGGGAAATCCTGTGCACGCCGGCCCAGGCGCTGCGTAACGGAGGGATCGAGCCGGAGACGGTGAAGGACGTGGTGCTCACGCACATGCACTGGGACCATGCCGGGGGCATGGAGTACTTCCCGCAGGCGATTTTTCACATGCAGGCCGCCGAGATGGCCTATTGCACCGGCCCCTGCATGTGCCAGCCCTTCCTGCGGCGCCCGTTCGACGTGGACGACGTCCAAAGCGCGGTCCGCGCGCTCTACGCCGACCGAATGCGGGTGCACGAGGGCGACGCGGAGATCGCGCCAGGGGTCACGCTGCACCTGATCGGCGGCCACTCGGGCGGCATCCAGTCGATCCGCGTGCCGACCGAACGCGGCTGGGTGGTGCTGGCGGGTGATGCCGCGCATCTGTGGGGCAACATCCGCAAGCGGATGCCCTTCCCGGTCGTGGTGGACGTGGCGCGAATGCTGCGGGGCTTCGAGACACTGGAGCGTCTGGCCGACGGGCCGGACCACATCATTCCCGGGCACGACCCGCTGATCCTGAAGAGGTTCCCGCCGCTCGACCGCGACAAGGAGATCGTGCGGGTGGATCTGCCGCCGATCGGGTGAGCTGGAAGCCTCAGAAGGGTCCGAGACCGGGCCCGAAAGCAAACACCGACGGTCCGACGGTGAGGGCGACGACGCCGGCGACGATTACGAAGCGCAGGGACATAAGGAGGGCGAACATAATTGAATTCACGACACGCTCCGTTTGGGATCGACGTGTGGTGAATGCCCGGTTTCTCCGCGCCGCGCTGTGAGATCAATCACACAAAGACCGGCCGCGGATCGTAACCCGCGGCCGGGTGGCTATCTCACTTCAGGACAGTCCAACTCAACTCCACGGTAGAGTCACTCCGCCGTGCCGGACGGGGGACGGTATCCCGAAGTTAGCACTTGCCAGGGCCATTCATCGCGAACTGGCTGTTGCCGCGCGCGCCAAGCTGCTCCTGGTCGGCCTTCTGCGCCCGGCCCACGTTCTGGCCAAGCTGCTCCTGGTCGGCCTTCTGCGCCTGGCCGACGTTCTGGCCAAGCTGCTCCTGATCGGCCTTCTGGGCCTGACCCACGTTCTGGCCAAGCTGCTCCTGGTCGGCCTTCTGGGCCTGGCCCACGTTCTGGCCAAGCTGCTCCTGGTCGGCCTGCTGGGTGCCGGCGCAAGCCGGGTTCGCCGCGCGGGCGCCGGGCGCCACGGCCGCGAAGGACAAAGCCAGCGCGCCGGCGAACAGCGTGCGGGCGACGTTCGATGAAGTCATGATACTTCCTCTCCGTTCGTATTCCGTTCCGTTATCAGCGGCCTCGCGGTTGCTTCGGCTGGTCTGACGCACCGGGATATAGGGGCCCCTCCCGAGACGGGGTGTGGCGCCGGTCACAGTTGGAACGGTTTTTCCGCCGCCCACCCTTGCGCCGGTCAGGCCGCCACGGCCCGCAGCAGCGCGACGTCGCGTATGACGAGATACCCGCCTTCCTCGTCGATTATTCCCGCGTCCCGCCAGACCCTCAGCTGCTTGTTCACGCTCTCGCGCGTCGCCGCCACGAGCGTGCTTAGATCCGTCTGCGATAGTTTCATTCGTATTCGCTGGCCGCGCGGGCTGGATTCGCCGTATTGATGCGCGAGCTTCAGCACCAGCCTCGCCAGACGGGACGGGAAATCCATCAGCGCGATCTCCTCGAGCGCGATGTCGGTGTCGCGAAGCCGCTCGCACAGCAGTGCCAGCATCCGCAGGGCCAGCTCCGCGTTGCCGCGCAGGAAGCGAAGGAAGTCCCGCCGCTCCACCACCAGGATGAGGCAATCGTCCATCGCCGAGACGGTGGCGCTGCGCGGCTTGCCGTCGAGCAGGCTCAGCTCGCCGAACGTCATGCCCGGCTCCAATATCGCGAACGTCACCTCCCTGCCCTCGGTGGAGGCCGCGGTGACGCGGGCTCGCCCGGTCGCCAGCACCATCATCGAGGAGCCGGCATCGCCGCGCTCCATGATCGCCGTTCCCTTCTCGACGCGGCGCTCGGTGACGAAGCCGAGCAGCTCCTCGAGTTCCGTCGGTTGAAGAATCGCGAAGAGAGTCGTGCCGCGCAGGAGCTCGCGTTTGGCGAAGCGGTCGAGCGGACGCAGGCCCATCCGTCACCCCCGGCTACAGGCGGCGCCGCCAAGGACACAGAAGGAAGCGCAGTACGGGTGATTCAAGGCGACCGGCCGCGCCGCCTCGGCGAGCGTGCGGCCAAGCTCGAAGCGCGGGTCGTAGGCGAGCAAGGTGCAAGCGAGCACGGCGGGCGCATCGGCGCCATGCCGCTTCACCACCATGCGCGAGGACGCGCACATGACGTCGTCGGGCGATTTGTGGAGAATGCCCCAGCACGCGGTGGTGATCTCCGGAACATCGCGAGTCATGTCCATCTCGGGGAACAGCATCAGCCGCACCGGGTCGTGCGCGTCCACCGGAACACCGAGTTCGGCGAACAGCCGCGCATAGCCGGCGCGCAGGTCGGCCTCGTCCTCGCCGTTGAAGCGTCTCCCGGCGACGTCGAGCGGGAAGCCGTTGCGCGCCAGCCAGACCAGGCCATCGATCGCCGGCGCCCAGCTTCGCCGTCCACGCTCGGCCTCATGGACGTCGGCGCTGTAGTGGTCGATCGAGACTCGCAACGCGAGCCGGTCGCCGTGCGCCGCCCGCAACGCCAGCAAGGGCTCGCGCAGCCTGCGCAGCGGCTTCATCGCATTGGTCAGCACCAGCGCGCGCAGTCCGCGTCCCAGCACGTCATCCAGCATCAAGATGATGTCGGGATTCATGAACGGTTCGCCGCCGGTGAACCCGACCAGGCGCACCGGCAGCCCATCGCGCGCGATCTCGTCGAGGAAGCCGCGCAATTCGGCGCGGGTAAGATAAGCCAACCGATCGTTGCGCGGGGAGGATTCGATGTAGCAGTTCCGGCATGTCACATTGCACAGCGTGCCGGTGTTGACCCACAGCGTCTCCAGTTTCCGCAGCCCGACGACGGCGCGCACGTCGCCCTTGGCGGTGATGGCGGGATCGCGAAACTTCCGCGGGTCGAGTCCGAACGAGCCGTCCATCAGCGTCCCCGAAACACCGGCCGCCGCTTCTCCATGAACGACTGGGTGGCCTCGCGAAAATCCTCGCTGGCGGCCGCGACACGCTGCGCCTCGGCGATCTCGGCTGTCCGCGCCGCCACCTCGCCGCGCGCGATCGCCGCCATCGTGATCTTGGCGCCCCGCTGCGACAGCGGGGCCCGCTCCGCCATTTCGCGCGCGAGGATACGCGCGCCTTCCAGCGCTCCCGCATCGCTGACTTCGTCGAGCAGGCCCATCGTCCGACACTCAACCATCGGAAACACGCGGCCGGTGAACAGCACGAGCTTGGCGCGCGACAATCCGACGGCGCGCATCAGGTTCTCGGTGTCGAGCACGGTATAGACGATGCCACGCTTCGCGGCCGGAATGCCCATCTTGGTGGTCGCATCGCCCACCCGCACGTCGCAGGCGAGCGCGAGGCCACAACCGCCGCCCACGCAATACCCATGCGCCGCGGCGATCGTGGGCTGCGGCAGGTCGCGGATGGCGAGCGTCGCCATCCTTCCCGCTTCGCTGTATGCCTTTGCCGCGTCGGGGCTCTCGCGCCGTTCAGTGAACTCCGAGATATCCGCCCCGGCCGAGAAATTCCCCTCGGTGCCGGTCAGGATGACCACGCGGACATCGGCGCGTTCGCGAAACCCGGTGAACAGCTCACCCAGCCGGCGCCACATGGCGAAGGAGACGGCGTTGCGCTTGGCCGGCTTGTTCAGCGCGACGGTGACGATGCCCTCCTGCTGGCTCACCAGCACGTCGTCGGTCTCGGCCATGTCGGCTCCCGGTTTTGATTTCAGGGCGGGACAATGCCATCACCGGGCCGCCCAGCCAAGCAGCGAGGAATGTCCCATGCCCGGTTCGCTCGACGGTCTTCGCGTCCTGGACCTCACCAGCAATCTCTCCGGCCCCTATTGTTGCATGATGCTCGCCGATCACGGCGCCGACGTGGTCAAGATCGAGCCGCCCGCCGGCGACGCGGCGCGCAACATGCCGCCGTTCGTGAACGGCGAGAGCGCGCCATTCATGGTGTGGAACCGCAACAAGCGTTCGGTGGTGATGAACCTGAAGGCCGAACGCGACGCGTTCCTCGACCTCGTCGACAATGCCGACATCGTGGTGGAGAACTACCGCCCCGGCGTGCTGGACCGGCTCGGGATCGGCTGGGAGGTGCTGCATTCGCGCAACCCGCGTCTGATCCTCGGCTCGATCTCGGGATTCGGGCAGACCGGGCCCTATGCCTCGCGCGGCGGCTACGACCTCATCAGCCAGGCGATGTCGGGACTGATGAGCATCAACGGGCCGGAGGATGGACCTCCTTTCCGTCTTCCGATCGCGATTTCCGATGTCGCTGCGGGCATGTTCCTCGCGTTCGGCGTCCTCGCCGCCGTCGAGGCGCGGCATCGGACGGGCCGCGGCCAGCGCGTGGAGACGTCGTTGCTGGAAGCCGCCACGTCGTTCTGCGTGTACGAGGCCGCGCACTACTTCTCGATGGGCACGCGACCGCCGCGGATCGGCCAGCAGCATCGCGGCAGCTCGCCCTATCAGGTGTTTGTGACCGCCGACCGCTGGATCACCATCGGGGCGACCCAGCAGGCGTTCTTCGAGAAATTATGCGCGATCCTCGAGCTGCCCGAGGTGCCGGCGGACCCGCGCTTCGGCTCGGTCGCCGAACGGGTGCGTCACAACCGCGATCTCGTCGCCCTACTTCAGACGAAGCTGCGCGAGCACCCCGCCGAACACTGGCTCACTGCGCTCGAGGCGGCGGGCATACCCGCCGGCCCCGTGCTGCATTTCGACGAGGTCTTCACCGATCCCCATTTCCTCGCGCGCGAGATGGTGGCCGAGACCGTTCATCCGGAAACCGGGCCATTCCGCACGCTGGGCGTTCCGGTGAAGCTGTCCGAAACGCCCGGCGCCGTCCGTCACGCCGCGCCGCGCTTGGGAGAACATACAAGCGAAGTCATCCCGAGGGGCACGCGGCAACAGCCGGCTCAGTGAACCGTTGTGCCGTTGCCGTTGGGGCTGTTGATCGCGCCGCCGGCGTGCGCGGAATCGTTCATCGTGCTGCTGCCCATCGCTCCGCTGGTCCCGCTAGCGCCATTCTGGGCCGACTGGCTGGCGGACGCACCGCCCATCCGGGTGACGGCGGTCACGGAGTCGGGATTGATCACCATCATCACCGGATTGCCCGACGAATCCTTGGCCCGCACAAGGAAGGATTGCGGCATCACATGGATGTTGGTGAAGCCGGCCTGCGACAGCTCGCTATGGATCTTGCTCTGGAGCGCCGCGGAGCCCGGCCCGCCCGCCGGATTGTTCATCTCGGCGCTTCCATTGGTGGACCCGGTCACGCCGGACTGGTTCATCGCCGGACCAGTGGTTGTGTTGGTGGCGGCGAAGGCCGGCGCGGCTGCCGCGAACGCGAGGGCAGCGGATGTCAAAATGAAGGTACGCATCGCAAAACTCCTTTGCGGGTGAACGACAAAGGGTAAGCGGGAGGCGGGCCGATCGGTTGCGCCGGTACGGTACGGCCCCGAAAGAGGCCGCTTCAACTTCCGGTTTTCAGGCCGACGCGGCGCGTTTCACCTGGGCGCGCTGAAGCCGGCGCTTGATCACCAACCCCTCCGGCGCAAGCCGCCGATTGGGAGTCTTGAGCAGAAACGCGTCGATCCCGCCCTTCGCCTCGACCGTGCGAATGGTCCGCGTGGAAAGCCGCAGACGCACCGAGGCGCCGAGGATGTCGGACAGTAGCGACGCCTCCTGCAAATTCGGCAGGAACCGGCGGCGGGACTTGTTGTTGGCGTGGCTGACGTTGTTGCCCGTCAACACACCCTTGCCGGTGATCTGGCAGCGGCGCGACATTCGATGACCCTTTAGCAATCGGCGGAAGGGGCGCCTTATGGCGGAAGCCGCCCCCACGGTCAAGGCGGCGGGCGCATTCCGTCCCGATGCAGTTCTCCGGCCTGAACCGAGGCGATGGCGTTGTTCAAGATCCGCACGATCGCCTCGTCGTTCATGGCATGGGACAACAGCGCCAATGCGCCACCCAGCAACGCCGAGGCGATCGCCGCCTCGTCGATCTTCTGGCCGGTCATATACTCGATCGCCTTGTCCACCACCGCGCCGGCGAGCGAGAGTTCGGCCGCCGGAGGGTCGGGCGCTTCGGGGTCTTTCGCCATCGCGGCCTCTCCTGTCCTCAAGCTCAGAACTTGGCGTCCACGTCGATCGGTTCAACCGGACGCGCGACCCCGGGCTCGTCGAGGTCATCTCGCTCCACCGCCTGTATCGCCCACATCCGGGCATACAAGCCGCCCCGCGCCAGCAGCGCGAAATGGCTGCCGCGCTCGGCGACGCGGCCATCCCGCAGGACGATGATCTCGTCGGCATCTACCACGGTCGACAAGCGGTGCGCGATCACCAGCGTGGTGCGATCCTCCGACAATCCGCGCAGCGCCGCCTGGATGTCCTGCTCGGTATGGGTGTCCAGCGCGCTGGTCGCCTCATCCAATATAAGGATGCGCGGATCCTTCAGGATCGTCCGCGCGATCGCCACCCGCTGCTTCTCTCCGCCCGACAGCTTCAGCCCGCGCTCGCCCACTTGGGTGTCGTAGCCGTCCGGAAGGCCGGCGATGAAGTCGTGGATCTGGGCATGACGCGCCGCCCTCTCCACCTCCTCCTGGCTACAGCCGGGCCTGCCATAGGAGATGTTGTAGCGGATGGTGTCGTTGAACAGCACGGTGTCCTGCGGCACGACGCCGATGGCGGCGCGCAAGCTTGCTTGCGTCACGTCGCGTACATCCTGGCCGTCGATCAGGATCGCCCCGCCGGTCACGTCGTAGAAGCGGAACAGCAGCCGGCTGATCGTCGACTTGCCGGCGCCCGTCTGCCCGACGATCGCGAGCTTGGCGCCGGCGGGCACCGTGAAGTCCACGCCGCTCAGGATCGCCCTGTCGGGACGGTAGCCGAAGCGCACGTCCTCGAAGCGCACCTCGCCACGCCCCGCGTCCAACGCCGCCGCGCCGGGGCGATCCGCGATCTCCTGGCGTACGGTCAGCAGCTGGAACATCTGCTCCATGTCCACCAGGCTCTGCTTCACCTCCCGGTACACGAAGCCCAGGAAGTTCAGTGGCTGGTAGAGTTGCATCATGTAGGTGTTCACCAGCACGAACTTGCCCACCGTCATGTGTCCGCGCGCCACTTCGCCAGCCGCGAGCAGCATGATCGCGGCGAGCCCGACGGCGATGATCCCCGCCTGCCCCAGATTGAGCATGTTGAGCGAGACCTGGCTGCTGACGGCGGCGCGCTCGTAACGGGCGAGTGCTGAATCGAAGCGCCGCGCCTCCAGCGCCTCGTTGCCGAAATACTTGACCGTCTCGTAGTTCAGCAAACTGTCGACGGTGCGGCTGCGCGCCTCGTTGTCGGTATCGTTCATGGTCCGCCGGATCCGCACGCGGACATTGGTGAAACCAAGCGTGAAGCCGAGATAGATCGACACCGCCCCGAACGTGAGCACGGCGAAACGCCAATCGAAGATCGCCCACAGCACCCCGGTGACGGTCAGCAGCTCCACCAAGGTCGGGACGATGTTGAACACGGCGAGCCGGAGGACCGACTGGATGCCCGCCGTGCCGCGGTCGATGACCCGTGACAATCCGCCGGTCTGGCGGTCGAGGTGGAAGCGGAGCGACATCTCGTGCAGATGCTCGAACGTCTGCAACGCCACATTGCGCGCCGCCCTTTGTTGGACCGAGGCGAACACCGCGTCGCGCAGTTCCCCGAACCCCTGCGAGCAGATCCGCAGGACGCCGTAGGCGACGATCAACGCCGTCGGCACCACGAGCATCGCCGCCTGCCCCGTCCCATGTCCCAGATGCGGGGTAAGCGCGTCGACCGCCCGGCTGTAGACGATCGGCACGTAGACCGTCGCGCCCTTGGCCGCCAGCAGCAGCAGCATCGCGACAACGACCCGGACCCGCGCGTTCCAGTCGCCCTTGGGCCAGAGATACGGCAGCAGCGATCCGATGGTGCCGAACGCGGAGCGGCGCGCGGCCCCGGCGGAGGGAGGCGGTGGTGACATGACGCTGGATGTGGCACCTGGGGAACCCCTTGGAAAGGCGAGCGCGTGCGAACCCCAACCGACATCTCGGGATTTCTTCGCCACATCGAGGCTTGCCGGAATGCGCGTCTGCCCGGCGATCGGCTGGCCCTGTGGATCGGCGAGGCGCGGGTCGGCTGGGTCGGCCCGGCGGCCGCCGCGGCTCTGCGCGGCTTTCCCGAGATCGCCACGACACCTGACGGGATGCGGCTGAACGAACCGGCGGCGCTCGAACGGATCGGGCGGAATTTGGCGAAGCGAGGGCTGAGCCGCTGGCGCGGCGAGGCGTTCGACGTCCGTGCCAGTCCCGACGGGCCGGCGCTCTCTCGCGTCGATCGCGGCGCCCTGCCGGTGCTCGGGATCCAGGCGACCGGCGTGCATGTGAACGGGCTGGTGGAGCGGTCGGACGGCGCGCATCTGTGGGTCGCCCGCCGGGCGGCCGACCGGGCGCTCGATCCGGGCAAGCTCGACCATATCGTGGCCGGCGGCATATCCGCCGGTCTGACCGCCGCCGAGACGCTGGTGAAGGAGGCAGCCGAGGAGGCGGCGATTCCGGCCGCGCTCACCCGCCGGGCGGTTCCCGTTGCGAGTATTGCTTACGCGATGGAACGGCAGGAAGGGCTGCGACGAGACCTGTTATGCTGCTACGATCTGTCCCTGCCCGCCGAGTTCCTCCCACGCGCCGCGGACGGCGAGGTGGAAAGCTTCGAGCTTTGGCCGCTTTCGCGCGTATTGGAGACGGTCCGCGACACCGGTGATTTCAAGTTCAACGTGAACCTGGTCCTGATCGACCTGTTCCTGCGCCGAGGACTCATCGCCGGCTCGGCGGGCACGGCACTTCGGGCGGCGTTGGAGGGTAAAGCGGCGGAATAAGGATCCGCCCTACGCCCCCTCTACCCCTCCGGCGGCGCGGCGGCGATCGGGATGTCGCGGCTGGTCGGCTGTTCGCCGGTGCCGGCGGGCTGCTCGGCCTCGGGGCTGTCCTCGCCTTCGTCAACCGCCGACACGATCTCCTCGCCGTTATACTGCCGGCGCGGCTGTGCCGGCTGATGCGGTTGGCCGTTCTGCTGCCCGTTCGGCGGGGTCTGCTGGACCGCCTGGTTCATCGCATTGATGATGCGGAAGTAGTGCTCGGCGTGCTGGAAATAGCCTTCCGCCATCACCCGATCGCCGCCGCTCGTCGCATCGCGGCCCATTTGCAAATATTTCTCGAACAGCTGCTGGGCAGTACCACGCATCCGCATATCGGGGCCACTGCTGTCGAAGACGTGGTTGCGGTTGAGCGGGACGTTGCCGCCCTGATGGCGCATCGGGACCCCGCCGCCCCCACCGCCCGGGCCAGGACGATAACCGCGGCCACGTTGACGTTTGATGTTCATGCTGTGCCGTCGCACCTTTCCGTTGCCCACCCGAAGGGCGGGTTGCGTCGCGAGTTCCGCGCGCGTTTCGGCCGCACTTCGCGGCCAATCTTCATACCAATCGACTTTGGCTGTGGCTGGCGTCCAACCCCTCGATCTCCCGGGGCGGGGCCCAAGGGCCACGGCCATATTTGGCCACGACCCTTGCCACGGGCACCAAACTACGCTTCCCAACCGGTGCTGCCAAACGGTTTTTTATAGCCGTGCGCGGCAGACGAGGACCCGGGGAACGCCTGCCAGGTCCGCAGCGGTGGATGTGGTGAGCCCGACCCCCGCCGCCAATGCCACGAGCGCACCAGCCTGACCCTGTCCCATCTCCAACAGCCCGACGCCGGCCGGGGCAAGCAGGCGAGGCAGTTCGGGCAGCAGCCGCCGATACGCGTCGAGCCCGTCCGCCCCGCCATCCAGCGCGCCCGGCGGCTCATGGCGGGAAATCTCGGGCATCAGGGCCGAGATGTCTCCGCTCTTGATGTAGGGCGGGTTGCACAGGACAAGCTCGAAGCAGCCACCGACTGCGCCGGCCCAGTCACCGGCCAGGAACCCGGCGCGGCGGGCAAGCCCCAGCCGGACCGCATTTCGCCGCGCCAGTGCAGCGGCTCGCGGAGCGCGATCGACGCCGACGCCGAACGCGGCCGGGAACTCGCCGAGGGCGGCGAGCACCAGGCAGCCGGTGCCGGTGCCGAGGTCGAGGATGCGCCGGACCGCCGAGCGGTCGGGGAACAGCGCCAGCGCGGCCTCGATCAGCGATTCGGATTCGGGTCGCGGAATGAGGGTGGCCGGCGAGACCTCGAATGACAGGCTCCAGAACTCGCGGGTGCCCAGGATGAAGGCGAGCGGTTCATGCGCGGCGCGGCGGCCAAGCAGGGAGACGTAGGGCTCGGTCGGCACCGGGGCCGTCGGATCGGCCAACAGGGCCGCTTGCTCCAGGCCGATCGTGTGGCCGAGCAGCAGGCGCGCCTCCAACCGGGGGTTGTCGATGCCGGCCTCGCGCAGACGCGCGGCCCCGAGGCGCAGCGCCTCGCGAGTGGTGATGACCTGTTGACCCCTTCCCCTACCCCCTCCCGC
>JBAWFF010000070.1:0-6314 GCA_049591635.1 Acetobacteraceae bacterium
GTCGGGGCGGGCGCTGGAGGCTGCGCCTCGACGGGAGCCGGCGGGGTCGCGACGACCGGAGAAGGGAGCGCGGTCGGTGCCGGCTCCATCATCAGCGTTACGGCGATCGGTTCAGGCGCCGGCGGAATATACCTGTCTTGCACGACGGCGATCAGCAGGACCAGCAAGGCCAGGTGACATGCCAGCGACACCGCCGTCGCGCGCGTGAACACCGGCTCGCGCCCGGATGGCCGGCGATGCGGTCCGCCGGCAAGGAGCGGTGCTCCCTCCGGCAGCCGCGCTACCGGATCGCTCCACCGCTGCCGGACGATCCAGATGCGCGCCGATGCGGGCGGCGCCTCAGTGGCAAGACGCCAGGTCGGCGTCGCGGACAGCAAAGGTGAGATCCTTCGTCATATCGACGCCGCGCATACTGCATTGGCGTCCCTTGTCATCGACGAGGCGGACATCGAACCGGCCGCGTGAGATGCCGGTGAGTTTCAGCCGCTCGGACGTGTCCCAGACCTCTTCCTTGTCGCCGAGCACCTGGTTCGGCCCCCAATCGTGCGTGCCCGCCGGGGCGAGGTACAGGCCCTTGAATTCCGTCGAGGTGGTCAGATTGAAGGCGACGAAGTGATCGACCGCCAAAGCCGTCGCGGACCACCCCATCGTTGCGATCCCCAACAGCGCGCCCGCGATCACGCCCACCCGCATCGGGGTTCCTCCTCGATTGATGGAGAGCGTACGCCGAGTTCCACCAGGGCGGCAAATCACTTCAACCCCAAGCCTGATCGGTCTATTCATCGCGGCGCTCGGGGGGGAACCGTATGCCGCTTCATGTACGTTCGGCGAAATGGCTGACTGGCCTGTTGATTCTCGCGCTTGCTTGCGCCGGCACCGCGATCGGCGCGCCGCCGCAGCGCGTGCGCGTCGGCGTGCTGCAATCGGGCACCGCGCAATGGGAACTCGACGTGATGCACCACCACGGCCTCGACGCGGCACAAAACGTCGCGGTCAGCCAGGTGGATCTGGTCGGCAAGGATGCGCCCGCGGTGGCGCTGCAAGCCGGGTCGGTCGACGTGATCCTGACGGATTTCATCTGGGTCTCCCGGCAGCGCCAAGCCGGTGCGGACTACGTCTTCGTACCGCATTCCACCGCGACCGGCGCCATCATGGCGCGCCCGGACGCCGCCATCGCCACGCCGGCGGATTTGCGCGGACGCAAGATCGGTGTCGCCGGCAATCCGGTGGACAAGAGCTGGCTGCTGTTTCGCGCCTATGGACAGCACGTGCTCGGCGCCGATCCGGCGCGATCGATGCACCCGGTATTCGGCACGCCGCCGCTGCTGAACGAGCTTGTGGAGCGCAACGAGTTTCCCGCCGTGCTCAATTTCTGGAACTACACGGCACGGCTGAAGGCGCGCGGCTATCTCCAGCTGCTCACGGTCCGGCAGATGATGGCGGCGTTGGGCATGCCGGATTCGGCACCGCTCCTGGGCTGGGTGTTCTCGGCGAAATGGGCGGCGGCGCATCCGGGCGCGATCGAGGGATTCATCCACGCCTCCGTCGCCGCCCAGCAGGTCATGGCCTCCTCCGACGCGGAGTGGGAGCGGCTGCGCCCACTGACCCGCGCCGAGGATGACGCGACCCTGATCGCCCTGCGCGACGCCTATCGCGCCGGCATCGTGACGCATTACGACCCCGCTGAGTCCGCGGCGGTGGCGGAAAAGCTGTTCCATGTCCTGGCCGAAATCGGCGGCAAGGATGTGACCGGCGGCGCGACCGACCTTGCACCGGGCACGTTTTGGACGGGCATCCATTTCTAGCGGCCGGCCTTGGTCATCGCGAGCCGCAGCTTGGCGGCGTGGCGATCCAGGCGGGCAGCACCGTGCCGTGGGCCTGGATTGCTTCGTCGCTTCGCTTCTCGCAGTGACACACGCTCCGAAGAGTCACGCTCCGATGGCAGCGGGCCCTAACTCTCGATGAACGCCCTCACTCGCGGCCGCGCGATGCGCGCTCTCTCGGTCGTGATCCTGCTGCTGGTGTGGGAGGTCGTGGCCGCCGCTCTGCACGACCGGATCCTTCCCACGCCGGTCGCCGTGCTCGGACGGCTCATCGCCGAGGCCAGCTCGGGCGAGCTGTTCCGTCAGGTCGGCATCACGCTCGCCCGCGTCGCGGCGAGCTTCGTGGTCGCCATGCTGGCGGGAACCGCGATCGGCATCATCATGGGATCGAGCCGGCGCTGGAACCTCCTGCTGGATGCACCGCTCCTGGTCGCGCTGAACATGCCGGCGCTGGTGATCATCATCCTTGTCTTCGTCTGGGCCGGGCTGACCGAGTTCGCCGTCGTGCTCGCGGTCGCGCTGAACAAGATACCGACCGTCGTGGTCAGCGTGCGCGAGGGGGCGCGGGCGATCGACGCCGAGCTGCTCCAGGTCGCCACGGTGTTCGGGCTGACGCCGGGCACCCGCTTCCGGCTGGTCTACTTGCCGCAGCTCTATCCGTACCTGATGGCGGCGACGCGCAACGGGTTCGCGCTGATCTGGAAGATCGTGCTGGTGGCGGAGTTGCTGGGATGCAGCAGCGGCGTCGGGTTCAAGCTCGGCGTGTTCTTCCAGTTCTTCGACATCGCCAGCGTGCTCGCCTACACCGCCGTCTTCATCGGCTTGTTCGCGCTGTTGGAGGCACTGGTGCTGCGCCCGCTGGAGCATCGGCTGGCGGGCTGGCGGACATGAGCGGGCTCGACGCGGTGATCGAGCGCAAGGACTACCACGTGGCGGCGACCGGGCGCGGCCTGACCGTGCTGCGCGACGTTCGCCTCCAGGTCGCGCCGGGCGAGTTCGTCTGCATCCTTGGGCCATCCGGCTGCGGGAAATCGACGCTGTTGCAGATCCTCGCCGGGCTGGACGATGCGTATCAGGGACGCGTCTCGTTCCCGGGCGGCACCAGGCCGAAACTGGGCGTGATGTTTCAGACGCCGCGGCTGATGCCGTGGCTGACCGTCCGCGCGAACCTCGACCTGGTCGCGGATGCGGCGGCGGCGGCAAGCGGACGCGCCGACGCGTTGCTGCGCGACATGCGCCTCGATGCGTTCACCGACAGTTTTCCTGGACGCCTCTCGGGCGGGATGCAGCGCCGCGTTTCCCTCGCCCGCGCCTGCCTCAATCGCCCCGAGTTGCTGCTCCTCGATGAGCCGTTCGTCTCGCTCGATGCGCCGACGGCGGCGGAGTTGCGCGATTGGCTGATCGCCGAGTGGCAAGGGGCGGCGCGTCAAAGCGTCGTCTGCCTCACGCATGATCTGCGCGAGGCGCTGGCGCTCGCCGATCGCGTGCTGTTCCTGTCTCCGCGCCCCGGAAGCGTGGTGCTGGAACACCGGGTGGACCTGCCGCGCCCGCGCGGGATCGAGGATGCAGCCGTCGCGCGGCTGCGCGACACGCTGCTGCTGCGCTGGCCTAACCTGCTGTCAGGGGAAGCGGCATCTCCGGCGTGACGCCGATGCGGCGATAGATGAAGCCGGGCGGCGCGTCCCGCGCGGCGCGCACCGCGTTGTCGAGCAGCACGTGATGCGCCGACTTCCCGCACGCCGGATCGGTCGCCGCCGCGTCGCCGGTCAGCGCGAACGCCTGGCATCGGCAGCCACCCCAATCGACCTCCCGCCGGTCGCAACTCGCGCATGGCTCGGGCATCCAATCGGTGCCGCGAAACCGCTGGAATGCCTCGGAGTCACGCCAGATATCACCGAGCGCGTGCTCGCGCACCGAGTCGAAGACGAAGCCGGGAAGGCTTTCGGCCGCGTGACACGGCAACACGCGCCCGACCGGGCTGACGGTGAGGAATCGCCGCCCCCATCCGCCCATGCAGGATTTCGGCAGCCGCGCGTAGTAGTCGGGCACGACGTAGTCGATCACCACGGCGCCGGCGTGGCGCGCGCGGGCACGCTCCACCTCCTCCGTCGCCGCGTCCAGTTGCGCGCGCGACGGCAACAGGGCGTCACGGTTGGCAAGCGCCCAGCCATAATACTGCACATGGGCGACCTCGATCCGCGCCGCGCCCAGCCCAACGGCCATGTCGAGCATCGCGGCGAGATTGCCGAGGTTCTGGCGATGCACCACGAGATTGATCGTGAGCGGCATCCCGCTCCGGCGCACCATCGCCGCGACCTCCCGCTTCTTCGCTTGCGCTCCCCTCATGCCGGCCACGTGATCACCGTTGGCCTCGTCGGCGTCCTGGAAGCTGATCTGAACGTGATCGAGCCCGGCATCGGCCAGTTCGGCGACGCGCTGCTCATTCAGCGGTATCGCGGATGTGATGAGGTTCGTGTATAGCCCGACGGCGACGGCATGACGGACAAGATCGGCCAGATCGCGCCGCGCGGCCGGCTCCCCGCCGGAGAAATGGACCTGCAAGACCCCCAATTCGGCCGCCGCGGTCAGAACGTCCCGCCATTCCGCCGTGCCGAGTTCGCCGCGTCCGGCCTCCAATTGCACCGGGTTGGAGCAATAGGGACATTGCAACGGACAGCGATGGGTCAGTTCGGCGAGCAGCGCGAGCGGCGGGTCAGGGGCGAGGTTCGACATCAGCGGCGAGGGAAGCATGACGAGGTTCGGCAGGCTGCTTATAGGTCATATAGGTTTCCCTCGGTGCCGGGCGATGGAATGGTGTCACGCCTCAGCCGGGCCATCCGGCGAGGCGAGCAACACGAGGAGCACGACATGGCTTGGCGTACACCGAAGGTTGTGGAGATCGCGGTCGGCTGCGAGATCAACGCGTACGGCTGCGCGGTCGTCTGACCACCACCGGCGTTTCGGGGCGGCGGCGGCAATGTCGGCGTCGCTCTGGAACGTCGTCTGATGCCCTCCGGCGTTCCGGCGGCTCCCGCCTTTACGCTTCACCAACTGCGTATCTTCCTCGCCGTGGCGCATACGCGCTCGCTGACGCGCGCGGCCAAGCTGCTGGACCAGACCCAGCCTTCCCTCTCACAGCACGTCGCGAAGCTTGAGGAGTCCGTCGGCCAGTCGCTGTTCGAGCGCGGGCGCGGCCAGTTTGACCTGACGGATGCCGGGCAATTCCTGTTTCAGCGTGCCGAAATCATCATGGCCGAGATCGATGCCGCCATCGCCGGCCTCGAGGCGCACGCGAAGGGCATGCGTGGCGTGCTGTCGGTCGGCGCGTTGAGTTCGATCGCCCGGAACCTGTTCCCCTCCGTGCAGACCGGGATGGCGGAGCGCTTTCCCGACCTTGAGCTTGACGTTCACGAACTCGCGCCCGGCGAGGCGATCGAATTGCTGTATGCGCGACGGCTGACGATCGCGGTCGTCGCCGCGGGCTCGGTCGCCAGCTCCAACCTGTCCTTCGCGCAGACGGAGGTGCTCTCCGACCCGTACGTGCTGGCGGTGCCGCGTACGCTGGACCTGGCACGCGTCAAGAACCCCGCCGCGCAGCTCGACGCGGCGGCGCTGCGCACGCTGCAAGGCGCGGTGCTGTTCACCTTCGGCACGCAGCATCAGCTTCGCATCGGCGAATGGTACCAGCGGTTCATCCCCGGCCACCGCGTCGCCGGCCGGGTGCGCTCGTACGAGTTGGCGCTCGCGATGGTGCAGGCCGGAAGCGGCGTCGCGGTCGTGCCGGCGCTAAGCGCCTGCATCGGCGCCGGAATGGGCTACGACGTGACGCTCTATCATTCGGGTCTGGAGCCGCGGCGCATCGTCGCGATGACGCCGTCACAGTACCGAAGCACGGAGCCGCAAGCGAGCTTCATCGCCGGGCTGCGCGAGGTCGGCGCGGCGTTTCGATTGCCCGCGGTCGAACCTACCCCGCCGTTCCTGCGCTCGTAGCGTCCTCCAGCACGGTCTTGTCGGCGAGGTCCTGGAGCATGGTAATCACATCGGCGCCGACCTGATCGCGCGGCGCGCCGAAGCGCGCGGCGAGGTCATCGGCGATCGCATCGACCGAACGGGCGCCATCGACGAGTTTCAGCACCTCGACCGCGATCTCGTCCGGCATCAACACGCGTTCTGGCGCCAGGATCACCCAGTTCTTTCGCGTCGCATCGAAGCGGAACCGCGTCCCGCGCGGGAAGCGGGGGATCGATCCCGCCCCGATGATCGTGCGCGGCCGCTCCATCAATGGTCGGCGGGCACGAAGGCGCCAGGCGGGACATGCTTCGGCGCGACATAGGCGTGATGCAGCGCGTCCATCTGTACCCAAAGCACGTCGCACTTGAAGCGCAGCGCCGCCAGCACCCCTTCCTGCTCGGCGCGCGTGCGCGCGTGTTCCTTGCAGTAATCGAGCGCGAATTGCACGTCCTGCGGCGCCTGGGTCAGCCGCGGCTGGAA
>JBAWFF010000071.1:0-2482 GCA_049591635.1 Acetobacteraceae bacterium
TGATCGGCGTGAAGGCGTTCGTCAAACTGGCGGTGACCGCGCTGATCGCCGCGGTTCGCATCATGCAGATCGTCCTCGCGCGCGACGGCACCACCGCCCAAGGCCTCGCCGATGCGCTCGACCCGGCCGACACCCTCGCGCTGGACGCGATCAACGCCTCCCTCGAAGGGCGAACCGAGAAGCTGAGAAACCCGCATCCCACCAGCACCCTCGCATGGTTCGCCTGGGTCGTCGCCCGGCTCGGCGGCTGGTCGGGGTATGTCTCCAGAGGATACAAGCCAGCCGGACCGAAAACCATCCACCGAGGCCTGACCCGCCTCGACGGCATGATTAGCGGATGGCATCTCGCCAATCATTCCGCACATGTGCGACTCCCGTAGCCCTTGCGGGAGGGGGCCGGGGGGAGGGGTGCGCCGAGCCGGAGCGTGCGACTGTGGGCTTACAGCGGCAGCGGCGGAAATCCGAGCTGGTGCCAGAGAGCCGCGAACTGCCCAAGCAGCGTGGTGAGGGCGTTGAGGATATTCAGCCAGAGAAGCGGGTTCATGGTGTCGATCCGGTTGACCGACGTTCCCTTTAACGGCCAAACATTTGGAAGGTATTACTAACCAGTCGATAATTAAGGCGACAAATCGGTTGACATCTCGGATCAGGCACGATTCAAGGTGGCATGAAGCGGGACGGACGTAAGCTCGACCACGCGACGCTGGAGACGATCCGTTTGATGGCCGTCGAGCGGGTGCGTGAAGGTGAGGCACCGTCGGCGGTGATCAGCTCGTACGGGTTCAGCCGCACGACCATCTACAAGTGGCTCCGTGCGGCAGGCACGCCAGGTGTCGGTCTGCGGGCGTTGCGGGCACGGCCAGCGCCCGGACGACCACGCAGCCTGACAGCGCGCCAGGAACGGCAGGTGTTCGGCTGGATCAACGGCAAGGACCCGCGGCAATACGGCCTCGACTTCGGCCTCTGGACCCGCTCGGTCGTGGCCGAGCTGATCGAGCGAAAGTTCGCTATCCGCCTCGGTCTGACAGCGGTAGGGGAATTGCTCGCCAAGCTCAATCTAACGCCGCAAAAGCCACTGCAACGGGCGTATCAGCGCGATCCCGAAGCCATCGAGCGGTGGCGGCGTGAGACCTATCCGGCGATTGCGCGGCAAGCCAAAGCGCAAGGTGGCGAGGTGTTCTTCTGGGATGAATCGGGATTTCGCGCCGACACCGTGCATGGGCGGACCTGGGGTGTCAGGGGGCACACCCCTGTCGTGGCGCGTCCCGGTCAACGGCAATCGATCAGCGCGGCCTCGGCAGTCAATGCCAAGGGTGGGTTCTGGTACTGCACCTATCAGGGCGGACTGACAGCGGAGCTTTTCGTCCAGCTGCTGCGGCAGATGATGCGCCGCCGCGTCAAGCCGATCCATCTGGTGATCGATGGACTTCCGGCGCACAAAACCAAGCGGGTGAAGGACTACGTGCAGTCAACGCAGGGCCGGCTGACGCTGCATTTCCTGCCCGGATATGCGCCCGAGTTGAACCCGGACGAGCTGGTCTGGAGTCACATGAAGCGAACCGGTGTGGCCAGGGCGCCGCTGCGCAAGGGCGAACGACTGCGGGACAAGATCGCGGCGCAATTGGCTCGTATCAAGGACGCACCGGGCCTCGTCCGGTCATTCTTCAGAGCGCCCAGTGTCGCCTATATTGCCGACTGGTGAGTAAAAGGAAGACGAACGACGGGAGTCGCATCGCAGTGTCATATCATGCCTATCGGGTAGATACCTGAGAATACAACATATTGACTGCCTAGTCGAAGAGTGGAGGCCATATCCCGAAGGACGTGAGCGAGACTGGATGGCAGCCAGTCCGGCAAGTCCGGTTTCCACAGCACGACCAGCAGCACGACTGCCGCAGCGGCGGTCAGGATCAGCGCATCGCGACTGTGCCGCCGCCGTGACCGACGCTGGCGCGGTCGCATGCCGACCGACAGGAGTGCCGAAAGCCACCAAGGCCGCAGCAGTGCCTTTGCCTGACGCTCGATTTCGCGCCGGGCCGTCGCAACGTCGCAGGTGAAAAATTCGCGGTTTGCGTTTGGACGGCAGCGCCCCAGCCGATCATGCACGATGGACTCGACCGCCCGGTGATCCGTCACTGCCGCCGCCCATGCGACGGCGAACGGCTCAGGGACGGCGGTTTTGTCCGACAGCCGCGCAGCGCGAACCTCCGGCGTCCTGCTGGTGCAGCCTATTTTGACGCGGCCCGGCATGGCGGGATTCGTCAGCACATAGACCCAGCCGGGGGAGGGCGTGGAAGGCACGGTATGAGAAGGGCAGGGATCGCGTTAAGGGGCGGTGATCGAGGTTAGCCACCTACTAGGCTGTGTGGACGGAATCCCTGCCATGCATTTCTGACGGATTCCCGAATCGGGTTTTGTTCGAATCACTGCATGACCGGCATCAGGGGGCCGGGCATGCTGACTGGAATGACGGAGCGCGATT
>JBAWFF010000072.1:0-4053 GCA_049591635.1 Acetobacteraceae bacterium
GCCAAGGGCCGCGTGATCGCGGGTTCCACGGGCGGCGGGGCGGGCTGCCACAGCGGCGCGGCGCCGGTCCAATCGGGCAGCGGGCGCGCCACCCCGGCCTCGGCAGCGTGTTCGATTCGGTCAGGCATCCCTTGCTGCCGGGCCGCGTGACGGAAGCACCCGTCGTCGTCCTCGGCGCCGAGGGCGAGGAAGCCAGCGCGCGCCAACGCATACCAACTCCGCTCCGGGAGCGTCTTGTTGGGCTCCCATCCGCAGATCACCAGCCGATCCTCGGCGCGGGTCAAGGCGACATAGAGCAGCCGGTTATATTCCTCGATTTGGCTCGCCTCGACGAGCGCCCGAAGGCGTTCAGCCTCGGCGCAGCGCAGCTCCTTGAGCGGCGCCCAAACCGGCACCGTGACGCCGGTTTGGGGGTCGGGTGCCCACAGGATGCCGTCCTCGCGCTTCGGCAGCGCGGTCGTGTCGGGCAGGATCACCAGCGGCGCCTGCAACCCCTTCGCGCCATGCACCGTCATCACCCGAACCGTGCCGCCCGCTGCCTCCGGCTCGCGCTTCACCTCGGCGCCGGACCGGCGCAGCCAGTGCACGAACCCTTGCAGCGACGGCGGATGGAGGCGTGCATAGGCCAAGGCCGCGTTCAACAGCTCGTCGACCGGCTCGCCGGCCTCCGCGCCGAGTCTCGCGAACAGCCGCGCCCGTCCGCCCAACGGGCCCAGCGCCTCGGCGAACAAGGCGTGCGGCGCCACGTAGTCCACGCGCGCCAGCAACGCGGCGAACATTTCCCACGCCTGCGTCCAATCCGCCCGCTCCCTCGCCCGCGCGCGCAACGCCTCCCACAACGTGCCGCGCCGATCCATCGCCAGCGCCATCAGGCTGTCGTCGGTGAGATCGCCGAGCGGACTGGTGAGGAAGCACGCCAATTGCAGATCGTCTTGCGGCAGCAGCAGAGCGTCCGCGAGCGCAAGCAGATCCTGCACCGCCGGCTGCTCGGTCAGCGCCATCCGGTCCAGCCCGGCGACCGGCACGCCGCGCGCCTTCAACGCGCGGACCAGGACGCGCGCGAAGTCGTTGCGGCGACGCACGAGCACCATCACGTCGCCGGGCCGCAGCGTCCTGTCGCGGCTCGCCAAAGTCATGTGGCCGTCGGTCTCGTTGGCGATCCACTCGGCCAAATCCTCCGCCAGGACTTGCGGCGCCGACTTCAGGCCCTGATTGCGTTCCGGCACCGTCCAAGCCGGGATCTCGGGCACCGGCGGGCGCTGTGCCAGCGGCCATAGCTCGACCATGCCCGCCTGTCCCGCGCGGTCGCTCTCGTGGCGCATCCCGCCCGGTTCGCACACGCCGGCGGCGGCCGCCGGATTGGCGAACACCGCATCGACGAGATCGAGCACCGGCGCCACAGAGCGGAACGACACGTTCAGCGACGGCTCGACCCAGCGCCCGGCGGCTCCGCGTACTCGATCGCCCAGAATGGCACGCGCGCGGTCGAACTCGGCGGCGTCGGCGCCCTGGAAGGAGAAGATCGACTGCTTGCGATCGCCTACCGCGAACACCGTGCGCGGCGTCTCGACCGCGCCCTCGCCGGCGAAGAACTCGGTCGTCAGCGCGTGTGCGATGCGCCATTGCGCGGGCGCGGTGTCCTGCACCTCGTCGAGCAGCAGATGGTCCAGCCCGCCATCGAGCTTGTACAGCACCCAAGCCGCGCCCGGATCGATCAGCAAGCCGGAACTCCGCCCGATCAGGTCGTCATAATCGAGCAGCCCCGCCGCGTCCTTGCGCCGCGCATAGCCCTCCAGCACCGGCGCGGCGAGCGTCACCAGGGCGTGCGATACCGCCGCCATGTCGCAGCCCCGGCGCGCATCCTCGACCGACGCTACGCGCTCGGCCTCCGCCAGCATCGTCTCGCGCAGCGCCGGATGGGTGGCGGCGAGCCTGTCGTTGACGAACCCGCCGCCCGCGCGTGGGGTGTGTGCGGCGGTGAGGAACTCGGCTCGCCACGAACCCCACGCCGCGCACCGCGCAGCCGGGTCGCCGCCCAGCCATGTCAACATCCGCGCCGCCTTCTCGCGGCACTTTGGCGACCCTTCCCGTGCGATCTCCTCGGCCGCTGCGCGCAATGCGTCCGCCTCCGGCCACGACACCGCCGCCGCGATCGCGTCTTCCTGGCTGGCATGGACGACGCGCAGCGCCCGGCGTTGCGCCTCCGCCAGCGCCGGCCCAAGGGCGAGGCAGCCAGCGAGCTGCTCGCGGCGCGCCAGCAACGAGGCGACCAGCTTGTGAAACCCTGCGGCACTGCTCAGTCCCGCCAATCGCCGCAGCGCGTCGCGCGTCGCCGCATTATCCGCGCCCGCCAGCATGTCCTCGCGCGCCGCGATCAGCGCATCGCCCGCCTCGCGCTCGTCGGCCACCGTGAAATGCGGCGACAGCGCCGCCTCTAGCGGAAACCGGCGCAGCAGGCTTTGGCAGAAGGCGTGGATGGTTCCGATCCGCATCCCGCCGGGCAGATCGAGCACGGTCGCGAACAGGCCTCGTGCCCGCTTGCGGGATTCCTCGGTCGGCACCACTGACAGCGCGAGCAGCCGCGCGTCCAAGGCGTCGTCGTCGAGCGTCACCCATTCGCCCAACCTCCGATGCAGCCGCAGCGCCATCTCGGCCGCCGCCGCCTTGGTGAAGGTCAGGCACTGGATGCGCTCCGCCGCCGCGCCGCCCAGCATCAGCCGCAACAGCCGGTCGGTCAGCAGCTTGGTCTTGCCAGACCCCGCCGAGGCCCCAACGAAGGCCGACAGCGCCGGGTCCGAGCCGAGCCGCTGCGCCGCGTTGGCGCGGTCGCGCGCGAACTGGCTCATGCCTCCTCGCCCTCGTCCGCCGCCGCCCACTCCGCCACCCGGGCCAGCTGCGCGTAATCGGAGAAGCGCGGCGCGCGGCCGGGATGCGGTTGCGAGAGATAGCACCGCGCCGGGTCATCGAACGCGTCGATCAACGCGCCGAGTGCCGCGCCGGCCTCCCGCGACGCTTCGGCGATCGCCGCCGGGTCACCCTTGAACAGCGCCAGTACCTTGCCCGGCATGAAGCCGCCGGTGATGTGCCAGTAGGCGAGTTCGGCGGTCTCGCCCTCCACGGTCGGCCCGAACGCGCCCGCGCGCGCCATCGCCGCCTCCAGGGGCAGCTGCGGCGCCAGCCCCGCGTCGACCAAGCGCTGTCCGGGCACCGCGCCGGTCTTGTAATCGAGGATCGCCAGCCGGCCGTCGGGCCGCCGCTCGATCCGGTCGGCTCGCCCGATCAGCGTGAACAGCCCGCCTTGCCGGCGCAGCTCCCAGCGCCCCGATACTTCGGTGGACAAGGCGGAGGGCGCCAGCCCCGCGCGCCGCGCCGTCTCTGTTTCGGCGATCCAGTCGGCGATGCGCTCGAGCCGCGGCGCCCACCAATTCGCCAATGCGGTCCGCAGGCCCGCGTCGACCATCGCCCGCAGCAAATGCGCGCGCAGTCGCTCCCGAGCGTTCGCAGGCCAGCCGCAAGCCGCTTCCTCCAGGAACCGGTGCAGCCCGGCATGGACCATCGAGCCGTAATCGGCGGCGTCGGTATCCTGCTCGATCTCGGCCAGCCTCTCCAGATGCAGGATATGCCGCGCGTGGATCGCATAGGGGTCGCGCAACCAGGTTTCGATCGCGGTCACGCTCAATCGCCGCGGCCGCCGCGAGACCGGCGGGCGAGGGGAAGGAGGTGGCGCCGGACGCAGCGCCACCGGCTGATCGAGTTGCCGCGCCCAACCCGACGCGGGATGCCGGGGCAGTGCTTCGCCACGCCCGGCGAGGAACATATCGATCCGCGTCAGCCAGCGCGCCGGCACGGCGGGTGCGCCGTCCAGCCGGCGAGGGCACGACAACACGACGGCGGGCGCGGCGCATACCGCGGCCGTGAAATCATGCGCCGCCTGGCCGACCAGCGCCTCCAGCGAGGGGAGCTTCATGCGTGCCCGCATCGGGCGCGACAGCCACGGCCCGGGGTCGGCCAGTGGCGGCCAGACGCCTTCCGTCAGCCCGCCGAGCACCAGCA
>JBAWFF010000073.1:0-11853 GCA_049591635.1 Acetobacteraceae bacterium
AGATACGGCGTCGCCGCCTCGATCAGGCCGCCCTGCATGTCGACGATGGTTCCGTACTGGTCGAACATGCAGACGGTGATGTTGTCGGTGTTCATGGATTGGCCTCGCTGCGTGGCGGGCGGTAGCATCGGCGCGATCAGGGATGGAGACCAGGGCGATGGGGTTGCGCGAACCGCGCCGCGTCGGAGTGGGACGCGCTGCGGACGCGGTTTCGCTGACCCTCACCCGCCGCGTAAGGCGCGGCGACCTCTCCCATAAATGGGAGAGGTGATGAACCGAGTTCACCTCTCCCGCCCTTGCCGGTGAGTGTCAGCGCCGATCCAGCATCAGCAGCGCACCATTCGCCGCCACCGCGAAGACGATCACCAGCAAGGTCACCGCCGTGGTCATCGGGACGTTGTGGGAGCCGATGCCGTTGAGGATCAGGAATCCGAGGCCGCGCTGGGAGGCGAACATCTCGCCGATCAGGACGCCCAGGAGCGTGACAGAGAAGCCGATCCGCAGTCCGCCGACGATCTCCGGCAACGCCGCCGGGGCAAGCACGCTCATGGCGGTCTGCCACGGCGTGAGGCGCATGGCACGGGCGGCCCGCACATAGACCGGCGGGATCGCCTTCACCGCCGCCAGTGTCGTGAGCGTGATCGGCACGATGCCGTGGATCACCCCGAACGCGACTTTCGCGGATATGCCGAGGCCGAACACCAGCAGCATGACCGGATAGAGCGTCACCTTCGGGATCGTGTAGAGCGAGGCGAGGATCGGCTCGGCGACATCGCTCGCGAACCGGCGCAAGCCGAGGGCGATGCCGAGCGCCACGCCCCCCACCGCGGCGATCGCCAGCGCGGCAGCGAACGCCTCCATCGTGGCGGCGGCGTTGGACCAGAAGAAACCGCTGCCCAACAGGCCGATCGCGTAGCGGATCGTCGCCAGCGGCGGCGTGATCGCGACCGCGCCGGCCCAGGCGAACAGCGCCTCCCACACCACGAGCAGAACGACGCCGACCACCAGCGCGTCGAACGTGCGGATGCCGATCATGCGCGATGGCGCCGATGCAGCAAGCGGGTCTCCCACGCGGCGAGAATCCCGTTGGCGACGACCGCGACCAGCAGGACGAACAGCATCCGCCCGTACATGCCGCGATTGTCGAAACTGTCGTATGCGAAGGCGATGCCGTAGCCGAGGCCGCCGCTCGAGAGGATGAACTCGCCGGCGATGACGCCGATGAAGGCGTAGGCGAGCGCGAGCTTCAGCCCGCCGAGCAGGCCCGGCATCGCCGCCGGCAGGACCACGAGAAACAGCGTCCGCGTGCGACCCAGCCGATGCGCGCGCGCCACCTTGCGAAGCACGGGCGGCACGCGATCGAATCCGATCAGCGTGCCGATGGTCATCGCCGGGGCGGCGGCGAGCACGCCGATCGCCACCAGCGGCAGGATATTCAGGCCGAACAGCGCGACCAGCAGCGGGTAGAAGACGAAGACCGGCACGGCATAGTACGACGCGAGCAGGGGATCGGCGGCGCGCCGCGCGCGGCGAAATTCGTGCAGCACCGCCCCGGTGGCGAAGCCGAGCGCGACCGCGATGACGAAGGCAAGGGCGACGGTCGAGAAGGTCCGCGCGATATCGCCGGTGATCTCCCCCGAGGCGAGCAGGCCGATCATCGCGCCGGCCATCTCCGACGGCGGGATCATCGTGCGTTCGTTGATGAAGCCGGACCGACAGAGTGCCTCCAGCAAGGCGACGCCGATGATCGCGATCGCGATGCGCGTGCATTGGATGGCGGCCCGCCGGCTCATGTCCGGTTCATCGCGCGCAGCGATTCGGCACGCAGCGAGGACCACAGCCGCGCGGTGACGACGCCGAACGCCGGGTCGGCGACGATGCGGCTGTCGCGCTCGCGCGGCCACGCGGTGGTCACGACATCGATGAAGCGGCCGGGGCGAGCCGACATCACGCCGACGCGGTCGGCCAGCATCGCCGCCTCGTCGAGGGCGTGGGTAATCAGCAGCACGGCGGCCCCGGTCTCCCGCCACAAGCGCAGGAGTTCGTCGCCCATGAGCAGGCGGGTTTGTTGGTCCAGCGCGCCGAACGGCTCATCAAGCAGGATGAGTCGGGGCTGGGTGACGAGCGTGCGGGCGATGCAGACCCGCTGGCGCATTCCGCCCGAGAGCTGCGCCGGATAGGCATGGGCGAACTCCGTGAGGCCCATGAAGCCGATCGCATAGTCCACCCGCCGGACGATCTCGGCCGCCCCGACGCCGGCGCGGCGCAGGCCGAAGGCGACGTTGTCGCGCACGCTGAGCCAAGGAAAGCTGGAATCCTCCTGAAACACGATGCCGACGCCGTCCGGGACCACGCCGCGCACCTTGCGGCCCTCGACGCTGACAGTGCCCGCGCTCGGCGCGCCGAGGCCCGCGAGCACGTCGAGCAAGGTCGATTTGCCGCAACCCGATGGGCCGACGACGGCGAAGAACTCTCCCGCCGCGAGGTCGAGATCGAGCGGCCCCAGTGCATGGATCGGCGGTGCGCCGGGATAGACGCGAGTGACGCCTTGCAGCTGGGCGGCCGCTGTCATCGCGAGCCGAAGGCGTGGCGATCCAGGGCCACCCCTCCGCGTGGGGCTGGATCGCTTCGCTGCGCTCGCAATGACGCCGCCCTTGGCATCACTGCTTCGGGCGCAGGTCGTCCGGCAGGAAGCGGGCGTCGATCATCGTCTTCCAGTCCACCGGCCCCGAGATCTGGTTGAGGATTCGCAGCCCCTCGACCATGTGGTCCATGCCCGCGAAGTCGAACGCCCCCTCCGACCAGTAATGCAGGGCGATCATATGCTTGAACACGCGGCGATAGAGCATCTTGTCGCCATGGTACGCCTCGGCGGTGATGTCGGCCGCCTCGTCGGGATGGGCATAGATGTATTTCACGCCCTCGCGTCGCGCGGCGAGGATGGCGCGGAGCTTGCGCGCGCCCTCGGGCGAGTCGGCGTACGCCTTGGTGGTGATGCAGACGTTCTGCGTCATGTTGTCGCCCAGGATGTCCTTGGGCCAAAACACGATCTGCAACTTGTCCTCGTTCTCCGACCACACCGGCTCGCCGGTCATGCCGGTGTCGATCGCCCCGTTCAGCACCGCCGACAGATTGGCGCCGATGTCGCCCGCCGGCACCAGATGGACGTCGGACGCCTTCATGCCGGACGCCTTCAGCGACATCAGGATCAGCATGTTGGTGACCGAGCCCGGCGCGGTATAGCCGACGCGCTTGCCGGCGAGGTCCTTGATGGAGTGCAGCGACGAGCCCTTCTTGGCGATCCAGCCGATGTCGCCGACCGAATCCGTGCCGCCGCAGATCAGCACGATCGGCTCCCCGTGACGGATCGCCTCGACGGTGGCGGCAAGCGCGACCTCACCGAACGGCAGCCCGCCCGCCAGCGTGTTGCGCACCGAGGTGCCGCCGCCGATGCCGCTGAGGATGCCGGTGATGTCCACGCCTTGCTGTTTGAAGAACCCCTTGGCCATCGCGACCGCGTACGGCGCGCCATAGAAGGCCGAGCCCCAATGGGTGACGGTCACTTCATCGGCGTTCGCCGAGACGCACAAGAACAGCAGGATTCCGGCCAGCAGCGCGCGCATCGTTTGCCTCCCATTTGGCGGGGAGGCTGGCACGCAGGCCGTTGGCGTGACAAGCTTCCGGAAAGTCGAAGGAGGAAGCGACGATGACGACCGTGGGAACCGGGGACTTCGTGTACGAGCCCGTCCTGGACTGGGCCAAGCTGCCGTCAGGTTGGCGGTTCAAGGAGATCGGCTCGGTCGGCGTCGATCGCAGCGACAACGTCTATGTCTTCAATCGCGGCGAACATCCGATGATCGTGTTCGACCGCGACGGCAATTTCATACGCAGCTGGGGCGAGGGCGTGTTCCCGCGCGCGCACGGGCTGCACATGGCACCGGACGACACGATCTGGCTGACCGACGACGGCGACCATTCGGTCCGCCAATGCACGCTCGATGGCAAAATCCTGCTGACCCTCGGCGTACCGGGCAGGCCCACGCCGTATATGAGCGGGGAGCCGTTCCACCGCTGTACGCACACCGCGCTCGGTCCGGACGGTTCGGTGTTCGTCTCCGACGGCTACGGCAATTCGCGGGTGCACAAGTTCGACCCAAAGGGGCGGCTGCTGATGTCCTGGGGCGGTCCTGGAACGGATCCGGGCGAATTTAACATCGTCCATAATATCACCGCCGATGCCGACGGCTTCGTCTACGTCGCCGATCGCGAGAACCATCGCGTGCAGGTGTTCGACGGGAACGGAAAATACCAGGCGCAGTGGAACAATCTGCACCGGCCGTGCGGGCTGTTCATGCCGCCGGGCAAGTGCCCGATCTGCTACATCGGGGAACTGGGTCCGACGGCGTCGGTCAACCGCGACATGCCGAATCTCGGGCCGCGCGTCAGCATCGTGGACAACACGGGCAAGCGCATCGGACGGATCGGCGGCCAACACGCGGGCCTGGGCCCGACCGAGTTCATGGCGCCGCACGGCCTGACGGTGGACTCGCGCGGCGATCTGTACGTGGGCGAGGTGTCGTGGACCAACTGGCCGCAGACGTTTCCGGACAGGCCGATCCCCGACGACCTGCGCAGCCTGCACAAGTTCCGCCGGGTGCGGTGAGGCCGCGGCGGCGCTTCGTCACGCCATACGCTTGAGCCGCCGCTCGACCGCGAAGACGGTCTCCGTCACCCGCCAGGTGGCGGCCGAGCGATGGCGCGGATTGAGGAGTACGTTGCGTTCCTCGGTAGCCAGATCGCCCGGCTTCAGCTTCACTGGAATCAACACGGACGGGACGATCAAGGCGGCCGAGCGCAGCGACGCGGCCCAAGCGTCGCCGTATCGACGGCTTGCCTCCGCATCGTTCATCGGGGGAACGTCATTCTCGACCGGAACGCCACTTGACACCTCGATCGCGAATGCCCGGAGCGCGGCCGGCAGGCGGTCGGGATCGAGGTGCACAAGCTGTTCAAGAAGCGCCAGGGTGAGGTGGGTGGCGGCGTAGACCATCGGAATCCCGGGGCTGTTCCACCGGCCTCCGTACTGCCTGGCGCCCTCCCCATCCAATTCCGAGAACCGGCCGAGCGCGAGCCGCCAGACCCGCACCTACTCGACGATCCCGTGCGCGATCCTTCCGAGCACCGCCTCTACGAGACGCCCTCCCTCCTCGGTGTCGAGCAGGGCGAGCGGCGTCTGGCCTCCAAGCGCGCCATTCCTTTCTCGCAACCATAGGTGGGCTTGCGTACGGTCCCCGAACACCTCGTCGGCCGTGGCCTGGGTTCGTGCGAGGCGTACGACCAGATCGCTTTGTTCCCGCGAGAGCGTCGCCTTCAGGCGGCGCGCATAGTAGGTCCGACGCGGAATGAAGTGCGCCTCGACCTCCCGCTCATCGACGATGTCGTCGGCGATCAGGCGTTCCAGGGTGGCGAACGGCAGCCCATCACGGACCGCCCGGGCCAGACCCAGTTCGCTGACGGCCGCATGTCGCGCGGCCGAACCAAAGCCGCCCAGAACCTTCGCGACGGCCGCAATCGTTACCATGATGCCCACCGTGCCGAGATGCACTCAATATCGTGCATCTCGGCCACAGCGTCAAGTGCGGGCGACGGGGGCGCTAGGTCGAGTAGTCGGAGAACGCCACCCCGCCGTACCGCGCGCGGTAGTCGGTGCGCACGTTCACCAGCGCCACCATCCCCTCATCGACCTTCGCCTGCGCGCGATCGAGCGCCGGGCGGATGTCCTCCGGCCGCTCCACGTACTCGCCGTAACAGCCCAACGCCTCGGCCATCTTGTCGAAGCGCGTGTAGCCCAGGTCACGCCCGGGCTTCTCGCGCTTCGGGTCGGCCGTCCAGCCGCCGTTGAGGCTGATCACCACGAGGATCGGGATCTTGTGGCGCACCGCCGTGTCCAGTTCCATCGCGTTCAGCCCGAAGGAGCCGTCGCCGTGCACCACGATCACCTGCGTGTCGGGCTTGGCGACCTTGGCGCCGACGCCGAACGGCAGGCCGACGCCCATCGTGCCGAACGGGCCGGAATTCAGCCGGTGCCCGGGCGCGAAGGTCGGCATGGTCTGGCGTCCGAAGTTCAGCGTCTCCTGCCCGTCCACGCAGAGGATCGCGTCGCGCTTCATGAAGCCCTTGACCTCCTCCAGCAGCCGCACCGGATGGATGTCGCCGTCCTCGGCGTAGCGGTTGGCGCCGGCGCTGCCGCGCTTTGCCGCCTCGCCCTCGGCCAAGGTCTGGCGCCATTTCTTGTAGGTGTCGGTGATGATCTTCGTCCCCACGCCGTCGAGCACCTGGCGCAGCACCATCTTGCAGTCCCCGACGATCGGGATGTCGACGCCGCGCGCCGCCGTCGCGATCTCCTGCGGGTCGATATCGATGCGCGCGATGGTCGCCTTGGCGCCGAAACGCGGTGGTGCCGCGTGGCCGATGATGTAGTTCATCCGCGTGCCGAGCACCACGATCAGGTCGGCGTCGCGGAAGGCCGAACTCCGCATCGACAGGTACGAACACGGATGATCGTCGGGCACGACCCCCCTGCCCTGCGGCGTCGTGTAGAACGGAATGCCGATCCGATCGACCAGCGCGTGCATCTCCTCCCAGGCCCGAGACCAGATCACCCCGCTACCCGACACCAGCAACGGCCGCTCGGCCTTCGCGAGCGCGTCGATCAGGCGTTCGACCTGTTCGGGATTGCCGAGCGGGCGGCTGTTCAGCAACGGACGCCCGGCGAAACTCCAATCGACCAAATCCTCGTCGATCTTCTGATAGAGAATGTCACCCGGCATATCGAGGTAGACCGGGCCGGGCTTGCCCGACATCGCCGTCTGGAAGGCGAAGTTCACCTGCTGGGGAATGCGCTTTAGGTTGACGACGCGATCGGTGTATTTGCAGACGCCCTTCATGACGGCGACCTGGTCGATCTCCTGGAAGACCTGGCGGCCGAATTGGCTGATCGGGCTCGATCCGCCGATCGCCACGACCGGGGCGCAGTCGATCAGTGCGTTGGCGATTCCCGTCACCAGGTTGGTCACACCCGGCCCGCTCGCCGCCATGCACACGGACGGCTTCTGCAACAGCCGGCTATAGGCCTGGCACGCGAACGCCGCCGCCTGCTCGTGGCGGACGTCGATCATGCGGATGCCCTCCTTGATGCAGGTGGCCTCGGCCAGCAGCATCGGCCCGCCCATGATGTAGAAGAGGTCCTTGACGCCCTCTTTCGCCAGGCACTTCGCCAGGATCTCGGACCCGGTCAATTCAGCCATCGCGTTGTCCCCCTTGCTAATCCGTCAGCCAACCACGCCGTTGCCGCGCAAATCCCGCACCGCGCCCACGTCCAGCCCCAGCCATCCGCTCAGCACGTCATCGGTATGCTGACCGAGCGTCGGCGCCGGCCGCACGGTCGGCGTCGCGCCGGCGAAGCGCACCGGCCAGGCGGGCATCTTATAGGCGCCGGAGGTCGGATGCTCGATCGTCTGGATGATGCCGCGCGCGTGGAACGTCTCATCGGCAAGGAGTTCGGCGGTGTCGAGCACGGCGCCGGCCGGGATGCCGGCGGCGCCGATGATCCGCATAGCTTCGTTCTTGTCGTGCCGGCTGGTCCAGGCGGTCACCATCGCGTCGACCTCCGCCTCGTTCTCCAGCCGCGCCGCCGAGGTTTCGAACCGTGCATCACCGATCAGTTCTTCCCGCCCAATCACGCCGAGCAAGCGCCGCCAATGCTCCGGATTGGCGCGGCTGGTATAGACATAAACGTAGTCGTTGGGTCCGCCGCCCTTGCACGGATAGATGCCCATCGGCGGGTTCTTCGATAGCACGCTGCCCGCCCCGGCGCGGCGCGCCGCCTGCCCGGTCCGTGTCGCGGTGGCGAAGGCGCCGCGGATGTACTGAAACATCGCGTCCTGCATCGCCACTTGCAGATGCTCGCCCACGCCGGTGCGCGTGCGCCGATAAAGCGCGCCGAGGATCGAGATGGCGAGCAGCATCCCAGTGCCGGTGTCGCCGATGGTCGCGCCGGGCTTCAGCGGCTTGCCGTCGGCCTCGCCGGTGACGCTCATCGTCCCGCCGCAGGCCTGCGCGATCATGTCGAAGGCGAGGTTGTTCTCGAACGGCGAGCCGGCACCGAAGCCCTTCACCTGCGCGTAGATGATGCCCGGGTTCAGCGCGCGCACCACTTCGGCGCCGAGCCCCAGCCGCTCGATCGCGCCGGGGGCGAAGTTCTCGGTGAACACGTCGGCCTTGCGGGCGAGCTGCTTGACCAGATCGAGGCCGCGCTTGTCCTTCAGGTTGACGGTGATGGATTTCTTGTTGGCGTTGTACTGTAGGAAATAATGCGCATCCTGCCCCGGCGGGGGATTGATCGTCCTGCCCGGATCGCCGCTTTTCGGATTCTCGACCTTCACGACCTCGGCGCCGAGCCACGCAAGCGCCTCGGTGCAGGACGGCCCGGCCTCGAATTGGGTCAGATCGAGGACTCGGACGCCGGCAAGGCAGTCGTCACCACTCATCGGACTTCTTCTCCCATGCTCTCGCGCCAGCCTACGTCCTCGAAAGAGGCGGCGTCGAGAGCTATGCCGGAAGTCGTCGCCCGAGCAGCCGGCCGTCATAGGCGAAATTCCCGGCGCGCAACGCCTCAGTGTAGTGAGGCAGAGCCTCGCCCGAAAGACTGCCGCCGTGCATGGGGTGGACCCAGCGCAGGGCCATCCGCTCGATCCGATCCACCGCCCGCAATACCGGCCCCTCACTGGCGAAAATGCCGGTCGCTCGGTAGACGGCGCACATCTCCCGGCCCAGGTCCTCGCGAACGACAACCGGCTGCTCTCCGGGCTGGAGGAAAAGATCGGCCGGAAACAGGCTGCGAGTCGTCTCCTCGACGACCATCATCGAGTCCCAGTGATGGACATGCGGGGTCTCCAGGAACCGCAGCCGGTGTCGGCCGAGTTCCAAGATGGCGCCGTCTTGGACCCCCTGGACTGGGCCGGAGAAGTCCCAGTGGCTCAAATTGACCCTCATGCCGATATCGCTGCACACCAGCACGGAGCCCGGCGCGGCGGCGGCGAAGCGAGCCATGCCGCCACACTCGTCGGCCTCGAAGTGCGGCACTACGACGTAGGCGAGGCGGCCCGGGTCCAGGACCGAGGCGACCGCCCGGCGAACGTCATCATACATGGCGTGATAGCCGGTATGAATGAGCGCCGATTGCTCATCGGCGATCAGGAACTGATTGAAAGTAAGGCCGACTTCCGGCACGAACACGGAGATCCGGTGGATATCCTCGGCGACCTCGTCCATCCTCGTCATCGTGTAACCCCCTTAGGCTAAGTCTCTTCCCCCAGCGCCTTCCGCCGCAGTGTCTTCAGCTGCTGCGCGCCGTCCGGGGTCTTCGGATCGAAGATGAGCAGCTTGCTCCAGGCGTCGTACGCCGCCTTCCAGTTGCCGCGTGCCTCGGCGACGCGCGCGAGGGTGCGGAATGCCAGGAACTCGCGCGGCTCGCGACGCACCGCCTCGCCCAGATCGGCGATCGCGCCGGCAGAGTCGCCGGCCTCCATGCGGGCCTCGGCACGCTGACGCCAGGCGTCGGCGAGGTCGGGTTGCAGGTCGAGAACCGCGCCGAAATCCTCGATCGCGTCCGCCTTGGCCCCTGCCTTCTCCTCCCGCGCCGCGCGGCCCATCAACAGGCGCACGGCGGGCGTGGCGCCGCCGAGCCATAGTTCGACGACGTGGGCCTCGATAAGCGCCGCATCCCGCTCGTCAGGAGCAGTTTTCAGCGCGTCGAGCAGACGCTCGGTGGCGGCGTGGCGATCGATCTGGGGCTGCTGGGCGAGCGCCGGAGGGGTTAGCAATGCGAGAAGGGCGATCGCACGAAGCCGCACGCCTCAGCCTCCGATGGTCAACGCCGCCGGCGCCGGCCCGCCTGCCATCCAGTCGAGCAGCTCCACCGTGTGCACCACCGGAAGGCCGCCGCCGGCGAGTTGTGTCAGGCAACCGACGTTGCCCGCCGCGATCAGGTCTGGCTTCACCGCGTGCAAATTCCCGAGCTTCCGCTCGCGCAGCCGTTCGGCGATCTCCGGCTGCATCATGTTGTAGGTGCCGGCCGAGCCGCAGCAGATATGTGGCTCCGCCGGCTCGACCACCGTGAACCCCGCGCTCCGCAGCAACGCCTTCGGTTCGAGCGTGACCTGCTGGCCGTGCTGGAGGCTGCACGCGCTGTGATAGGCGACCGTCAGCCCGGGCGGCTCACGGGTCGGCGCGTAGCCGATGCGGGTCAGGAACTCGGTGATGTCGACCGCGATCGCCGACACGCGCTCGGCCAAGCCGCGCATCTTGTCGGCGCGGAACATGAAGCCGTAGTCCTTCACCGTCGTTCCGCAGCCCGAGGCGTTGACGACGATCGCGTCGACGCCGCCTTCCTCGATCTCGTGCGTCCAGGCGGCGATGTTGGCGCGCGCGCTCGCCATCGCCGCGTCGTGCTTGCCCATGTGATGCGTCAGCGCCCCGCAGCAGCCGGCAGCCGGCGGCACCACCACCTCGACACCGAGGCGCGTCAGCAACCGGATCGTCGCGGCGTTGATCTCCGGACCCAGCACTTGCTGCGCGCAGCCGGCCAGCAGCACGACCCGAGCGCGTCGCGTACCCAGCGCCGCATGCACACCGGCGACTTGTCGCGTGGCGGGAAGCCTCGGCGGCGCCAGCGCCAGCATCGCCCGCAGCCGCTGCCCGAGCGGATGCGCGCGCGGGATCAGTCCCGCGAACGGACGCGCGAGCCGGGCGCCCATCAGCGCCGCGCGAAACACGGAGGGGCGCGGCAGCACCGCGCCCAGCGCCGCGCGCACCAGCCGATCGTGCCAGGGGCGCCGATATGTCTCCTCGATATAGTGGCGCGCGTGATCGACCAGGTGCATGTAGTTCACGCCCGACGGGCAGGTGGTCATGCAGGACAGGCACGACAGACAGCGGTCGATATGCAGCGCCACTTCCTCGGTCGCCGGGCTGGCGGTCTCCAGCATGTCCTTGATCAGGTAGATGCGTCCGCGGGGGCTATCGAGTTCGTCGCCCAGCAGCAGGAAGGTCGGGCAGGTCGCGGTGCACAGGCCGCAATGCACGCAGGTCCGCAGCACCGCGTTGCTCGCAGCGGTGTCCGGATCGCGAAGCTGCTCGGCGGTGAAGCTGGTCTGCATCTCAGCGCCCTTGTCGCAGCATCCACCGTGCCCGCCACGTCGCGATAATCAGCATCGCGAACGCGACCAGCAGACCGATCGCGGACCAGCTCGTCGGGATGGCGCCCGACGAGATCGCCAGGAACGCGATGAACAGGACCAGCGGGAGCGCCATGAAGAAGAACGGCAGGCTCACCACCACGCGCTCTGGGTTGATCTTGTAGTAGGTCAGCGCCGACAGCACGAAAGCGATCACCAGCAACAGCAGCGTCAGGAAGTTCATGCGCCGATCCTAGCGCGTTTACAGCCCGGCATACATCCGCCCGGGATTGAGGATGCCCCGCGGATCGAACGCTTCCTTCACCCGCCGCGTGATGGCCGCGAGCGGGGCGGGTTCAGGCGGAATGACCGCGGCCGAGAAGCGCAACGCCTCGCCCCGCAGCAAGGTCCACACGCCGCCATGCGCCCGGGCCGCCGCTTCGACCGCCGCGTGCGCGTCCGCGGAGTCCGGCCCGGCCACCCAGACCAGGCCGCCGCCCCAGTCGAGGAACAGTCGCGCGTCGAACGCCGCGACCAGCGCGCGCGCGACCTCCGGCCCGGCGGTGGGGCGGACCGAAACGCGCCATATCGCGTCGTCCCCCGCCCCCAGCGGGAC